>CAZFAP010000004.1:0-73916 GCA_964516325.1 uncultured Verrucomicrobiota bacterium
ACTACGGAGGAAGACCGGAGATCGTTGACGCCGCACGAGAATGCGCCCGCCAAGCCGCCCGGGGCGAACTATCTCCGGAGGAGATTGACGAACAGGTATTTTCCCGTTTCCTGTACACCGGCGAGCTTCCGGACCCGGATTTGCTTGTCCGCAGCGGCGGAGAATATCGCGTCAGCAATTTCCTTCTCTGGCAAATATCGTACAGCGAGATTTGGGTTACCCCGATTCTTTGGCCTGACTTCCGGCGAGAGCACATGGCACAGGCTCTGAAAGATTTCGCGACCCGAGAACGCCGCTACGGCGGAGTGAGATAACGTGCTCCTACAGAGAGCCCTGATCGTTCTTCTCTTCCTGAGTGTCTGCTCGGGGGTTTTGCTGCTGAGCCACTACCGGTTTGGCTCGCTTCTCCTCCTCCTTGCCGCCGACCTTCTCGTCGCCGCCGGCCTCTATGAGTTCTACAGACTTTCCCAAAAGAAAGACAGAGTGTCCCTTCCTTTCGGGATTTTCTGCGGGGTCGTCTATTGCACGGGTGTGTTCCTCACATGTCGAAGTCCGCTTTTGCTTCGCCCCCTTCCCCAGATCGTTCTCCCAGCATCCTGTTTCGCGCTCTTGTTTCTTTTCTTCGCATGGCGAGCCGTCAAAGGCGACTTCAGCTCCGCCCTCTTCGATTTCGCCGCGTTAGCGGGCGGGGTCGTTTTCGTCGCATGGGTTCTGTCGTTCGTGGTCCGGATGAACTACTTTCCGCCAGCCGGCCGCCACGGGCCGTGGTGGGTTCTCAGCTTTATCGTCGTGGTCGGAGGAGCGGACTCCTTTGCCCTCCTCTTCGGCAAAGCCTTCGGCAAGAGAAGATTCTCCCCTCGAATCAGCCCCAACAAAACCGTGGAAGGGTTCCTCGGCGGGACTCTTGGAGGCATAGCCCTTGGGCTGGTCTGTTGGGCTGTATTCCCCCTGCGAATCAATTTTGGTCAAGCTCTCCTGATGGACTCTATTCTCTCTTTGATCAGCCACGTCGGAGACCTCGCGGAATCCGCCTTGAAGAGGGACGCTGGCGTCAAAGACTCCGGGCGGCTGCCTGGCGTCGGCGGCGTCCTTGACATGATGGATAGCATCCTTTTCACAGCTCCGGTGGCGTATTTCTTTATGGTTCTCTGGCTGAAATGATGAAGCGACCGAATCTTGTAATAGCGATAGATGGTCCCGCTGCCTCTGGCAAGACGACCGTCGCTTCTTTGCTTTCCACGCGTCTCCATCTCCTCAGCATCAACACTGGGGCGATGTATCGAGCGTTTGCACTCAAGGTTCTCCGGGCAGGCGTCGCCCCGGATGATACGGCACAAATAGAAGCTCTTCTAAAGACCACGCAGGTTTCGTTCGAGCGCACGACCGACGGCTCGACGTTCGTCACGCTCGATGGGAAGGACGTTAGCGAGGAAATAAAAGGTCAGGAGGTTCCGGAAGCCGCCTCCGCAATCGCGAGGTTGCCCGCCGTTCGGCGGTACATGGTCTCCCAGCAAAGGAGAATCGCGGCTCGCGGGGGCACTGTCGCCGAAGGAAGAGATACGACCACCGTCGTCTTTCCCAACGCCCCATTCAAATTCTACATAGACGCTTCTCTTGACACGCGGGCGCAGCGACGCCACAAGGAACTCCTCGACCGCGGAATTCCTGTTCCCCTCGAACAGGTCAGGGAAGAATTGAGACAAAGGGACGCCGCCGACCGCACCCGGAAGATTTCTCCTCTCAAGAAACACCCCGATGCGATTCTGATAGACTCGACCGACCTCGCCCCACAGCAGGTCGTTGACAAAATGTTGGAGCATCTGGCGCCCTTTCTAAACGAGGAAGCCGCTTCTGGTTCGGCGACAGAGGGCTGAGCGGCGGTAACCGGTGCCGCTGCGTTACCCCTCCTCGAAAAGAGACCGAAGTCTGACAGTGGGCGCATGGGGGCGCCTGTTTTCGCTGTCGTCCGCGAGTAACAGCAGCCCGGGGGCTGAACCGGAAACGTGGAGGTTAGTCCCGTGAAAGTTCTCTACCGCATCGCACGCACCCTGTTCGGCACGCTCCTGAAGGCCTTTTTCCATTTCCGGGTGTATGGGCGGGAGAATCTTCCTCGCGGCAAGGCGATCATCGCCGCAAATCATCAGAGCTACGTGGACCCTCCCGTCATCAGCGCCGCCATTCCGGAAGAGATATTTTTCCTGGCGAGGGACGACCTCTTCAAGCTCGGCGCGTTTCGCTGGTTATGTCGGAAGGTCAATTCCATCATGATCAAAAAGCGTCGTGCCGACCGCTCGGCGCTGAGGACTGTCCTTGAGAAGCTCGGCGAGGGGAGGAAGGTGGTCGTTTTCCCCGAGGGGACGCGCTCCTCTGATGGCCAGCTTCAACCGCCGGAGTCAGGGGTGTCGCTCCTTGCCCACAGAAGCCGTGCGCCCGTCATACCCGCCTATGTGTCAGGCACCTACCACGTCCTCCCTCGCGGCAGAAAGATGGTACGCTTTCACCCCGTCAGTGTCTCCTTCGGAAAGGCGCTCGGTTTCGACGAGCGGTCGCTGAACTCAGGAGCAAAAGCGGCGTACCATTCCTTCAGCCAGCAGGTCATGAACGCCATCGCCGCCCTGAAAACGAGCCTCGAAGCGCCCGCCCAATAGGCCTTTCACCGTTCCTCTTCGGTATGCAATCGCCCTCCGCCGGAACATTTTCGCGGTGTGATTGTCTATTCTGGTGAAGAACATTGCGAATTGCTGTTTGGAGCTTGGCTTTTGCCTGTATTATGATTGTGCTTATGGAGGGGCGATCCGACGAAACCCCGGACAATTGGTTTCACAAGGAGAACACAAATGAGCAGAACGAAGTTGAGTTACCTGCCTTTGGCAATTGTTGGCGCGCTCTGCGTGGTCGCTGGAGCCAGGTTCGCGTCCATTTCACCCGCGGCGAACGAGGAGGCCGCACAGATCAAGATTTTGCGGGTCGGGAAGGAACAGGTTTCGTTGAGGTTTGGGGGCCTGCCCGTGGAAGAGGGAAGGCTTTTCGCGGAAATCACCGACCTCAGCGGGTCTCGGCTCGGCGAGGCGTCGGCGAGCTTTTCGGGCGGCAGAACCAGGGTCATTGTCCCCGCGAAGATTGACGCCAAACATCTCGCAAAGTATGTACTCCAGTACAAAATCGGGCGCGAGGGGAAAGCGTTTCGGAAAAGCCTGTTCTATCTCGCGGACAAGCTCCAGACGGTCGTCCTCGGTCAGCGTGAATATTATGCCGGATCGCTCACAGGCTTGAGAGTCATCGTTCGGAACAAGAGCGCCGACCAGGCAATCGAGGGGGCGAAGGTCTCTATTTCCGTGGAGAAGGAAGGCAAACTCGCCAATCTTTTTGATGGAAAGACGAACGCAGAAGGGACCCTGGATGCATCGTTCCGGATGCCGGAGGGAGAAGAAGGCGCGGCGGAATTGAAGGTGGAGGTCGAGACGGACATCGGGAAAGACGAGATCAAGGAGGGCATTCGCCTCAAGACGGGCAACAAGATTCTTCTGACGACGGATAAGCCGATGTACCAGCCGGGGCAGCTCATCCACATGCGGTCGCTGGCTTTGACCGTCCCGGACTCGAAAGCGGTCAAGGATTCGCCAGCGATCTTCGAGGTCATGGACTCGAAAGGGAACAAGGTCTTCAAGAAAGAGACGAAGACGGACGAGTTCGGAGTTACCTCCGCCGACTTCCAGCTTGCCGATGAGTTGAATCAGGGACGATACACCGTCCGCGTTTCCGTCGGGAAAGGGCAGCAGGAAAAGACGGTAACGGTCGAGCGGTACGTCCTGCCGAAGTTCAAAATCGTCCTCAAGACGGATAGGGATTACTACGAGCCGGGCGAGACGGTCAAAGGGGACGTGCAGGTGGATTATTTCTTCGGTAAGCCGGTGGCGGGAGGGAAACTGACCATCACGTTCTCGAAGTTCGACGTGGGCTTTGAGGAGTTCGCCAAGATTACCGCGGAGCTGGACAACGAAGGGCATTACAAATTCGAGCAAAAGCTGCCGGACGCTTTCGTCGGGCAGCCGCTTGAGCAGGGGAAGGCGTTTGTGAAGGTGGATGCTTCGGTAGTGGACTCGGCCGACCATAAGGAGCAGTTGACCCGAAACCTCAGCGTTACGAAGTCCGCGATAACGGTGGTGGCAGTTCCGGAGAGCGGCGACCTCGTGCCGAACGTCGAGAACACGGTCTATTTTGTCACGACCTATGCGGACAGCCGACCGGCGAAGACGGAGATGACTCTTCGGGTAACCGGAGCGCAGGCCGCGGCAGGAAACCGAATTGCATTGAAGACCGACGAAGGAGGATTCGGCGAATTCTCGCTTGTGCCGCAAAGCGACAAGGTGCAGTTTGCAATCGAGGGGAAGGACGCAAAGGGGAATCGGTTCTCGGCGACGGTCGAGCTTCAGCCGAAGCCCCAGGGAACGGATAGCATCATAGCGAGGACGAATCGCGCCCTCTACAAGGTCGGCGACTCGATCGAGGTGAGTCTGGTCTCAACAAAGAAGAAAGGGACTGCGTACATTGACCTCATTCGGGACAATCAGACAATTTTGACAAAGACCCTGAATCTCTCGGATGGCACTGCGTCAACAGAGATTGGTCTCGACGAGAACCTCGTCGGGGCAGTCGGGCTGAGTGCCTATATCATCTCTGCGGACGGCAACATCGTCCGAGACCGGAAGCTGATGTTCGTGGACCCGGCGAACGATTTGAACCTGACGATTTCCCCGGACAAGGACACCTACCTGCCAGCGGAGTACGCGAAGGTGAACTTCAAAGTCGCGGACAAGGGCGGGCATCCGGTCCTCGCGGCGCTCGGAATCATGGTAGTTGATGAGGCGGTCTTTGCGCTTCAGGAAATGCAGCCGGGGATGGAAAAGGTCTATTTCTACCTCGAAGAGCAGATTATGAAGCCGAGGTACGAGATTCACGGCTATGACATGAAGGATGTCGTGAAGCCGATGCCGTTCGAAAGGCGCGAAGGGATCGAGCAAGAGCTGGAGATGAAGGAGAAGGCGGCGAGGGTGCTGCTCGCCTCCGCGGAGGGATTCGCCGCGTACGCCATAGACGTGGACACCTACCGAACGAAGGGCGAGGATGCCGCCTACGGTCTCGCTGTCACGGAGCATCTCACGAAGAAATATCAGAGGGTCGCGGAGGCGTTTGAGTCCTTCCGCAAGAGAGCGCAGCGAGACAAGGATGCCTATTTCCAGAAGATTGGCTGGGACGCGAACAAGCCAATAACGCTTCAGGTGCTCGTGGACCAGAGGTTCATCACAAGGGCGGACATCACAGATTCCTGGGGCAACCCCTTCGAGCTGAAGGGAAGCTGGTGCAATAGCTGCAAGACCTATCATGGCTTCCAGCTTCTGACCTACGGCGTGGATGGACTCAAAGGGACGGCCGACGACGTGTGGATTCCGGACTATCGGCTCGCTCTCCGGGACACTCAGGTTCGCCGTCGAGGGGGCTTGCAGCCGGGGGGCGTGCAAATCATGGAGGAGGCAGTCCAGGCACCGATGGCCGCACTCGCCGGTGACCTTAACGGGGACGCCAGGGCGCCGGTCGAGCGCTTCGCTCTGGCGAAATCCGAGGCTAAGGGCGGTGCCGGAGGCGAAGGGGCGCCGGAGCCGCCGCGAGTCCGCAAGTATTTCCCGGAGACGCTGTACTTCAATCCGCTGCTGATCACGGACGCGAATGGCGTAGCAAGCGTGGAGATCAAGCTGGCGGACTCCATCACGACGTGGCGGCTCACTTCGATGGCGTCGTCCAAAGACGGGATGCTCGGCTCCAAGACCTGTCCGATGCGAGTCTTTCAGGATTTCTTCATTGACATAGACTTCCCCATCTCGCTGATCCAGAACGACCAGGTCTCCGTGCCGGTGGCAGTCTATAACTACCTGCCGACGGAGCAGAAGATACGCCTCAAAGCAGAAGAGGCCGACTGGTTCACGCTCCTCGACGAGCCGGAGAAGGAAGTTGTCCTCCGACCGGACGAGGTGAGGGCCGTCTATTTCACGATGAAAGTGAACAAGATTGGGAACTACGCCTTCACCGTCTATGGATACGGCGAGAAGAAGAGCGACGCGATTTCCCGCTCCATCGAAATTGAGCCGGACGGGAAAGAAACGCTGTTCAACGCCACCGGGCGGCTGGAAAAGGAAGTCGCGGCACTCGTCAACATCCCGGAGAATGCGATTGATGGAGCGAGCAAGATTTTCGTGAAGGTTTATCCGGGCGTGTTCTCACAGGTGGTCGAGGGAATGGACAAGATTTTGCAGATGCCGTTCGGGTGTTTTGAGCAGACCTCTTCGGCAACGTATCCGAACATCCTCGTTCTCGACTACATGAAGTCCACCGGAAAAGTCACGCCGGAAATTCAGATGAAAGCGGAAGGGTTCGTGAATGCCGGCTATCAAAGGCTTTTGAGCTACGAGGTGCAGGGCGGCGGGTTCGAGTGGTTCGGCAAGGCGCCGGCACATAACGTCCTGACGACGTATGGGCTGATGGAATTCTTCGACATGAGCAAAGTGCACGATGTTGACCCGAACGTCATCGCCCGGACTCAGGACTGGCTCGTCAAGCAGCAGCAGCCCGATGGCTCGTGGAAGCCGTCGGAAGGAGGAATCGCCGAGGGAGCGATTGATAAGTTCCAGAACGACCTTCTCCGCACGACCGCCTATGCGACGTGGGGGCTGCTGGCAACGGAGTACAAGGGTCCGGCAATTGCGAAAGCCGTTCAGTACATCGAGAAGAACATGGACAAGGCGCTCGACAACTACACGCTGGCGATGCTGGCAAACGCGTTTGTCCTCTATGACAAGAACGGCGCGACGGCAGCCGCTCTTATCCGCCAACTTCTGGACAAGAAGGTCGAGGAAGAGGGGCTGATTTACTGGCCGATGAAGGAGCAGACGCCGACTTTTGGAAGAGGAGAATCGGGCGTGATTGAGACGACGGCGCTGGCTTGTCAGGCGCTTCTCCGCTACGGCAAACATCCGGCAGTCGTCACCAAGGTCAACGATTACCTCGTCAAGAAAAAGGACCCGAATGGCACGTGGCACTCGACGCAGGCGACGATTCAGGCTCTCAAGGCGCTCGTGATGTCCATCAAGGAAGCCACGCAGGAAGTGGAGGGTTCGATTCGCGTCGCCATCAACGGGAAAGAGGCAGCCGTCCTGAAGATAGACCGGACGAACTCGGACGTGCTTCGGCTTGTGGACCTCAAGAGCATGACCGTCGAGGGAGAGAACACCGTCAAGCTCAACATCGAGGGTGAAGGGAGCATGTTCTATCAGGTCGTCGGGCGGTATTACCTGCCCTACCGCGAGCTGCATGCCGAGAAAGAGCCGATGAGCATCGAGGTCAAGTACGACAAGACCGAGCTTGCCGTCAGCGACACGGTCGGATGCAACGTAACGGTCACAAACAACCGCCCGGCAGCCGCGAAGATGGTCATCGTGGACATCGGATTGCCGCCCGGATTCACGGTTCTGACCGAGGATTTGAATGACCTGGTCGAGAAGGGCGTGATGGAGAAGTATTCGCTCACCGGTCGTCAAATCATCGTCTATCTGCGGGAGGTGCCGGCCGATCAGCCGATTGCCCTGAAGTACCGTCTGATGGCTCGCTTCCCCATCAAGGCCAAGGCTGCCAAGTCCATCGCCTATGAATACTACGATCCCGACGTCAGGGACGAAGCACCGCCGGAGGAAATCCTGGTAAAGGCGAAATAGGCGGGGACAGAAGGTCGGTGAAATCCAGGATGTACGTGGCTGGACAGAAGACGTGCTGCGTCGCTCGGAGAAGAAGTTGTTGGGCCTTCGTTGTCTGGATCGCGCAGGAAGGCAAGCGGTAAGAAGCCGTCAAGAAGCACTCTGCCGTGCCTTGTGGGGGTCAATCAAAGCCACGTGTTGGATGTGACCCCAAACGGCAGGGTCACTTCGAGTCGGTGATCTCCTGTTGGTAAGTTCACGGCAGAACTCCGGATTCCTGGCCTTGAGCAGTTTCGTGGCCTGCGACTCAGCCTGCGAAGACCCGCAGAAGAACACTCCGGCCGCTGTCAACAGACGGGCCATAATCGTATGTTGTTTCGTCGTGTGGATCACCCAGCTACTGCCAACATGCTTTATTCATCTCGACGAACGCTTCGAACGACGTTGGCTCGCTGCCGGTAACCAGTCTGACATCATCCGTGACCGCTGCCGTGTAACCAGCCCGGACGGCAGCGTAGAGCGCTCTCATGTACTGCACCGCGCCTTCAGGCATACCCATGTGCCTTGCTCCCTGCAGCATTGCCTCTTCGGACAGGGGTTGGTACGTGATCTTCTTGCCGATGGCCTTGCTGATGGTTTTCGCTACTTCAGTGTGGTCGAGGGCGTCCGGGCCAGTAAGATTGTACTCCTTGCCGAAAAGCTTCTCTGCAAAGGCCGTGGCCGCCACTTCGGCGATGTCTTTGGTCGAGATGAAACTGGTTTTGCCGTCCCCAGCGGCAAGGAAGATGCTCCCCTGACTCTTTATCATGGGAGATACAAAACCGGCCGAGAAATTCTCCATGAAGAAGTTCGGACGCAGAATGGTGTAGTGCACGCCCGAGGCGATCAGGGCCCGTTCGACAATGCGCAGCGGCGCCTGCTCGTTCTGGTCCACGCCCAGAGCGGAGTTGAACACGATGTGTGCGACCCCAAGTGTCTTGGCCTTCTCGATGACCGGTTCCAGTTTTGCCGCCGCCTCCGGGTCCATGGGTGGAGCAACCAGGAACACGGCTTTGACGTTGGAAAGTGCTGCGTCGAGTGTGGAAGGATCGTCATAGTCCATCCTCACCGCCTCAACGTTCTCTGCCGAGGGTATGGTTTCAGGGTGACGTGATGCCGCCTTCACACGGAAGCGTTCCCTTGTGACGGCCTGTACCACGCCTCTACCAAGATTACCCGTCGCGCCAGTTACCAGGATTGTGTCTGTCATCGTTCATCCTCCTTCTTGCTGTTTTGAGAACTCCCTTATGTCTTCAGCCTCCGCAAATCGCCTCACATGGTTCGCCGCCGAACGAATAGTCCAAAAAATTGCCGCCCATGTTCACTGCGCCCCCCTGAGGTTTCGTTCAAGCTCAGACAAAAGTCGAAAAAGCGTCTCTCGATCCTGCTGGGACATGGACCCGTAAAGACGGCGAATCAGTCTCTCGGATATATGATCGAAGTCCGGCTTCAACGCCCGTCCCTTCTTTGTCAGCTCGACTAAGACAACGCGCCTGTCTGTGTCGGACGGCGTCTTGTGAACGTATCCATGCTGGTCTAACGTATTCAACATGCCGGTTACCGTGGACTTCACCCGCCCGACACGTTTCACAACCTCTTTGATGGCGACGGCCCGACGCTGTCTAAAGAGGTAACTCAACACGGCGCCATGTGCAGGCAAAAGCCCCGTAATGGAGCGGCTTCTCAACTCCTCCTCAATCAACAGATTCGCCTGCTCACGAATCCGCGCTATTTGCCCGATAATACCGCGAGTGTCCGCGCGTCGTTTCTCTTGTCTGTGATTCGAATTCATAATCTACCCGGCATGATAGTTCGCCACCGAACTATTGTCAAGCGTAAATTTGCCTCTGGAGGTGCTGCCGTCCCAGAAGCCGTGTGTAGCGCGTCGCTCAAGCCGGTTTTTCGGCCTTGCGATGCAGGGGAACACCCGCGATTGTAAGCTGCGGGTTACTCCTCTGGACAAACCTGGGAGGGGACGGAGGTCGCTGCGCGCTTCGGATGGCAGCGGACTGTGGACCTGGGCCAGGTCGTCGTGAAGTTGGCCGGAGCTGAATAGCCGGCGACGTTGAAGTACCGCTTGATAGCTCGATTCCCTATCAAAGCAAAGGCAGCTAAGTCGGTGGCTTATGAATACTACGATCCGGGCGTGACGGACGAAGCGGCTCTGCAAGAACTTCTCGTGAAAGCTCAGTAACCGAGCTTCGACCGTTCCTGCAAATCCGCGCCGGGGCGCTCAACCTCTTTGGGCGCTCCGGCTTTTTGTCACTCGCAGGCGCGGTGGCGCGAAGATGCCGCTGTGTTTTCCTGGCATAGCTGTGGTCTGTTCCCCTCATCATAGGGATGGACGGCACCGAAAGGCCGCAGCGGACGAACTTGTTGCGCCCTATGCTCGCGTTCGCCGTTGCTGTGCGATGGGTATCTTGCCCGCCAAGGACCTGCTATTGAGGGGTGCTGCCAGAGGCAGGATGCCGCCGAGAATTCCATGGCATGCAGGTGCCTTCTCCCCTTTCCCCAAAATCGCGCGCGGCCAGAACCGGTTTCACGGCCATCCGCTTTATTCGTTGACACCGCCACCGTTTTCGGGTTACTTTCTCTGCCGAAAACTTGCAAGTTAAAAGGAGGGGATGCCATGAGAACACAAAAGCGATGGAACATTGCTGCTTCGGGCCTTACGGTGTTGTTCGTCTCTGGCGTTTTTCTGACCGGAGACGCCAGCGAGTCCTACTTGTTTGTGAGAGCGTGGCCGCCCGTGGGTGACGCTTGGAGTTTCAGTGGGCCCTGCGCGGTGGCGGTGGACTCATCCGGAAGCGTCTTCGTAGTTGAGAGCTGGGGCGACAGAGTCAAAAAGCTCGACTCGTCGGGAAAGTGGCTTGCTGAGTGGGGTGGTCCAGGTGGCCCGGACGGAGAATTCGACGAACCCTCGAGCATCGCCGTGGATTCAGGAGGAAATGTGTATGTAGTTGACAGCGGCAACAACAGGATCCTGAAGTTTGACGGGGGCGGGAGGTTCATCCTGAAGTGGGGCAACGAGGGCGACGGAGACGGAGAGTTTGAGAATCCGCACGGCGTGGCGGTAGATTCATCCGGAAACGTCTACATAGCCGATACGTATAACGACAGGATTCAAAAGTTCGACTCGTCCGGAAAGTTCTTAGCCGAGTGGGGCTCGGAAGGCTCCGGTGATGGGGAGTTCGCCAGTCCTTATGGCGTCGCCGTAGATTCATCCGGAAATGTCTATGTAGCCGATAGCTATAACAACAGAATTCAGAAGTTCGACTCGTTGGGAAACTTCTTAGGAAAGTGGGGCTCCTTAGGCGACGCCGACGGAGAGTTGGACAGTCCCCATGGCGTGGCCGCAGATTCATCCGGAAATGTTTATGTAGCCGATACCGTTAACGACAGGATTCAGAAGTTCGACTCATCGGGAAAGTTCTTGGCAAAGTGGGGCTCCTGCGGCAACGCCGACGGAGAGTTCGACAATCCGCAGGGCGTGGCCGTAGATTCGTCCGGAAACGTCTATGTAGCCGATACGTACAACGACAGGATTCAGAAGTTCGATACGCAGGGAAATTTCAGGGTGACCTGGAGCTACACAGGTTACTCAGATGGTGAGTTCTCCTGGCCCACAGGCCTGGCCGTTGATCGCTCGGGAAGCATCTACATCGCAGACACTTGGAACAGCAGAATCCAGAAATTCGATTCCTGCGGCAAATTCACGGCTGCCTGGGGCTACTACGGCCGCGGCAACGGAGGGTTTGAGGACCCCGAGGGCATAGCGGTGGATTCATCCGGGAACGTCTATGTCGCAGATACCGGCAATCACAGGATCCAGAAGCTCGACTCCTCCGGCAGGTTTCTTGCCGCCTGGGGTTACCTGGGTTCGGATGACGGGGAGTTCTTCATGCCGAGCGGCATAGCCGTCAACCCTTGGGGAAACGTGCTTGTCGCAGATACGGGAAACGGCAGAATCCAGAAGTTCGACGCCTCGGGAAAATTCCTGCTGAAGTGGGACCTGGAAGGCGCGGCCGCTGGACGATACTCATACCAGCACGGCATAGCCATTGACTCATCGGGAAATGCCTACGTGCCGACTTGGAGCTCGATTCAGAAATTCGATACATCCGGGAAGCTACTGTGCGAGTGGGGCACGGGCGGGAATGGCGACGGCCAACTCTCGGGGCCCTCAGGAATAGCAATAGATTCATCTGGCAACCTCTTCGTCGTGGACACGTACAACAACAGGGTTCAGAAATTCGATCCTACAGGCAGGTTCATCACCAAATGGGGTTCTCTTGGGTCCGACGATGGAGAGTTCTATGAGCCGACCGGGATAGCTGTCGATTCGTCGGGAAATGTCTATGTCGCCGACACCCAGAACGACAGAATCCAGGTGTTCCAACGTGGTCCAAACATTCGGATCACGGGCTCGGCCGATTCTCCCCTCGTCGAATGGGATAGCGAAGGAGGCGGAAACTACAGGCTGTGGCTGTCCGCGGACCTTTTCGATTGGATAACGGCCGGTGGCATTCAGCCGGCCTCGCCGCTGGGCATCAACATGTGGATGGACGACGGCGTGCACACCCTCGGCCCGCCTCACAAGGCGGGACGCCGCTTCTACCGGGTCGAAATCCTGCAATAGTTGCCCTCGGCGCCACACAGGATGGACACGATGTCAGATTAACCGCGGATGCACGCAGATATACACTTTTCTATCTATCTGCGTTCATCGGCGTCCATCTGCGGTTCCTGATCATCGCGTGAATTCTGTTATCCCGTCGAGCTTCTTCTCTGCGCCCTCTGGGGTCTCGGCGGTGAAAAAGGGACGCGCCAGGGGCTGTTGAACCACAAAGCGGCTGCGGACGCGGGGTCTGGCCCCTACCCCTTATCGCACTCGGCGAGGATTCGGAGAATGTCCTCCGTCGGCTTGGTCTTTCCGAACTCGCAGGCGACTATCCCGCGATAGCCCGACTCGAAGATGGCTTTGAAAACGTTCTTGTAGTTGATCTCGCCGGTTCCCGGCTCATGTCGTCCGGGGACGTCCGCGAAGTGGAAGTGCCCGATTTCTTTGATGTACCGTCGAATGTTGTTGATGAGGTTCCCTTCGCTGATCTGCTGGTGATAAATGTCGAAGAGGCACTTGATGCACGGGCGCTCGGTCCGCTTGACCAGTTCCGATGCATCCTTGGAATAGACGAGGAAATAGCCCGGATGGTCAACCAGGACGTTCAGGATTTCCCACACGAGCGTCATGCCAGCGTCCCCGACCATCGGAGCCACGAGCTGACCCGCTTTCACAAGAGCGTCCATCTGCTCTTCCTTTGACACGCCGTCTCGATTCCTGCCGGTCAACGCGAGGAGGATTTTCGTGCCGAGCATCCTGGCGTTCTCGATGGCGCCTTTGACGCTATCCGCGAACCTCTGGTGCTGCGCCGGATCGTTTGGACCCCAGCCGCCGATGCTGCCGCCGGCGCCGATGGCGCCGATTTGCATCCCAAGCTCCTGGCATTTGGCTTTCACCTGCTCCTTATCATTCCATCCGCCGGCGCCAAGGTCCTCAAAAGCCCGAAAGCCATAGGCGGCTATCTGCTCGATTCTCTCGACATGCGAACCGGTGAACCACCCCGGCGAGACGGCGATGGTGTTTCGCATGCCCGCGCCGATTTTCTCAACCTCCGCCCGAGCGCTTGATGAATGAAAAACGCTCACCGTTGAAGCCACGGCAACTCCTCCAGCTGTCTTGAGAAACGTCCTTCTGTCCATAAGATAACCTCCAATGCGAGAATTTCTGTTTGCCGACCAGAACCTTGAGACGCCTGACCCTACCACACACCGGTCGCGCGGTCAAGCCCAGCATTTGCCGGAGTGGAAGGGCTCCCTTTGCGGAGGGAGCCACCGCAGAGAACGCAGAGGATAGATAGTTGTGGCACCCCGCCTCTGGCGGGACCCGTGAATGGTCTCCCCACCATAAGCAACATGCCCATGCCACAACGAGAGCCAACGGGAGCGTGGAGTGCAACAAGTTCCCCCCTTTCGGTCTTTCGGTCCGCCGCACCCCGACCACGGGTGGAGCAGACCATAGCTACACCGCCAAAATGTAGCCACGCTGTTCGCAGGCCATTGCGGGCATCAGAGTGTGGTAGAATGGGAATTGAAGGGCCCTCCACAGCGCCCTGGCCCCTTTCAGCACCCGTAACACCAAAAGGATATCCCTGTTATGAAAAACTCACTCGCAACCTCACGCCTCGCAAACAAATCGAGGACCGCCCATTTCTGGCGTGTCGCCTCCATTATCCTGCTCCTCGCGCTATTCATTGTCGTGCCGGTCTCGTCGCACCCGGAGCAACCCTCGGACTGGCAGACGGTCGGACAGGAAGGGCAAGGAAAACTTCTTTCGACCAGAGGGCAGAGAGTTCTGGTTCTCAAAGGGACGCCCTACGAAATTGGCTTTCAGCACGGGAAACTGCTCGCCAAGGAAGCGGCGCAGGATGCGAAGGCGTACCTCGACGATTGGGCTATTGGGAAACGCGGGGAGTCCAGATCGTCGCTCTCGAAGATATTCGAGTCCCTGCGACCGTTTATCCCCGAGCGATACATGGAAGAGATGAAAGGGCTCGCCGACGGCTCCGGCGTACCCCTGGAAGAAATTCATCTCCTTCACGCGATTCCGACCCGCTTCCACTGCACGGGAGCCGCTGCGTTTGGCAAAGCGACCGCCGACGGGTACCTTTATCACACCCGCAGCCTCGATTACAGCCTCGACGTGGGCAGCCAGAAGACAGCCCAGGAGAATGCGGCGCTGATTGTCTTTCAGCCCGAGGAAGGGAACGCTCACGCGGTGCTGTCCTGGGCGGGGCTTATCGGCTGCGTCTCCGGGATGAACGCAAAAGGGATTTCCATCGGCGAGATCGGGAATGCGTGCCGCGACGAAAGCTACTCAGGGATGCCGATGATTTTCATGCTGAGGGAAGCGCTCCGAACGTGCGAGAGCCTCGACGAGGTCATCAACTTCATCGGCAAAGCCCCCCGGACGTGTGGCTTCACGTTCGTCGTTGGGGACGGCAAGATTCCCTCCGCGTCTGCGCTGGAGGTCTCCCATTCGCGGATGGCTGTGGGGCGACCGGGCGATCCAAAAAGCGACCCTCCTCCCCACTCCCCGATCACGGACGCTGTCCGTCGCGGAAACTATTTCGTTGATAGGGAAATGGCTGCCGTTCAAAGAGACGAGTACGACCCCCGAATTTCGGCTCCGGAGCATTGGCTCGGGTATTCAGTGATGAGCGGGTTTCTCGTCGAGAACCTCGGACGGCTCAACGACATCAAGATGATTGAGCTCCTGCGAAAGTACCCGCCGGAGCACCCCTGCCTCCACCAGGCGGTCTTTTGTCCTTCGACGCTCGAGTTGTGGGTGTCCAACGCGGTCTCGCCCGCCAAAGCGAAATTCGCCGGCGCCCAGAACCAACCCTTCTATAAGTACAACCTCGCAAAATTGATCGAGGGTATTCCATTTGAAGTCATCGTCGCCGAGCCACCTGCACGCTCCACCGGCGTCTTGCCGCGCCCGGAGACGGGGACGACGACCATCTCCGAAAAGGAGGAATTCATTTCGGACGGCTCGCTCTCACCGTTCCGCCTCAAAAAGAAAAACTTCGATTGGGTTCTGACGTACGATTCCGCGACCGACAAGTATTTCGTCGCTGACCTTTCCTTCCCGTCAGAAGTCGAGACCCCGTGGCTTGAAGTCAATACGGTTCTTGCCGAATATTACCTCCCGAGAAGCACAGAGAAGATGCCCGGCGTCATCGTCCTTGACATCCTCGAAGGGAATTTCGTCGTAGCCCGGACCCTCGCCCGAACGCTCGCGGACAACGGCATTGCGGCTCTTCCGCTGCATCTCCCCTTTTTCGGAAAACGCAGGCCAAGGAACGGTCCCGAGGAAGCCATGATTTCGGGAGAGATTGATTTGACATGCCGCTTGATGACACAAGCTGTCCTCGATATCCGGTGTGCCGCGCAGTGGCTCAGAACGCGCAAAGAGATTGACGCGGGAAAGACCGGCATAGTCGGGGTGAGCCTCGGGGCGATTACGGGCGCCCTCGCGATCGGCGTGGACGGCGGCTTCACGAAAAACGCCCTCGTCTTGGGCGGCGGAGACATAGCGCAGATCGTCTGGACGTCGCCCGAAACCGTCAAAGTGAGGGAACAGCTAATCGAAAAGGGCTACACGCTCGAAAAGCTGCGCGAGGAGCTGCGCCCGGTTGACCCCCTCACGTACGCTCACCGCATCAAGCCCTCCACCGTGATGATGTTCAACGCGAAAAACGACCAGACCGTCCTCCCCGATTGCACGACGAAGCTGTGGCAGAAAGCCGGACAACCGAAAATCGTGTGGTACAACACCTCCCACGTCGGCGCGGCGATGTACATGAACAAAATCCTCGAGGAGATCATCGCCTTTGTCCGGGAATGACAGCGAAGTTCTCGGCGCGGAACTGCGTTTGGGTCCCTGAAGCGGCAGGGCGCTGGCGCCCACAGAGCTGGGGTCACCGCAAGCGTCGGTAATCGCTCAGCTACGTGGGGACTCACCGCGGAGAGCGCAGAGGACGCCCCCCGAAGGCGGGGTGGCATGCCGCCTTTGGCGGGACCCGTGTCCCGAGGGCACACCTCCAACCGCCTGGGGCGACGAAACCCACGGTCCTGTCAATCCCGTACATCCTGTTCATCCTGTCCAACTTTCCCCCTTCCCGGCGTTCCTCGCGACCCCTGTGGGTCAATACCAACAACCCGACCACCCGTAAGTGAGGCGCTACATCAAATGCAGGAAATCTTATCCTCCGCCGGAGACTGAGGCCTTACGCCGAATAAGACTTTTCTCTTGACAGACAAAGTCCACTATTATTATTCTCATTATCAAAATAGGAATGATATCTCGGTTTGCTGACCGAATCCCACTCGCGGGAGCTTCAGAGATGGCGTCGCCAGGATTGCCACTTCGTCTGAGGCGCCTATGCGGGTCCGTCCCTACCACACAGGCTGGAGGCGGTGAAAGACGCGGAAATGGATTTGGTCGGGAACTGAGGGAAGTCAGTGCCCGGCTCACCCGGGAGGTAAAGATGAGAAGGCGGCTGATTGTTGGTTGCGTCATCCTATGCGGCTCGCTTGTGTCCGTTCGGGACGTTAGTGGGACGGCGCCAGCGTGGCTGGCTTGCGAGAACTGCCACCGGGAAGGGGCGATGCTCGAGACGCTGAAGCACCACAAGCTGAGCAGCTCAGACCTAACGCTGAGGGAGGCTCTGGACGAATGCGTGGGATGCCACGAGCCGGGGCTCCAAAAGGGGGAGAAGTCCTTTTCCTACAGGGTCCATCGGATCAGTGGGCACAGCATCTACGAAAAGGCCTGCGCCGTATGCCACGCGAATTCGGAAGGGAACGATTATCCGATGGCATGGGACTGCGGGACCTGCCACGCCACACACAAGAACGGCGAGGCTTTTCCGAGCAATCAACCGTGCATGGACTGCCACGACGGAAGTCAGGCGGCGACTGCCGACGCTGCTCACGAGATTCCTCCAACGGAATACCAGACATCGGGGCTGTGCAAGGACTGCCATCGCACCGACTACGACAAGTGGAGAAATTCGTCCCACAGCCGGATCATCCGAGAGGTCGGCGACCCGAAGTACACGGGCACAAAGTTTGGGGTTCTGGGGACCTGGGCCGACGGGACCTGGTCGCAGTTTTCGTTGAGCGATCCGAACGCCGGGATTCCCCCGGTTACCGTGTACACAAAGGCGGAGGGGGGGGTGTACAAGTTGAAGCTTGGCGACCCGGTGACAGGGCCCGAATATACGGTGGCGCGGACCCTCGGGGGAGGAAACGCGTGGAAGCAGCACTTTCTGACGAAGATAGGTTTAAGTCACTACATTCTTCCGATGCGGTGGGTTGAAGCGAAAAATGTGTGGGCCGCATACGGACTGAAAGACTGGTTTGACACGGCGGGGAATCCAAGAACCCCGGCGAAGGGGCGCTCGTATGAGCGAAGGTGCGCCGGCTGCCATTTCACGACATCGTCCTCCGTTGCCTATAACGAGACGAGCCAGGAGTATTTTCTGACTTTCGGGGAGTCAAACGTGGGTTGTGAGAGGTGCCACCGTCCCGCGGGCGGGCATCTCAATGCCGGCGGCGGGCCCGGAGTGGGAACGATCAATCCAGCGACTTTCCCGGACAAGTTGCAGCGAGGAGAGTTGTGCGGGCAGTGTCACTCCCGCGGTTCGAGCGTCTATGTCAACGCGAGCGACGGGTTATCCCGAGACTACCCGTGGGCCGCAGCGACCCTCGAGCACCCACAAGGAAGAGGGTATCAGCCGGGAGAGAGCCTCTGGAACCTCTATAATCTCATTTCACCGCCGGACCCCGACCTATGGGGAGACACCCCTCCCACCTCGAAGGGGCATCGCCAGGAGTGGCTGGACTTCCAGAATAGCCCCCACTACGAGCCGGCGAGCATGGCCTGCTGGGACTGCCACGACTCCATGGGTTCGACCATTCCGCATGAGTTGAAGTGGCAGAACGACAATAACGAACTTTGTTTGCATTGCCACGGGACGGGTGAGGGAGGCTCGGCGTCGTCCCAGTTTGCCAAACCTTATGACGTCGAAGTCCCCAAGCACACGCGCCACGCCTACAACCCGGCAAACAATAACCCGCCCGACCCCGATGGGTACGGTCAGAGCCGATGCACCAGGTGTCACATGCCGAAAGTCGCCATATCGGCTGCGCCTTATGACGTTCATGCTCACACGTTTGAGACCCTGGTTCCCGCCAGCACTCTCGAATTGGCGATGCCGAGCTCCTGCGCCGTGAGCTGCCACCGCAAATATGCCAATGCGGCGCCCGGACGTCCGGGGTACGGCGACTACTCTTTGTCTGATTGGACTGAGGAGACCGACAGGAAGCTGGCGGCCTATCTCTCGAAGTTCGAGGAGGCGTGGTTCGAGGGGAAGGCGCACGTCCTGGAGGTGGTTTATTCCGCTAATTTTGTCACGTTCACATGGGTCTCCGAAGAGGGGAAGACGTACGTGGTTTACCGGGCTGATGGACTGGGAGCCTCGGCGACGTGGAATCTCCTGGCGGAGGTCCTCGGCAAAGCCGGAAGCAGAACCTCGTCTTTCACGGACACCGACATCATCGGTCCCAGTTCCCGATTTTACCGAGTTCTCGGTGTGGAGTGATTCTCTGAAGACTCTGCCGTCGGCGTGAACCGCGGATGTAGCTGGCCACGGGGCAATGAGCCGCCGAATTCAGCGGATGGAACCGCGGAATCCGGATGCTCGGTTTTCATTGCTTGGAGAGAATAAGTCGGCTGTCCATGGGCCTTTTGTTCGGGTGGCGCTGTTTCTGAAGAGGCGGGAGGAAGGAGGAAACCGTACTTGCGTAACAGGCTTGGGACACGGAGGATAGGAGGAAGATTCGTGAAATCGGACAGGCATACGTTGGCCGGGCGCCTGGCGCTGCGGGCAATAGGTTCTCTCTGGCTCGCTTTCGTTCCGGGCGTGCTCACTGCTCAATCGCAGGGAATCGAATTGCTTTCCGAGCTCTCGCCTCCCTTGAACGGACAGTATTACGTGGGAGGGGAAAACGTCACTCTGACGGTCCGCGCCAGGGACGGCGGGGGTGTTGAATTCACGAACACGGACGACATTGCGCTCCTTACCTACTATGTCAGCGGTCCGCGGCAGGATTATCGCGGCGTGATTCGTGACCAGAAGCTTATATCCGGGTTGGATTCGGGAGTCTCCTATCCCGCAGCGGGATCGTTTTCAATCCCCGAGTCGCCCCGGCCGGGCTCCTACTCAATGCTCATCCGACTGGTCACAAGAGCCGGGGAGGAGGGATATAGCCTCAAGCACTTCAAGGTCGGTCAAGTTCAGAGCACGGTTCCGGGGTCGCTCCCCCCTCAGGGATGGATGGGATGCGAGAAGTGCCACGAAAACGGCAACATCGGCCACTACCGTCCGAAAGGCCTGGCGCTGACCGGGTCCATCGAGTATTGCCTCGTCTGTCACGCGTGGGAAACCGAGAAGCCTTTCGGCCCCACGATGCACGTCCTCCAAGAACACGACAGTCTGAAGATATTCCGGGACTACCCGAATTCGTGCGCGGTATGCCACACCGGCTCCGAAGGGAATGACTTCATAAGCAAGGCCGCCTGTCGGTCGTGCCATCCGAATGTCGGTCCCACGGGGCACTTCGGGTTCGATTGGCCGGACAATACCTGCACCTTCTGCCACAACGACGTCTTCGCCGCGAAGCCGGACACCATTCACAGGATCGAGCCGGGAAATTATGTAACCTCGGAGACTTGCGCGAATTGCCATGCGGACCAGTACCAGCGCTGGGACAAGACGGCTCACGCCCACGCCCTGAAACCGACTGACTCGACCTTCCGGGGAGGCGTTATTGGCAACTTCTCGCAGAGTCCCGTTTTGAGCGACCCCGCCAACAACGTTCCGCCAGTGACGGTTTACCTTTCCAGGGAGGGAGCTACACACAGGGCGACCCTCGGCGCGGGGGGACCGACGTACCCGGTGGACCGCGTCGAGGGAGGAGGGAGCGGATGGAAGCAGCGATACCAGACCAGGATCGGCAACAGCTATTACACGCTCCCCATCCAATGGAACGAGAAAGAGGGAAAGTGGGCAGCGTTCGAGCTGCACAAGTGGTTTGACGCGCAGGGAAAGGCGAAGACTCCCGACAAGTCCGATTCCTTTGAGAGGAGATGGCTGGGCCGCTATGCCACGAACCTACAAGTGTCCTTCGACAGCGTAACCCGCGAGTACATGGGGACGCATTCCGAACTAAACATCGGGTGCGAGGGCTGCCACGGTCCCGCCAGCGGCCATATCAACGCTGGAGGCGGCTCGGAAGGAGTCGTCAACCCGCGGGACTTTGCTCGAGACCGGGCGGGGGAAGTTTGCGGGCAATGCCATTCACGAGGAGAAAGCACTTACGTCAATTCGACCGGTGACGGGAAGCGGAGGGAATATCCCTGGTCGCCGCAGGACAAGGGCTTCCGCCCCGGAGACATCCTTTCTAATTTGTTCACCTTTACGACCTCTTTTCTGCACTTCTGGCCGGACGGCACGGCGAAATCCGAGAACCAACAGCACATGGACTATATCCACAGCGTGATGTACTCCGCGCCTGGGGAGAAAGTGACGTGCTTCAGTTGTCACGACTCGCATGGTTCGCCGAACAACTACGACCTGGTCGCCTCGACAAGAAGGGACGGAGTCGAGATCGCCACGAAAAATGAAGACAACACCCTGTGCCTCTCCTGCCATGCAGGAAGAGGCGATTTCGCCGAGATCACGAAAGAGATGGTGGCCAATGCGGCGCGGAACCTGGCGGCGATCGGTGCGGTTGTGTCAAAGCACACGGCTCACGAGCTCTACTTCCCCATGGGAGAGGGCTTCACGGCGGTGGGGCGTTGCTCCCGCTGCCACATGCCGAAAGTAGCGACGTCCGCCGTGCCCTACGACATCCACTCACATACGTTCCGGGTCATCGAGCCGGACAGGACTCTCACCCACTCGATGCCCAGTTCGTGTGCGGCGAGCTGCCACAGGGATATTTCGAACCTCGTTCCGACGGCGCCAGGGTCCGGCGATAGGACGCTGACAAATTGGGGCGAGCCTACGGATGTGGACCTCGCGAAATTCCTCAAGGGATTTCATCACCAATGGTACGAATACGGTCCGCTCCTTCCCGAAGTTGCAGACAGCGATGGAGACGGCATGCCGGATGACTGGGAAACGGCGCATGGACTTCTGCCCGCATTTGCGGGGGACGGCTCCGCCGACCCGGACGGCGATACCTACACGAATCTGCGGGAATATCTCGGAAGCAGCGATCCTCAAGACGCCGACTCGAAGCCCTACTCCGCCAAGGTTGAGGTCCTTTCCGTGGCGCCGCGGCTGAACGAAAAAGACGCCCAGGGAAATAGGATCGTCACCAGCGGGTTGAGCAATGTGCCGGTGGGCACGTATGTGAGGTTATCCGGCAGCGGCGCGGACTGGGAGGGGAAGGCTGTTCCGAGCTACTCGTGGACGGTGGTGGGCCCTCCGGATTCCCTATCGGCTCTCGATAACCCTTCTGCCGAGACGGTCAACTTTGCCCCGGATAGAGAAGGGCAGTATCGGGTCGAGCTACGGGTGGGAGACGCGGCGCCGACAGATTCCCCGACGGCGGTGCAAATCATCACGGTGGGCACGTGGTTGGGGAAGGAAAACTGCCAGGTCTGCCACAGCGGGCGCTACGCGGAAAGGCCCGGCTGGGAACTGGCCGACTTGTACACACCCTGGACGGAGACCCACCACGGGACCGCTTTCACGCGGAAGATCAGCGGGCTGAGCTCCTTCAAGGACAGTTGCGTCTATTGCCACGTGGTCGGGGACGACCGGGCGCCCGCTGCGGTCAACAACGGCTGGGACGATTGGACCAAAGCGTTGGGATGGACCTTCCCCACGACGATCGAGCCAGCCAACTGGAGCGCCATCCAGAAGAAATACCCGCAACTGGAAAACATGGCAAACATCCAGTGCGAAAACTGCCATGGGCCGGGCAGCGAGCACCGCGCGGGAAAGGGCGTCATCGGCGTCAGCCTGAAGTCCGGCATCTGCGGACAGTGTCACGATTCGCCAACCCATCACATCAAGAATTACCAGTGGGATACCTCCGCCCATGCCCACGCCTTGCAGGCGGCCGGCGGTTTTCCTTCCCGAAGCGCCAGTTGCCTGAAGTGCATGACAGCGGAAGGGTTCGTGGACGTTTTCGTGAAACAGAAGCCGACGGAGGTCATCGAGGACCCCAGTCCCGTCGGCTGCGCGACATGCCACGACCCACATACCGACGCGTTTGAGCACCATTTCCGCTTCTACGGCCTCGTGCAATTGCCCAACGGCACGAAGCTCAACGCCGGAAGGGGGGCAACATGCTTTAAGTGCCACACGAATGACGGGGCATACCCCGGTCATCAGGCACGGCACGATCAGGCGGAGATGTTCAGCGGGACAGGAGGAGCGGAGTTCCCCGGAGTCCGATACATGTCCAGCCGCCATGCGATGCTCATCCCGGACACGTGCGTTCGCTGCCACATGTTTGAGACTCCGCCAGAGGGCGAGCCGGGACGTTTCCTCGTCGGGGAACACACGTATAAAGTGGCGTATGATAACAACACTCCGGACGACCCGGCGGACGACGTTTACAACGTGCGCGCGTGCGCTCCGTGCCATACGGGACTGACGAACTTCAACATCAACGGAACCCAGGACCACATCACAGCCCTCACCGGTGAGCTCGAAGCATTGCTCCCAAAAGAGAACGGCAAAATCCTCTATGAGTCCACCCCCACCCGGACGCTGACCGAGGCGGAGAAGGACGCCGCGTTCAACTACTCCTTCGTTGCGGCGGACCGGAGCCAGGGGGTTCACAATGCGCTCTACGCAAAGCAGTTGCTCTGGGATTCCATTACGGCGCTGGACGCCGACCACGACGCATCGCGAGATGAAGTGGACGCCGACGCGGATAGCGACGGCGTCGCGAACGCGGCGGACGCCCTCCCCCTGGACACGGACAATGATGGACAGCCCAACCTCATTGACCCGGACGACGACAACGATAGCGTTTCCGATTTGGAGGAATATGCCGCGAAGGGGGACTTCTTGAGCTTCTTCCCCTACTTCGTAGTGAAAGAAATGACGACCGACACCGACGGAAACGTGGTCGTTCGCTGGCAGTCTGTCCCCGGCAAGACGTACAGCATACAGTACGCCAATGTGGGAGGGACGACTCTGGAGTGGCACGTCGCCGAGCCGAGCTTCCCCGCCGCGGCAGGGAACGAAACCGCCTGGACCGACGATGGGACGAAAGCGAATCCGCCGTTGCCTGCGGTCCGCGGGAGATTCTACAGAATCCTCGTGAACCAATGAGTCATGGGGTCGGCGGGCCTACAAGTCAGAGAGTTCGGGTGTAGGGCGGATGCAGCCCGGGCACGACCGGCAGCACGGGTCTCACGGCTGCTCAAAGCCGATTGGAGCGACGGGAGTGTTTGTCAGGTCAGACAAGGCGGCTCCCGGAGTCTGAGCCGCGGTTGGGTCTGCTTGATGCTTGCGTGGAGAGGGAGGATGAGTGATTGTCGCGCGGCGCTCGGCCCGAGGAGCTTGAAAGGGGCTGGCAATCAATCGAAACTGTAAAAAGGGCTCAACCCACACTCCTGGTTCTGCTCATTTTGTGGCGGGTCTTCTTGCCGGATTCCGGAAATGCAGAGGGTCCCGAGGAGCAGCGCCGCCCCCACCTCTCCGGTGAGGTCTCTACCAGATACCGCACGCAATGGAATGCGGACGATACCGACCATAATTTCCTGCAGTACCTCAACTTTGACCTCAAGAACCTTCTGACGCCAAAACTTTCTCTTCACGGCTTTCTGCGCGCCGGCGAGGACCTTGACGACTCGGACCCGATTTTCGACTGGACGAACTACGACGTTCAGGACCGCATTTACGACCTGTATCTGGAGGGCGAGGGCGTCATCCCGTATTCTTCTTTTCGCGCAGGACGCCAGTATTACGATGGCCTGGAGGGAGTCCAGTTTGACGGGCTGCGATTCTTTCGGGACGAGGGGAGATGGTTGAAATGGGGAGCCATCGGAGGAAGGTACGTGAGCTTTTATGACCGAGACCTTCAGCGAGATTCCATGGTCGCGGGCGCCCACGCGACAGCGTCCTTTCTCCGGGGCGCCTCTTTCTCGACTGAATACCTCCGGCTCATGGGCTTTCCAACAGGGGATGACGACTACCTCGGTTTCGCATTTCAGCAGCGCTTGGAACGGCTCAGCTCTCTCACGCGGTATTCGGTCCTGAACGGTGAATCCAGAGACGTCTCCACCCGTGTTTTCTGGGTTGTGGGGAGCGGCTGGGAGGTCTCCGCCAAGTACTTTCGTCTTCTTCACTCCATTGAAGAACTCTCGAACGAATTCGACCCGTATTACCCTCTTTTTGGCGCTTACATGGGATTCCACCAGTACGATGTGGACGTGACGAAGCATGTCGGCGACCGGTTCTCCGTCTCGGGCGGATATGCCGCCCGGAGACTGGTTGGGGAGGAGGTGGAGAGCGTGGCCAATAGGGAGTTCGACAGGTACTACGCATCATTCTCGGCACGGGACGTGCCGACACGGGATTTTGGGGTCTTCGCGACGATCGAGCGGTGGCTCGCGAGCGACGGCGAGGAGAACTACAGCGCCGGCGGGGAAGTCAGCTACAGGTTAAAACGCAAGCTGGATGTGGCGGTGGGGACGTATTACTCGAAGTACAAATACGACATAGACACGATCACGGAAAAAACGGATGTCCGGAGCGTGTACGCGAGAGTGAAGTATCACTTCAATCCGAAAGCCTACCTTTCCGTGAAAGCGGAGAGGGAAGACGATGACTCGCCGGAATCTCCTTACGGCAGGGCTGAGATAAGGATGACCTACAGGTTTTGAAAGGCAGAACTCATTTGCCGGAACGACGGCCAACCTATGAGAAAGAGGAAGAACAAGATTAGACGGAAGAAGATGGGCTTTCTGGCAGGGGCAGCGAGCAGTGTTACTCTGGTCTCGGTTCTTCTATCCCCGCAGATATACGGGAGACCGAAGAAGGCGGACCTCATTTTCAGCCATAAGCAACACATCAAGGAAATGGAGCTTACCTGCGACGCTTGCCACGAAGGCGCCGCAAAGGAGGAAACAGCGGGTCTGCCATCGGAGAGCACCTGCCAAACCTGCCATGACTTCGACAGGGAAAAGCCTTCCAAGGCATGCCTGACCTGCCATTCCTCCGTCGAGGTGAAGATTGCCAGAAGGAAAGGGGCTGAATACGCCGATGTGAGTTTCTCGCACGTGAAGCACGCGAACGTAGAATGCAGTGATTGCCATCCGGGCGTCGAGAAAAGCACCGAAATCGAGCGAGGGAAATACATACCCTCGATGGAGCAGTGCCTGAAGTGCCACGCGGAACTCGGTGTTTCTCAGGAGTGCCAGAGTTGCCACAAGGTTCTGCGAAAGGAGGAAAGGCCCGCTTCACACGGTGCGGGTTTCGACCGCGCCCATGGAAGGCTATCCGAGATGAGGAATGCCCGGTGCGCCGTGTGCCACCAGAGCCGGTTTTGTCAGGAATGCCACCTCAGCCAGGAACCCCAGAGCCATACCTTTCTCTGGAAGACGAAAACCCATGGTCGCTTGTCCATGATTGACCGGTCGAGTTGCCAGACCTGCCACAGAACCGATTTCTGCGTCGCGTGCCATTCCGAAACCCGTCCGACCAACCATGCCGGCGGCTGGGGAAACCCACGGAACACGCACTGCCAGAGCTGTCATCTTCCCCTCTCGACGAGCGGCTGCGGCGTTTGCCACAAGACCACGGAGTCGCACTTCAGCGTTCTCCCCGGAGACCACGTTGGGAACTACGCCATAGCGCACTGTGCGAAATGTCATTTTCCGGTCAACGCGACCGATTGCGGGCTGTGCCATGCCCGAGTAAACCATGAGTCGGCCCCAGATGTGGATTGGCACCCTGACAACTGGCGGGATTGCCGTGCTTGTCATCCGTCCATACTCACACCGAAGCCTCGGCATCCCGACCCAGGACTGGGCTGCACGAGGTGTCACAGGATTTAGGGGGCAGCAGAGCATGGGACACCTCTGCCTGCTGCTCTTTGGCGGAGGGAAAAGAGGAATGCGCTGTCTGCTGCCCGGGCACAAGGAAAGGAAGAAGAGAAATCACCGGGAAAAGCGAACCGGGCAACAGAGGGAGTTTCGCCCTTGGATTCGCGATGAAGAAAGGAAGAACCAAAGGGAGTTCGTGGCTGTCCCTGAAGTGCCCAGTACGCGAGTTCTTACACCCAGTAACGTGTTAGAGCGCACGGACCTTTTTTTGACGGGATAACCCCGCCTAAGGCGGGGTCAGGGCAGGACCAGACTAATCCGGGTCATCCTGTAATCTTGTCCAGAAAAACACGTGATTGAACTTGTCCACCGCAGAAATAACCCGCAACCCTCAAGGGAACTGACGAAGTCCGCAGGTGGAACAGTCCGGCAGGGGGCGGGCGACAACGGGAGTGTAAGTCATGGCGAGCTTTGACCTTCCGCTCGGCAAACCTCCGGCCGCGGATACCGACGCGGGCAAGACGACGGGCTTCTTGCCAGCGGAGCTTCTTGCGGACAATGTGTTTTGGTTTTGTCGGCTGCGCTGGATCGTGATCGCCCTGCTGTGTGTGGCAGAGGGAATGGCTGCCTCTGCAGGAGGGTTTCTTGAGCGTTACGGTGTCTATCTTTCCTCCCGCTGGCCTGTCGTATGCGCAGCGGTCCTGGCCGTAACCAACATTCTCTTTCTGCTGGACGGACGCCGTCTCCGCAGACTCCCCGACCCCAGAGCGGCGAACACGAATCTCGTGCTTCAAAGCGTCTCGGACCTGCTCGTTCTCACGGTCGTCGTTCACTTCGTGGGAAGCGTTGAAACGTTCGCTCCCTTCGCGTACCTCTTCCACGTGGTGCTTGCCTGCATCTTCTTCCCCTCGAAACCGAGTCTCGGGATTACCCTATTGAGTTGCCTCCTTTATTCGGCATGCGTTGCCGTCGAATACCTCGGCTTGTTCCCAGCGGGAGGGCTTTTTGCCAGGTTGCCGGTACGTGCGGGCTTTCAGGCCCAGGCTACCCCTCTCGTCCTGCATGTCTCCTCCGCCATGGCTGTGTGGCTCCTGGTTTGGTATCTCGTCTCGCACCTGTCCGCCGCCGTGAGGAGGCGCGACCGCGACCTTGTCGAAGCCAATGAACGGCTAATCCGGGTGGAGAACGAGAAAGCGATGCACATGCTCCGGACAACGCATGAGTTGAAGGCGCCTTTCGCGGCGATTCAGAGCAACGTTCAGCTTCTCCAGAAGGGCTATTGTGGGGAGCTCAGCGACGAGGTCGCCGAAGTGCTTGATCGGATTGGCACCCGGTGCTTGAAGTTGTCCACCCAGATCATGGAGATGCTTCAGCTTGCGGACCTGCGGTCGCTCCCTGCCGCCGACAGCCAGCGCGAGAAAATACGGCTGGACCGTCTCCTTCACTCTGTGGCGGACGGCTTCCGTGTCCCCGCCTCTGCGCGTCGCATCGAGATCGAAGAACGCATCCGTCCTGCCACAACAACCGGAGTGATGGGACACCTGCACATGATGCTGTCCAATGTCACTTCAAACGCTGTTGTCTATTCGAGAGAGGGAGGGCGGGTGACGGTAACATGCGAGCCGCAAGCCACAGGGGAGGTTGTTGTTACGGTCGAAGACCATGGCATCGGCATCCCTGAGCGAAGCCTTCCACACATCTTTCAGGAGTACTATCGTTCCAGTGAAGCGGCTCAGTACAACAAACTGTCCACGGGGCTCGGCCTGGCAATTGTCAGGCATATCGCCGAGTCACATGACATTGCCGTCCACGTGGACTCAACGGAAGGGGAAGGTACAGTCTTCCGGCTGACTTTTCCGGCCCCGGACGAAGAGGAGGTACTACCATGTCCCGAATCCTGATTGTAGATGATGACACGGATTTTACCGAGGTCGCCAAGAAGGTTCTTCAAGCCGATGGACACGAGGTTCATGTGCTGAGTTACATCGAAAGGGCTTTAGAAACGCTCGAAGAGGAACCGCCCGACTGTCTCATTCTCGACGTGATGTTTCCGGAAGATGCTACCGCAGGCTTCGACCTCGCGAGAGAGATCCGGAAACACGAAACGCTCGCGGCCCTTCCGGTCCTGATTCTCAGCGCCGTCAACACGAGATTCCCCCTCGGCTTTGGCCCCCGCGACATTGACAACCATTGGTTTCCAGTTCAGGATTTCCTGGAGAAGCCCGTGGATTTTGACGTCCTGAGAGAGAAAATCAAACGCCTCTGCGCTCAAAATTAGCGTCACGCGGGGAGCCTTTTCATGCACCACCAAGGCACGAAGACACAGAAATACCTTCGCCCAAAGGTCATCTCTCCCTTGTGTCCTGGTGTCTTGGTGGCGCCCCGCCTCAAAGTTGCCATCAGGGGGACGACATTCCCACCGTCTCCCGGTGAACGAAGTTCGTGAGCGACTGCGAACAAGGAAAGAAAAGACTCGGCTGATTCCTTCGGCAGACGGACGTATGGGTTGATGCGGGGCAGAAGGCGCGTTCGAGTCGCGACAGGAATTTGTCCGGACCGTCAGACGCTGACTCTTCTGGGGCGGGATGCCACTTTCCTTTCGACCCGGCTGCGGCCCCCACGCTTCGTTGTCCGCCCAAGACGGAGGGGTTACAGACCAGGGTTTTTGCCCTCGACGCGGGCAGCAGCGTTTTGGTAAAGTTCCCCCATGTCCCGAGGTTCCGGTATGCTCTTGCAGCGGCCGGAGCATCGAAGGGAAGAAGCGGATACAACATCGAGGAGGATTTCAACATGCGTGAAAAGAAAGCGGAAACGGCAGAGGTCGCCGACCTGATTACGAAGATCAGGGACAGGGACGACAAGGTGCGAGCACAAGGATTGCTCGACGCCGCAAAGGTGGGGGCGCCGGCGGTCAAGCCCCTCGCGGCGGTGATGAGCGATCCGGATTTCGAAGTCGCACGAGCAGCCAGGCGCGGGTTATGGGGCGTTGTTCGGCACGTTGGCCGCCCCGGCGCGGATAACGAGAGAAAACCGGTTGTCAGCGAGCTGGTTGCGCTATTAGCCGATAACCAGCCTATGCCGGTTCGGCGGGAGGTGATGTGGATGCTGTCGGAACTGGGCGGCGACGAGTCGGTTGAGCCGGTAGCCGGATTGCTGTCGAACGCGGAACTCCGCGAGGATGCGCGGATGGTTCTCGAAAGGTTACCGGGGCGGAAATCGCTCGCGGCTCTTCAGAGAGGACTCCAAACCGCTCCTCCCGATTTCAAGTCGAGCGTCGCGGAATCTCTCCGAGTACGCGGCGTTCGAGTACCGGGGGTTCCAAGCCGGAAGCTCGTGCCGACACGGAAGACAAACCTGAAACCCGTGGAACAACCCTCCAGGTGAAAAGGCCGCTCAATCCAATCTTTCAGGAAAGGTGAAGATACAATGAGCAAACAGAATACGATTAACCGACGCCAGTTTCTGGCGACTTTTGGAGCTGCGATGGGCGCTCCATACATCCTGGGGTCCGGCGTGCTTGCCGCCTCGGGCAGACCGGCGCCCAGCGACCGGCTGACGACGGCTCTTATCGGCTGCGGCGGACGCGGCCGGGGTCTTCTGAACGAGGTAAGAAGGTCGAAAATCGCGGATCAACTCGAATGCATCGCGTTCAACGATGTGGATGAGAACCGCCTCGCCGACGCGGTGAAATGGGAGAGCCGATGGGCGAGAAAAAGCGTTATGCCCTACGCGGACTACCGCTATATCCTGGAGCGGAAGGACATTGACACGGTGATTATCGCCACGCCCGACCACTGGCATGCGGTTCAGACGGTTCATGCCGCCGAATGCAGCAAGCACATGTATGTCGAGAAGCCGGCATGCTGCACGATCGAGGAAGGCAAAGCGATGGTCGCCGCCGTCAAGAAGAATAAGGTGGCATGCCAGGTCGGCTCCCAGGGGCGCTCCCAGCCGGAGGCCTACCTGTCGCACCGATACCTCGTGAACGGCAATATCGGCCGCGTCGAGAAGGTCTGGTGTTTCCATTATAACAGCCCCGAAGATGATAAGCCGGTCCCGGACAGCGATCCTCCGGCCGAGTTGGACTGGGACATGTGGCTGGGACCGCTACGATGGCGACCGTACAACCCGCGCTATCTCCCAGGCACGTTCCGCTGGATAATGGAGTCGGGCGGCGGGCAGATTCGTGACCGCGGGGCGCACGTGATGAGCTGCGCCATGTGGTGGTTGGGCGCCGATGGAACGGGCCCCGTGAGTGTCGAGGCGACAGGAACATCGCCGACGAAGGGATTGTGGGATTCCGCCGTCACGATGAACGTGACCTACACCTTCAAGAATCCCGACTGGGTCATGATTTGGGACCAGCATACGGGGAACGCACCGCCCCCGGAAGAAAGAACACCGCAGGAGGCCAGGATCGAACGGCCCGGCTACGGCGCCGTATATCACGGCACCAAGGGCACGTTCACGCACTGGGGAGGGGACGGCGGCACGTGGGCTGAGAAAAAGGCACGCGAGTGGGCGCCGCCCGCCCTCGTCAAGGACGTTTACAGAAGCACCGGTCATTGGGAAGACTGGATGGAGGGCATCAAGACCGGCAAGAAGACCATCATGAACATCGAGGCGGCAGTCGGCGTGGCGAACCTGTGCGTCCTGGGCAATCTCTCGTTCATCCTCGGCCGGAAGCTCCAATGGGACCAGGCGAAGCAGGAGATTGTCGGGGACGAACAGGCTCGGCGCCTCATGGGCCGGCCGCAGCGCCATCCATATCATCTCTGAGCCGTTGGCGGCGGCGCCTCAATCGTGCGGTGTGGAATCCCGCCAGCGCGCCCCCGAGGGACCGATTATCGGGGCGGCAACGTGCCCGGTGAGCCCGCGCAGGGGCGTGCAAAGGGAGAGTCTTCTTAGCGGGCCTGCTGCCGCTCGATGCTGTATTCCGATGGTCCCGCCCGCGCGCCGTGTCGTGTCGTAGCGAAGAGGCCGTTGGGGGTCATCTCGTCTTATTTTCCCACATCTCGACGGGCTGGTGGTCCCCGCTCCAGTTTGCGCCGATTATGTCCAGGTCGCCGTCGCCTCCAATGTCGGCGACGCGGATATTATGAGAGCCTTTCGTCCCCAGAACTTGCTTTCTCCATTTGAGTCCCCGGTCCTCGTTGAGATAGATGCACACTTCGTGCGGTGCCTCGTACTGATGCATTTTGGCGATTACCACGTCCAGCTTGTTGTCGCCGTTCATGTCGGCAACTTGCAGGCTATGAACGCCAGCGGCGGGATTCTCGATGACATGCTCCGCCCAGTTCTGGGCTTTGGGGTCCAGCGGCGCCTCGAACCAGGAGATGCGGAAGTTTCCCTCCGCGGGTGTGAGAACCACGTCCCGGCGACCGTCGCCGTTGATGTCAGCGATTTCAACTTTAGCGTCTGCGTGCCCCCATGTCGTCGAGAAAACGTGTTCGGTCCATAGACCAGCGAGAATGTCTTTGGTGTTTTCGTACCAGCGACCGGCGATCGCTGCGTCCATGTTGCCGTCGTTATCGAGGTCCCCGAGAGCCAATCCTTCTCCGTGGGGACAGTCAATGGCCCGGCTGCCCCAGGAGGCTGGCGTGTTCTGTCTCCAGAGAAGTATCTTGTTGCCGGCCTTACTGCCGAAACCGGATTGGTCGCGCGTGACGACGTCAAGGCGGCGGTCGGCGTCCAGGTCCAGAACCTCGACATCGTGAGACTTGTGGAAGCCAATCCTGTGCGCTTCCCAGGGGCCGCTCGCAGGGCTTCGGCTGGGACGCGGGTTTTCATACCAGAGTACCCCGCCCATGACGATGTCGGGGTCGCCATCGCTATCCACATCGCCGACTTCGCCGTCAACAGCCGAATATCCTCCCTCCGCGAGTATCGTTTTTGTCCATTTCGGGTAGGCGTACCAGACGAGGGGGCCGCGTTGTCCGCCGATTATCACGTCCGCCAAGCCGTCTCCGTCCAAGTCCCCGACGGCTTTTATCCAGGGATCGCGTGGGCCATTTTCATCTATGACGACATGTTGGAAGGGTATCTCCGCAGCGATTGCATCAGGCATCAGGAAGAAGAACGCTATGCCAATGACAAGACTCAATGCACCTTTCGATTTCCTCTCATTTCTCATAGCACAGCCTCCAACTCAGGTTATCGGGATGAACGAGGGCAGCGCTGCTTATTACGCTGGAATAACCAGCAGCCACACGGTCTCGGTCCTTTGGATTACCACGGAAAAACAGGCAGTGCACGCAGCAAAGGTGGTAAGAGCCGAACCGCTGGCTTATAATATCTCAGTGCGGTGGGGAAACCAAGACTGGTATTCGGCTGGGTGGTAGCCCCTCACGCTGGTGGCCCAAAGCATCCAGCGCTTCTTCAATAGGAAGAAAGCTCTGTTCAAGACCTCGGAAGAGTGGCCAACAATTAACCTTCATAGGAGGAAGGGAGGATGTCCATGACGAAGAATATGTTGCGTCTGGCGCTCATAGCGGTTTGTGCGGTGTTTTTGGTCGGCAATCGGGTGAACGCAGAAGACCCGTGGATTGTCCTCGAGGGTCGCGGCGGGCCCGGGGAAGGCAAACATATTGTCTTTGTGACGGGCGACGAGGAGTATCGCTCCGAGGAGTCCATGCCGCAACTCGCCAAGATTCTCGCGGTGCACCACGGCTTCAAGTGCACGGTACTGTTCGCCATCAACAGCCAAACCGGCGAGATTGATCCCCAGACGGTGGACAACATTCCGGGGCTTGAGGCGCTTGAAAAAGCGGACCTGATGGTGATTTTCGCGCGTTTTCGGGACCTCCCCGACGAGCAGATGAAGCACATCGTGGACTACATCAATTCGGGCAAACCGATTGCGGGGTTGAGAACTTCGACGCATGCGTTCGACTTCAAGAAACACAAGACGTACGCCAAGTACAGTTGGCGGAGCGAGGAGTTCAAGGGGGGATTTGGCCGGCAGGTGCTCGGGGAGACGTGGATCAGCCACTATGGGCAGCACCAGAAGGAAAGCACGCGAGGAATCATCGCGGAAGGCATGGAGAAGCACCCCATCGTGAAAGGCGCCGAAGACATTTGGGGTCCCTCGGACGTTTACGCAATCACGACGCTGGAGGGCGACTGCAAGCCGCTGGTCATGGGGCAGGTTCTCGTCGGTATGAGCCCGGGCGACGGACCGAAGCCCGGGAGCAAGCTCGTGCCGGTTGCCTGGGTCAAAAGCTATACGGGGGACAAGGGGAGAACTGCCAGCGTTTTCGCGACCACGATGGGGCACGGGGGCGATTTCATGAGCGAAGGATTCCGCCGCCTCCTCGTGAACGCCTGCTACTGGGCTTTGGGCATGGAGGAGAAAATACCGGCAAGAAGCAAGGTTGATCTCGTTGGGGAGTATAAACCGATAGGGATCGGCTTCGGCGGGCATAAGAGAGGCTTGAAGCCTTCGGATCATAAGATCAAATGAGGTCGTGCGCCCGGGAGGCGCGGCGCCTCTTTCGTGCCCGAATGCGTCTCTCTCCTGGACCGAGCGGGGGCAGCGCACGTTCCTATCGTGCCCAGGGACGTAAATGCATTTCCGGGTTTCGGCATAATCGGGGGCTGCGTCGAACTGGTGAGCGTTGAGAAAATGGGAGGAGGACATGAAGAGACCCACGTGGCGAACGAGCTTGGCTCTCTGGACCGGTTCTGCTCTGCTGATAGCGCTTTTCGCTTGTGAAGCTGAGGCGGAAGACGTGCTTCCAGCCTCTCCCGCCGCAACAGGGAGAGAGAATGTCAAGATTCGTGTCGAAGGACAGAGGCTGATCGTCGAGTCACGGCGCTTCACGGCGGAGTTCGAGGGAGCGAGCCTGACAAGCGCCGTCGCGCGCCAGAGCGGGATTGAGTTTTGGCGAAAGGATGATTCGGTTTTCCCTCTGGAACTCTTCTACGTTCATGGCGACACGTTGAGGCAAGACAAGCACCAGCGAATCGAGGTTAAGTGTCTTTCCGACCGTGCCGCGCGAATCATCATCACGGGCGACGACTCGGACCGCGAACTGTTCATCCGGTTGGACACTGAGACGGGCGACCTGTGCGTTACGCCGAGCGGGAGAAGCGCGCGGGCGGGCGTCCTCGCGGTCCGCTGGAACATTGCGGTCGCGCGAGAAGCCGCCCTGGTCCTTCCGTGCATAAACGGTGTTTTCGTGGAGAGCGATCGTGACTTTCCGGGGAACGACCGATTTCCCTGGCCGTTTCGATGGAATGCGCAACTGGTCATTGCACAACGCGACGGCGGTTCTTTGATGATTCACAGCGAGGATACCGCCTTCAAATTCAAAGCGTTGAACCTGGCGCGAAAGGGGGGCTTGACCACCCTCGGTTTCGATAGCGAGCAGGTCGGGCCAGTGTGGGAGAATCGGTCTGCTGGAGGCGTCGAATGGCGACTGAATGTCTATGACGGAGACTGGCAGAAACCAGCAGTGCGCTATCGCGATTGGATGAGCCGGACATACCAGCTTGAGGCGAAGCGAGCGGGTCGCCCGGAATGGGTCAAGGACATCTCGTTCACGCTTCAGTGGGCGAATGCCGATACGAAACTCCTCGATGCTCTTTCCCAAATCCATCCTGCCGAGAAGACTCTCATCCATCTTTCGGACTGGCGGACGAGCAAATACGATGTGGACTATCCCGATTACATTGCCTCCGCGGGTGCGAGAGCCTTTCTCGAAAAGGCGAACGCCATGGGGTTCAAGGTCATGCCCCATTTCAACTATTTTGCATGCTACCTCAAGCACCCATTGTTTCAGCAAGTTCGGGACTGGCAGGTCCGCAGCGTCAACCGGAACGAACCGCAGGGGTGGTACTGGCCGCCGGAGACCCACGACTACACTCGAATGGCGTACATTCACCCCGGGTTGGGACTGTGGCGGCGCGTGCTGATTGACGCGGTGATCGAATCCTGCCGCAGCCTGAGGTCGCCCGCTGCATTTCTCGATCAGACATTGTGCACCTGGAACACGGACAACGGGCTGGCGGACAACATGACGACGGTCGAGGGGATGAGGCAGACGCAGGAAGAGTTTGCGGCGATTCAGGCGGACCTGGTGCTGGCAGGGGAAGGGCTGAACGAAATCAGCTTCCAGCGGGAGTGCTTCGCGCAAGCGCACATCCACGACGGCTGGGGCGAACTCAAACCGCATCACGTGCCCACGGCTCACCCGATTTGCTCATTCCTCTGGCAGGGACACACGCGGCTGGTGGGCTACTACCATCTTGGACCCAGAGATAAGGACGCCGAAATTGGCATTGAAGTATATCGCCGCATGGGGGCTATCCCGACTCTGATCTGCAATGATCCAGCCCTGATCACGAGAGACCAGCCGATCGTGCGCAAGGTGCTCGAATGGGCGGGTTCAAGCGGGCGGTAGGCCCAGCCCCTTCGTGAGCGTTCGCGGCCGACGTTTGGCCGCAAGAATTGCCAACCACTCGAAGGAGCTGTTCGGAAACATGAGGGCGATTCGGACCGTTTTTGCAGTCGTATTCGTGACACTTCTCTGCAAGGAGCCTGGTGCCCAGGCCAGTCCGGTTATGGGAGTTGCTGGGAACGAACCCCAGTCCGGCCTTCTCCGGGTCGCGCCGACATTGCTGCCTGATTTGTTTATCTGGACGGACACCTGTAACGTTTACGTGCTCCGCGATGGGGACGCCGCGCTGCTCATTGACCTGGGCGATGGCAGCGTGCTCGAACACCTCGAAGAGGTCGGCGTGCGCCGGGTGGAATGGGTGTTGTTCACGCACCATCACCGTGAGCAGTGCCAGGGTTACCGAGCGCTGGAGAACCGGGGCGCAAAGGCCGCGGCGCCGGAAGCCGAACGCGCACTATTCGAGCAGCCGCTGAGTTTTCGCAAGATGAAGCCCTCGCTGGGCGACGCCTTCACGGTGCATGGCGCCAGTTACGTCCGACCGCCCATCCAGCCCATTCGTCTCGATCAGACCTTCGGCAGCATGGACACCTTCACCTGGCATGGCCACGAGTTTCGCTGCGTGGCGACACGCGGAAACAGTCCCGGGAGCATGTCTTATCTGCTGCGGCGAGGCGACCAGTGGTTCGCCTTCAGCGGGGATGTGATGCTCGATGGAGCGCGCATGCACAACTGGTTCGATACGGAGTGGGATTACGGCTTTGCTTCCGGCATTTACGCTCTGCACAATTCCGCCGCACTCCTGGAGAGCTTTGATCCGGTGTTGCTCCTCCCGTCACATGGTCTCGCTATTTCCAACGCCAGGATGCAGTTGCGAGAATACTGCGAAAAGCTGCGTCGGCTCGAGAGACTGCTCGTTCGGGGCTATCCGGTGAACACATTCGCAGCCGGCGGGCAGGACACGGTGTCGCGGCCGACGGCGGTTGCGAACGTCTGGCAGGTCACGCCGCACCTATTCAAGTTCAAGGGACCCGATTTCTGGCCGAACTTCGGGCTGATTCTATCGGAAAGCGGCCATGCCCTCGTGGTAGATTGCGGGTTGTTGGACCGGAGCTTCCTGGACCGGGCGCTGGAGGGATTGCGCGCGGAGTCCGGCCTCAAGGCGATTGATGCGGTGGTGATCACGCACATGCACGGAGACCATTTCCTCGAGGCGCCGTATCTGCGTGAGAAATGGGGTGCGCGGGTCTGGGCGCTCGACCGGATGGCGGGCCCCTGCGAGCACCCGGAGCGCTACGACTACGCCGCCATGATTCCCGCATACCGGCATGGTTTTGACTCCATTCGTTTCGATCGCCTTTTTAAGTCGGGAGAGACCTTTGACTGGGAAGGCCACAGGTTCACCGTGGACTGGATGCCGGGGCAGACGGAGTTTGCGCTTTGCCTCCACGGTGTTATTGACGGGCGCAAGGTCGCCTTTACCGGGGACAACCTCTTCGCTGACCCGAAAGACCGCTCGCAGACAGGGCACGAAGCGGTGGTGGCGCGCAACAGCGCCATCCTTGAAGAGGGCTATATTTACAGCGCGGAATATTTGCGTCGCTTGAAGCCCGATTTGATCGTCGGGGGACACTCTTACGTCATGGACCGGCCCGCTAAGCTGGTCGAACGTTATCGGAAATGGGCTTATGAGATGCGGGCGGCTTTCCAGGCATTGAGTCCGGACACCGACTATCGGTACTGGTTTGATCCGTATTGGGTCCGTGTCGAGCCTTATCGGATCACCGTTCGGGCGGGCCGGTCTGCTGAGGCCGTCGTGCACGCACGGAATTTTCGGGACCGCGTGCAGAAACATCGGATTGCTTTCCACGCTCCGCCCGGGCTTTCGGTCGAGCCGGGAGTGCTGGAAGGAGAAGTCCCCGCGGACACGACATGGGAGGTACAGATTCAAATCCGAGCGGAGGGTAGTGCACCGAGCGGTGTGCAGGTTGTAGCTCTTGACGTAACGCTCGACGGACACCCCGCGTTCCGGCGGGGCGAGTGGTTTGACTGCATCGTGAACGTGGAGAGGTAGTCGTGATTTCAGATCGAGAGGAGGAACCGGTATGAAAACGCTGTCTGTATTCGGACTGGTAATGGCCATTGGTTTTTCTTGTCTTCCCAGTGCTGGTGGAGGGGCGACAGTGGGTGTTCCCCAAGGCGAGAATCCCGCGCCTCCCCCCGGTTTCATTTCCCTTTTCAACGGAAAGGATTTGACCGGCTGGTATGGCATGGGCCATTTCGACCCCCGGAAACTCTGGGCGATGTCACCCGAGGAGCGCGCGACGAAACGCGAGGCGGATATGGCCGAATTCAAAGCCCACTGGCATGTCGAAAACGGCGAGCTGGTTAACGACGGGAACGGCCCCTACGCGACCACTGAAAAGGAATTCGGCGACATCGAGTTGCTGATTGACTACAAGACCGTCGCGATGGCCGACAGCGGAATTTACCTCCGCGCCACGCCGCAGGTGCAGATTTGGGATTACACGAAGGAAGGAGGCAAATGGGACATTGGCGCCGACAAAGGCTCCGGCGGCCTTTGGAACAACAGCGCCGGGGCACCGGGCAAAGACCCGCTCGTCCTGGCGGACAAGCCGTTCGGCGAGTGGAATCACTGCCGCATCCTGCAACTTGGCAGCCGCACAACGGTGTATCTGAACGACAAACTGGTCGTAGATAATGCCATCATGGAAAACTTCTGGGACCGCGCCGTACCTCTTTTTCCCAAGGGACCAATCCAGCTACAAACGCACGGCGGCGAAATCCGCTGGCGCAACATTTGTCTCCGTGAGGTCCCCGCTGAGGAAGCCAACCGCCTTCTCCGTGGCAAGGACGAAGGTCTCCAACCAATATTCAATGGCAAGGACTTCGACGGTTGGGCTGGGCCGATTGAAAACTACGAAGTCGTGGACGGCGCGATTGTCTGCAAGGAAAACAAAGGGGGCACCATCTATACCAAAGAAGAATACTCCGACTTCGTCGTGCGGCTCGAATTCAAGCTCCCGGCCGGCGGGAATAACGGTCTGGCCATCCGTCACCCCGGGCAGGGCGACACAGCTTATGTGGGCATGTGCGAATTGCAGGTTCTCGACGATACCACAACGAAATACGGGAAGCTCGATCCCCGGCAATGCCACGGGTCGGCCTATGGCATGGTGGCGGCGCACCGCGGCTATCTCCGTCCGGTGGGAGAATGGAATTACCAGGAGGTGACGGTCGTAGGTTCGACGATCAAGGTTGAGCTGAATGGTACCGTCATCCTCGACACGGACTTGAGCAAGGTCACCGAATACATGGGGAACAGAGCACACCCCGGCAAGAGTCGCACGTCGGGCTATTTCGGCTTTGCCGGTCACAGCGATCCGGTTATGTTCCGCAACATAGCGATCAAGCGGCTGAAATGAGGACCGGGGCACCGACCGCTCCTCAGGTTAAGCTACCGAATGTCCTCGTAGCCCCGAATGAGGGGCTCGCGAAGGAATTCGTGGCAGGCTTCAGCGCCGAAATGAGGGTTCTCCAGTTATCGGGAGGGGTACGATGCGTTCACGAGAAACCGTGTCTCAAAACGGACTTGGCCCTTTTAGCGTGAAGAGATTCCCGGCGACATGTTGTCTGGCAGTCTTCCTATTTTCCGTCGCTTGCAGCGAGGGCCAGCCAACCATGACGGAGGTGAATGTCAGGATTGACGGAGCGCAGCAGTTTCAGCGCATTGATGGCTTTGGCGTCAACGCGAATTCGGCGAGTTGGAATGGTCAGGAGTTGAAACCAGCGATAGACTTATTGACCAATACGCTTCGGGCGACGATCTGGCGCGTGGTCGTCGAAACGGAACGGGATTGGGAGGACAAAAACGACGACGGGAATCCGTTCGTTTTCAACTGGACGTATTACCGCTCGATATACGAAAAGCCCAAGTTTCAAAAGGTCTGGGACCTGATCGCCTATCTCAATCATAATGGCATGACGGACGGCGTCATGATCAATTTAATGGGGCGTCTTCCTGCATGGATGGGGCGAGAGGTCATCAAAGAGGACAAAGAGGACGAGTGGGTGGAGATGGTCGTGTCCCTTCTGTACTATGCGAGGAATGTCCGCCACCTCAAGTTTGGCATTTTCGCCCCCATGAATGAGCCAAACATCAGGAATGAAGGCCCAACGGTTTCGCCCCAGCAATACGTGCGTGTTCTCAAGAAATTGATCCAACGCTTGGACGCGGTTGGTCTGGACAACATTCGCATCGTCGCTCCGGACGTGGCGGGGATGGGTTCGGGGTTGAATGACTACATGCCCAAGATGATGGCGGACGCCGCAATCATGTCCAGGGTGGCTCATTTCGGTTTGCACAGCTATTCGGGTCAAGATACCGACGCGGAGAAGGTCATCAAGAATTCTCCCTACGCGGACCGCGGTTTCTGGATGACGGAATGGAACGCCTGGCGCAACGGGCTGGACAATGGACAACTCGGCGTCTATGACTATCAGTTTGCGAGCGAGTGCGTTCGATACCTCTTGCAGCACCTGGAGGGCGGCGCGACTGCGGCTCTTGTCTGGGAAGCCTACGACAGCGTCTATGAGCATCCGCCGAGCACCTGGAGTCTTTGGGGCACACTGGGCTTCGATCAGAGCACCCGCACCTACTCGCCTCGAAAGCATTTTTATGCCATCGCCCAGGTTTCGAAATTCGTCCCGCCCGGCTCACGGCGGATTGGGGTGTCCGGTTCGACTCAGCAATTTACCGTGTTGGCGTTCCACGACAAGGTTTCTGGGAAATTAGCGATTGTTGGCGAGAGCCGGCGCGGAACCGACATGCGGCTGAAAGGGGAGCTGCTTAACCTCCCAAACGTATCGGAGCTGGAGGTCTATTACACCAGCAGCCTGGCGGACCTTCAGAAAGGCGATGATGTTACGGTGCAATCGGACGCATTCTCCGTCGTGATTCCGGCGGAGTGCATTTTCACCCTCGCTGGCGCCGGCTCCCCCGGTGTCGCGGCACCGGTGTTTGACCCCAACAGCGGGACGTACCCCCAGGGGCAATGCGTCGCTATTACCTGTGCCACTCCTGGCGCTGCCATTCGCTACACGGCCGACGGAAGTGAGCCGACTGAATCGTCCTCGTTGTACGAGGTCCCGTTAAGGTTGGGCAGGACAACGGCCATCAGGGCGCGCGCTTTCAAGAACGACGGTGTGGAGAGTGACATAGCATCCGCTACATACACCCTCTGGGTGAATCCAGAAGCCCCGGGCTGGTACGCCGGAGATATGCACGTGCATCGAAGCGGCGGCGGGCCGCCCATCCCGGTCTCAGCGATCTATGAGGGGATGAGCGAAAACGATGTCGCGGTGGTATCGTTGCTCGCCGATATGGGAAACGGGGAAGTCAAAGACCCAGCGGAAGACCTTCCTCGTGTCAACGGATCGGACGATCCGGTTTCCGAGCCCGGACGCCTTGTGCACTGGGACGCGGAATGGCATTACGACCCGGTGGGATGGACGGTTGAACACAAAGTGATTGGGGGGCACGTCATCGCTTTGGGTCTCACGCATGCTCGTACGATTCCTGCCGAATATACCTATCCGATTTTTGACTGGGCGAGGAAACAAAATGCGGTAACCGGTCTTGCACATCTTCAGTACCTCGAGGAAGGCGTTCCCCAAGACCTGGACGGGTGTGCGCCGCTGGAATATCCCGTGGAGGCAGCCCTGGGCGCTTGCGATTTTGTGTCGGAGGATGTGGATGGGAACGAGCACGCGATACACGCTTACTATCGCTTGTTGAATTGCGGCTTCCGCCCTGGATTAGCCGCGGGCACGGACTATTCATTCAATTTCGGCAGACCCATTGGCGATCTTCTGACATACGTTCGCGTTCAGGGAGACCTCACCTATCGGAAATGGATCGAGGGCATTGCGAGAGGAAGAACTATCATCTCCCGAAATGGACACAATGAGTTTCTGGAGTTGAAGGCAAGCGGCAACGCTTTTCCCGGCGACGAGACAAAGCTGACGGGCGGTGGGACTGTCGAAGTCAACGTCAAGTGGACGGCAAGGCGAAATCTGACGGGAACGATTGAGCTGGTTGCCAACGGATCGGTCGTTGCTCTGAAACAAGCCTCGGTGACGCCGGATTCTCCCGCGGTTCTAAGTACGACTGTGAGTTTTTCGAGGAGCGGATGGCTTTGCGCCCGGCGGATGGGCCGTGATGGGCATCAAGCGCATACCGCGGCTGTCTTTGCAATCGTTGATGATGCCCCGATCCGCGCGAGCGCGGATGACGCGAATTTCTTCCTGAAGTGGATTGACAACTTGCTGGAAAAGACGTCTCCTGGCGGAGCGTGGAGCCGATATTTCCCGCACGACCGGGAAGCCGCCCACAAGCGTTATCGAAAGGCGCGAGAGATATTTGAGAGAATTGCCACAGAGGCGCAGGAATTGGCCAAAACGAGCCGATAGGCGTCCTCTGAAAAACCGGCAGATTCCTGGAACACCCCTCTGAGCGGCGGAAAGTCGTTTTGGCAGTGACTCTGAACAAAGTTCCGAGGGAAAAACACATGAACAGATTCTCGTCGAGGTTGCGCTGGACGTCGTCCACTTTGAGCATCGTGGCTGCGACGGTTGTTTCCGTGGCGCAGCTCTGTCCCGCGGAGGAGAATCTCGCCCTGGTCGGGCGTGATGGAACCGCGCGAAATTGGGAACCGGGAGTCCCGACCATCTGCGGGCAGGAGCCGGACAAGGCGAATGACGGCAGTTTTCATACGTACTGGATGGTCCGCGCCGAGAGCCTCCCCGCCGATTTGGGTGTCGAGTGGGCTGAGGCGCGGCGCATCGCCAGCGTCATTGTCCGTTACTTCGACGGGCGGATGGTTCGCGGGCCGGCGGTCGCCCGCACCCAGCAATGGGCGCGGCTGCAATGTTGGCAGAACTCGGAGTGGAACGACCTCGACGCCGAAGTGTTGGGACAAGAAACTTCTGTGGTCCGATACGTCTTCTTGCCCGTTACGACCTCTCGAATCAGGCTTCTTTTCACGGAGCCGCCGGACCCGGAAGCTCGCCGCTCGCCGGACAGACTGGGCATTTATGTCTGCGAGCTGGAGGCGTTCGAGGACGTTCCGTTTCAGTGGGTCAGTTCTCCGAACAGACTGACGGGTGCGGCGCGACGGGGACCGCCCTACAATGAGCCGCCCACCGGCGACTGCGGGCTGGATGTGGTAGGTGCCTTGATCATCGAGCCAAAGCAAACGCGCATCTTCACGGATACGCTCACGCCGACCTTGATTGTCTCCGAAAGCCGCTGGGCAAATGAACCGTGTCTCGTCGAGCAGCCCGATCCGAACACGTGCAGGCTGAGGAATGGTTTCGTTCAACTTGAGCTCTCGACGTCGGCGGTGCTCAAGGAGACAAGCGTGGTCAACCGTGTTACGGGTGACGCGGTTTCGACGCCGGGTTCCCGGTTATTCCTGATTCGCACGGATGATCGAGAACTGACGTCTGCCGACTTCAAGCTTCGTCGGATGGACGCTGCCGGTTCCGACGATCAGTGCTGCCGCGTGCGATTTGAACTGACCTCTGAGAACCTCGATGCTGCAATCCACTACGAACTGCGACGCCAGGACCATTTCTATCACAAGTGGCTGACGCTCTCGAATAAGGCGGGTTCGGACCTGCTCGTCCGAGACGTGGTTGTTTCATCGCTCGGACTTCCCCGCCCGGTGGGCCTGATGGCGGGAGCAGAACTGACCTACCCCGTTTCGACTCTGGAAAAGGGCGGTTTCTTCTCCTGCCTCGAAACGGTCTATTGGGAGCATCGCGGCGATACGCTCGTCTATTTCCCCGCAGCCGCCGTCAAGCCGGGGCAGACCTTTGAGTCGGAGAGGGCGGTAGTCGGCGTGTTCAAGAAGCGAGGGGAGACCGTAGCAGGTTGGGACCGCGGCGTTCGCGAGTGGGTCGTGGAATACCACGCACAGGTTTCACCGCTGCCAGAAGCATGGCCCGACGTTTATTGTGAAGCCTGGTCCGCCAAGTTCGGGATCAGGGAAATTCGTGAACGTCCCGAATGGTCGGAGCGCTTCATGGCGACAGCTCAGAAGCTCGGGATTCGCTACATGGACCTGTTTGAACCCACGCATGAGGCAGCGGCGATGCCCGCGGAGTGGGTCAAGCGGGCCGTGGACCTCGCCCAACGCCATGCCATCGGTACCGGTTTCTGGACGGATTTTGGGTCCGGCGGCGACTTCTATGGAGGTCTCGGCGTGAATTTGGGACCGCACCGCTGCAAGCTCTCTCCGGAAGCGGAAGCCTATTTCAAGAGGATGGTTGAATTAACGCGCGCGCACCAGTTCAAGGCTTTGCACTGGGGAGACTTTTTGGCTGTCTGGCCATGTTCTGAAGCGGGGCATGGCCATTTGCCCGGCAAATACTCAATCTATGCGCAGGGTCAACGGATGCTGCGATTTCGTCAGGAGCTAAAGGAGGCGAGCCCGGGAATCATGCTGGGCGCCGACGGCGGATTCACAAATCCTCAGTATGTTCGACACGAAGACAGCCGCGCGCACGGAATATTCTATGGCGGCATTGACGGCGACCACTGGTCCTGCGTTGAGCCAGACATTCATCTCGATCGCCTTTATGCCGGGATGAATCGTGCCTGGGTTGTCGGGGGTTATTGGGTCTTTCTGCGGCCGTGGTTCCGAATGATTAACTGTGTCAATCATTTTGGACAGGAGACGCATCGCCACGACCGGGCGGGCTTCCGCTATGGGATGCTAAGCGCCATCGCGATGGCAGCTCAGGTGACTTTCAACGATGTTCCCGTTGACATGCCGGAAAGTGAAATCGAATTTGCCCGTCGCTGGTTGTCCTGGGCGAGAGAGAATAAGGATTACCTGAGGCAAGGCGACAAGCTCTTCGACAGGTCGCTGCACTTCGCCGACGTCTGGCAGGGGAATGCGGAAGCCTTGTCGGGATTCGCTCATATTCGAAAGGACCGGGGACATGTGTTCTTGCTCAATCCCTCACCCGTCGAGCAAATCGCTGACCTGACTCTGTCGCTGGACGTGTCCGCGTCGGAACGACTGACGGTGGAGGAAGTCTATCCCGGCGGCATGACGCTGCAAGGTCCCGCCGATGGCATGTATCTGAACGGTGAGAAGCTTCGTGTTACGGTCCCTGCGAAACAAGTTCGCATTCTTTGGATTGCTCCTGCCTCCAGCAGCGGAAGGAGTGCACCGGTTCAACCGGAAAATGCGCGCGTTGCCGAATATAGGCGGTACGTCGGGAAATGGGAAATCACAGAGAAAACGTCCGAATTCGCGAGACTCCGCGCTCGATTCACGTTTCCAAACGGCGGAGAACGTTTCTTGTCCCCCGCGGTTCCGGAGTCCGCCTGGTCGGAGGAGCCGTGGGCTTACGACAAGGCTTACATGGTGTTTCTGCTGAAGGATGAGTTGGAAGAATTGAACAACAATTGGGTGTCCGACCACCTCTCCGTTCCCGGAGCCTCCGGTGGCCGGCTGACAGTCACGTTGAATGGCGTCTCAAAGACCGCCCGTCCATTCAAGACGAAGCGTTTCCAGAGAGGCGGCGTGACCCGCTGCTTCTTCGCGGACCTCGGCGAAGAGGTGAAACTCGATCAATCGAACGCGGTTGAGGTCGTGCTCCCAATCCAGAGCGGTCTCGTTTTTTCCGGCGCGTACATAGACTTGCCCGATCAAATGCCCTGACACGCGGCAACCAAGAACTCCGAAGAGGTGGGTCCCATGAGACATGTTGCGATCGGCGTTATCCTTTCTGTCGTTTTGCTTGGTCAAGCTCACGGTTCCGACGTTCCCGAGCAGCTCAAGGTGAGCGTTTCCTGGGGACATGAGGCGACCTCGAGCGCTCCGTACTTCCTCAGACTCGCGCCCAATGGATTTGAGGTCACCAAGCCGAAGCCCATGCAGCTTGAGCCAACGGATGGCTTCAAGGACGGCGCCTGGCAGGGCGCGGCAGGCGCCAGCGATGTGGATGGCTGCGAATTCATTTTGGTCTATCCGAAGCAGCCTCCCAATCGCCAGCGAAAAGAGCACGTCATCTGGACGCACCTACTGCGCGAAGGCGACCCCGAGGCGGCAAATCGGCTGCGGCAGGATCCCGCGTTCGATCCCGATCTTCTGGTCCTCACGCTGCAAATGAATAGCGAGGGCACGCGGGGCTTTTCCGTCGCCGTTGACCAGTTGATTTGCAACAGGGCCATCTGGGCGCCCGAGATGGACGTTTTTCTCACGGCTGGCGAGCCGTTGGTTTCATTCGAGGATCACAAGAAGTCCCTGGAGCCATTCAAGGGGCAGCGCGTGCTCAACCGCGTGCGCAGGGAGCCGGAGGCGACCTACGAGCAGTTCATCTCCCTCTGGGCGGATATGGGCGATCCGAGAAACGACCATCCCAACCACATCGTCGGCCTGACGTGGGACAGCGCCATTCACAAGTTCGGCATAGACCGCCTCGCCGGAGTGCGCAGTGACCTGGGCAATCCCGGCCAATTCCGGTTCGCGTTCGATCTCAGCGGGTTCACGTGGAAAGGGCAGAAGCTCGATGACGGGCTTCCGATTATGACGACCGCGCTCGAAAAGGATGGAATCGCCATTGAAATCGAGCAGTTCGCGTATCCGCTGAATGGACCGCCGCCGGAGCGTCGAGGCGACATCCCAATGGTTCTCCTCCAGAAGGTCAAACTGACAGAATCGCGCGGTGAGCCGCGCATGCTCTCTCTCCCTCTAAACCATCTCCGGCAGTTTCCGAAGGCGCAGGAAGTCGTCCTCGCCGCGCAGCGGATCGCAGGCAACATTCTGCTCGAGGACAGTAAATCTCACCGGGTGCTCCTGACCATCGAAGGAACCGATGCCGACGTAAAGCTCCTGGAATCCACCGAGAAAAGAGACGACAGGGCAGAGGTGATTCACCGGAACGTCAACGTCGAGGTTCCGCTTGACCTCGCCGCCCTCGGCTCACGCGAATTCATCGTGAAACTGCCGTCGCCTGTCGTCGAGCCGGGGGATTGTGAGAGACTCCTGAATCTTGGTTACGCCGTCGCACGCCAGAGCACAAGGCGATTCTGGTTGGACTTTCTTTCCCGCGGGGCTCAGTTCCGCGTTCCAGAGAAGGTAGTGAATGACCTGTTCCGAGCCAACCTCTGGCACGCGTTGCGGCTACCGCGACGACATGGTGGGCGGGAACCCAACGTCCGGATTGACCTGCCCTACTCGAATTTTGCCTACGAGCAGAACGGCGTCCCGTGGCCGGTCAATCAAGCGGTTTACGTGGATTACATGCTCTATGACCTGCGCGGATACCATGACCTCTCCCTGGAGGAACTCCTTACCATCTATGGCAGCAACCAGCAGCAGGACGGGCGGATTGTCGGTTTCGCGAACTGGGGCGTTTACACTCCGGCGATGGTCTATTCCTCCGCCAAGCACTGCCTTCTTTCAGGCAGCAGGCACGACCTGGAGCAACTCCTTTCTCCGACTCTGAAAGCCGCGGACGGGTGTCTCGCCGAAATGAAGAAGGCTTCTGAAGTCGAAGGGCCGGGTAAGGGACTGGTTTTGGCGCCGTTGAATGATCTGACGCATGAGGCGAGAGCTTGGTCATTCAATCAAGCCTATTTCTACGCCGGTTTCGACGTGCTGGGGAGGCTGCTACGGCAAATCGGGCATCCGCGTGCGGAGGAGTTTCGCGGCGCAGCCAGGGCGATGCATGAAGCGACTGATCGCGGCTTTGCCCAGGCCTGCATACGTTCACCGTTGGTGCAGTTGCGCGATCACACTTGGATTCCATACGTCCCCGCGGACGCGCTCACCCCGCGTCGCCTGATCGAGGTCTGGTATCCGACGGACGTGGACACGGGACCGCTTCACCTCCCTCGTTTGAAGGCGCTCGATCCGAGTGGTCCCCTCGCCACCTATCTCCTCCACGACCACGAGGACAACCTATATTTCAAGGGCTGGGGCATGGCGAACGAGCCGGTCTATAACCCGCAGGCGACGGTCTATCTGTTGCGCGACGACCCAAAGGGCGCCAGTCGCGCGTTCTACAGTTATATGGCGTGCGCCTTCAGCCACACCGTCCTCGAGCCGGTGGAACATCGCTGGGGCTGGGGGCAGTTCTTCGGGCCGCCAAGCACGGACGGCGCCTGGTTTGAGCTGTATCGCAACATGCTCATTCAAGAGCGAGACGACGACACCGTGCTTCTTTTCGCAGCTACTCCGAGGAGGTGGCTGGAGGATGGCAAGAGAGTCGAAGTCGAGCGCGCACCCACTTATTACGGAACCCTCTCGGCGACCGTCGAGAGTAGAGCTAACAACGGTAGAATCACGGCAGAGATCAGACCATCCGGTCCCCGCCAGCCGAAGGCCCTGCTCGTCCGCTTTCGCCATCCTCAAGCAACCCCGATGCGATCCGTCAGTGTCAACGGTCAATCCTGGACGGACTTCGATGTCGAGAAGGAATGGGTTCGCATCAACAACCCGACAGCGCAGCGGTATCTCATCGAGGTGAATTATTGAGAACAGGAGGGACGTTATGAAGCGTGTTATTGGCGTCTTCTTCATCGCTTTGCTGGGCGTTCAAGCAGTTTGTGCGCAACCGCGTGAGACCTCTATCACAATCTCGTTTGCTGAACGGCTCGGACCGCTCGAGATAGACCGCATGGCCCTCGGGCAGGGCGGCCTGTCAGAAGAACCGATGTGGGCGGATCGGATTCCGGAGATTCGCGCGCTGCGTCCGTGTCTGATCCGCCTGTTTGTCCAGGAGTATTTCGACCTTCTTCCCGAGCGCGGTCGCTATCACTTCACGACGCTGGACCGTTCCGTTGACACGATCCTGAAAACCGGCGCCAAGCCGCTCATGTGCATTTGCTTCAAACCGCGAGTGCTTTTCCCCGTCGTGAATCAGGATGTTGTTGAGCCGAACGACTACGAGGAATGGGAGCGGCTGGTTTACAACCTCGTGAAGCATTACCGCGACTCGGGCGCCGCAATTCGCTACTGGGAAATTACGAACGAGCCGGACATCGGCGAGAGCGGCGGTTGCCCCTATCGTTTCCAACCGGAGAGCTACGTGCGCTATTACAAGCGGACCGCCGCTGCCATTTTACGAGCGGATCCCGAGGCGCGGGTCGGGGGACCGGCTTTAGCCAGCGTTCGCTCACCGATATTTCCCGCATTGCTGAGTCTTTGCGACAAGGAGAGTGTGCCCCTCCACTTCGTGTCCTGGCACATTTACAGCAGCGATCCGGGGCAGATTCGCGAAACCATTCATTACGTCCAGGACCTGCTCAAGAAGTACCCCGGTTTGAAGCCGGAGACGATCCTCGACGAGTGGAACATGGACTTGATGAATCCTCCGCTCGATGCACGATTCCAACCGTGCTTCATTGCAGAGGTCATCTGGCAGATGAAAGAGGCAGGGCTTGACTACTCGTGCTATTACCACATTCGGGATTATCACGTTTCTTATGAACGGTTCGCACCGTTCATGTCGCCGCAGGGAACTGCTTTCATGACGAGGTGGTGGAATCGGATGCCCCAGTTCGATGGCCTGTTCGACTACCAGAACAACGTGCGGCCGTCCTACTTCGCGTTCAAGCTGCTTTCTCGTCTCGCCGGCGAACGACTGCGTCTTGCTTCTTCCGACGCGGCCGTCCACGGATTCATGACGCACGACGACAAGCTTCAGACCTACAATCTTCTGCTCTGGAATTTCTCAGAATCACCGGCGGACGTGGCACTCTCGCTGGAGAACCTGCAGAAGAACATGAAGGTGCGGCATCTCGTTCTTGATGCTTTGGCTCCCAGCGCAGACGAGAACGCGCGCCTCCATCTTGAACGCCTCGCGGAACTCAAAAAAGGAACCCAGCAACTGCGAGTCCACTTCGACCCATATGCCGTAAGGTTCTGGTCGCTCGAGTGAAGAAGTCGAACGGATGAATGGAGGGACCCTGTAAGATGCCCGCGTGCCCATGGACGAATCAGGGGCAGGACAGGTCCGAGGGCAAATGTCAACATGCTCGGTTGACAACCCGCGATACTCGTCAACGGTAAGGCGCCGGTTCACGAACAGCCGATTGGCTCCGACGATGGGGTCGTTCAGGGCCATTTTGGAGACGGAAAGGAGGAGTAAGTGGGAGAAGAGATTTTCCAGGTAGATGCGTTCACGGACAGAGCCTTTGCAGGGAATCCGGCTGCGGTCTGCATCCTGAAAAAGGCACGCGATGACGACTGGAGGCAGAACGTGGCAAAGGAAATGAACCTGTCGGAAACAGCGTTCTTGCGAAGGGGACATGACCATTTCAGTTTACGTTGGTTTACGCCGGTCGTGGAGGTTGAGTGGAAACCCGATGTCCGTCGGGAGGGCCGGAGTCTTTCTCTTGAGGAAAGTGAGGCGTTATCGCGGAATCTCAGACTCTTCCCGCGCCCTGATCGGGTGGGATCACGCGTAGTCGCCCGCCGCGGCGCCCGCCCCATTGTGCTTCAAGTAGTAAGCACACTAACTCATAAATCCAGTAACGTATGAACCCCCGCGGAAGGCGGGGCGGGGGACGCTCTTTTTGACGGGATCAGGGGATATACAGGATGCCGTAAAGCGGCACCAGACGAATCGGGGTCATCCTGTAAATGCTGTCAAACAGGACGCCATTGAACTTATGAACTTCAGCACTACGTTGCCCCTTCTGGGCCCGTCGTAGGTCTTTGCCCCGTCGAGTTCCCTGCTTCCCGGCGGAGGCTTTCGACCCTCTGCTCTGCTCTTTGGGCAAGCTTTGTCCCCGGCCAGTTCTGGATGATCTTTGAGAGCGTTGCGATGGCGGCTTCCGTGTCTCGGAGGTTCGTCTCGTAAATGTCCGCAATGCGGTTGAGGACAGAAGCGGCCTGCGCCGTGCTGATCGGCAGTGTCAGGCACACCTGCAGTTCAGAGATCGCCCGACGAAAGTCCTTCATTTCCCGGCTGTAGATATCGGCAATCTCCAATCGCAATCCGAGGTCTTCGGGCTCCTCCTCGAGTGCGAGCCGAAACTCGGAGATTGCCTCCTCGAATTGCCCCTGGGTGGCCAGCCATTTCGCCCGCGAGTAGTCTTTCTTAGTTTTCCCCTTATCCGGGGCGTAGAGCTTGTTGATGAGGCCGCCCGATACGGCCCCCGCGAGAGGATAGCAGGTCAGAGCCGCTATGAAGACGAGGATTATGATGGCGAGGAAGAGTCCCCATCCGAACTGCTCCGCGAACAGGATGCGGACGCCGATCAGTGCGACGACCAAGGCCAGGACGCTCCCCAGCCAAACGGCTTTCAGCATGCCTCTCATTTCAACACCCGCCTTGAGATTGCGACCGAGTCTGCGGCGTGAGCATATCCATCAGAATTCCTTGCCCCGTCAATCACCCGGCGGTTTCGTTGGGGTACTGCATGCTTTCAATCCTCTGCCGTGCCCTCTGAGCGACCTTTGTCCCGGGCCAGTTCTGGGCTATTTTCCTGAGTGTGGCAAGAGCCGCCTCTTCGTCGCCCAGATTGATCTCGTAGATATCCGCGATGCGGTTCAGAACCGAGGCGCCCTGCGTCTCGCCCAACCGCACCTTCAGGCACTCTTCCAGCTCCGAAATCGCGCGGCGGTACTCCTTCATGTCCCGGCAAAGAATCTCGGCAATCTCCAGGCGGAGCATCACGTTCTCGGGGTCCTTTTCCAAGCCTCGCCGGTACTCCTGAATCGCCTCTTCAAATTCCCCCTGCGCCGCGAAGCTTCTTGCGACCGAGTATTCTCTCGCTATCTTTCCGGCGTGGCGACGAAGCAGATGCTCAAGCAGCCTCTCGCTGAAAAGGGTGGCGAGCGGCGGAGCGATGAACGCAGCAATGATTGCCCACGAAATGAGGACGACCCACAACGATTCGAAAGCGAAAGGGAGAGTCCGCGAGAAGAAGAGATAGGCAATGATCAGACCTACCCCGATCAGCAGCCGAATTCGCTCGCCTCTCTCCATCATCAGAGGTTCCGGAATTCCTGGATATTCTTCGCGCGCGCGATCGCCGTCTCGTAACTGATGATACCGCGAAGATAGAGGTCCTTCAGGCACTTATCCATCGTAACCATGCCATACTGGGAGCCGGTCTGGATGATTGTCGCCAATTGGTGCGTCCTGCGCTCTCGCGCGCAGGAGCGGACGGCATCGGTGCCCACCATGATCTCCGTCGCTACGACCCTCCCCTTCCCGTCCTTTCGCGGGAGAAGCTGCTGGGCCACAATTCCCTGGATGCAACCCGCCAGTTGCACCATGACCTGCTGCTGCTGGTGCGGCGGGAAAACGTCAATAATTCTGTCAATGGTCTGTGGGGCGTCGGGCGTGTGGAGAGTGCTCAGGACCAGATGCCCCGTCTCGGCGGCGGTGATCGCTGTGGCGATGGTCTCCAGGTCTCGCATTTCCCCGATGAGTATGACGTCGGGGTCCTGCCGCAGGACGTGCTTCAGGGCGGCCGCGAACGAATGAGTGTCGGACCCGACCTCCCTCTGCTTGATGACGCTCTTCTTGTTCTTGAAGAGGTACTCGATTGGGTCCTCGATCGTGACGATCAGGCAGCTCCTCTCGGTGTTAATCAGGTCAACCATTGCCGCCAGCGTCGTTGTTTTCCCCATGCCCGTTGGTCCGGTGATGATGACCATTCCGTTGGGTTTCAGGGCGAGTTTCCCCACAATGGGCGGGAGTCCGAGTTCTTCAAGGCTTCGGATGTTGAGGAGGACGACGCGAAACGCCGCCTCGACGGAACCCCTCTGCTGGTGCACATTTATGCGAAACCTGCTTATGTTCGGAATGTACAGGGAGAAATCCAGCTCCATCTCCTCCTCAAACTTCACCTTCTGTCTGTCCGTCAGGATGCTGTAAATCATCCGCTTCATGTCGTCGGAGGTCAACCTCGAGCCCTCTATGGAGACGAGTTCCCCATTAATCCGCAGAATCGGCGGCTCGCCTTCCGTGATGTGAAGGTCGGAAGCGTTTCTTTCAACGACTTGCTGGAGCAGAGTCCTCAAATCCACACTCATCTCTCACCTCATTCCAAAATCGTGAGTTACGCATGCAACCGCAGTCCCCAAAGGGAACCCTCTGTCACCTCCCATTCGTTCCTGGCGCCTTCGGCGCTCCCTGCGGTAAGTCCCCCCCGCAACTTGGGCATTAGTGCCCGGCGAAGAAATCTCTTGACGTTGCATGCTCACCATGCTAATTTCGCGATTAGCAAGGACGGCAACTATCGTCGCGAAACACCCAGAAGGGGGTGGGCCAGATGGGTACACTGGACGTTGACCGTACCTTTCACAAGCACCTGCCGGTGATCATCCAAAGAAAGAGACTCCTTGGAAGGACCTCCCCGCATAGAGCCTATATTCAGGACATTAACCTCCACGGGGGCCGCCTCTTCACCACCGAGCCGCTCTCTGATAACTGCCATATTTGCATTACTTTTAGGGATCCCGATAGCGACACCGACAGGGTTTTGTGCGCCAAGGTAACCAACGCAGAGTGCATCGTCTTCCAGGGCAAACCGGTCTATCACGCTCACATGGAGTTCCTGAAGCTCACCAAGCACGACGAGGTGATGCTCCAGAACATTTTTTACGCTGGCCGTAAGTAGCTCGCCAGTTCCGCAGCCCAGTAGGAGATGAGGAGGTCGGCGCCCGCCCTTTTTACGCCGGTTAGTATCTCGACCATGGCGCTCGTCGCGTCAATCCATCCTTTCTGCGCTGCCGCCTTCACCATAGCATATTCGCCGCTCACATTGTAGGCCGCTATCGGCACGTCGAAACGTTCCTTCGCCCGGCAAATCACGTCCAGGTACGCCAGCGCCGGCTTCACCATTACGATGTCCGCGCCTTCCTCGATGTCCAGTTCCATCTCCCGCATCGCTTCCCGCCAGTTCGCAATGTCCATCTGATAGGATTTGCGGTCGCCAAACGCGGGAGGGGATTCTGCGGCGTCGCGAAAGGGACCGTAGAAGGAGGAAGCATATTTTGCTGAGTAAGACATAATTGCGGTCATGGGGAAGTTCTCGTCATCCAGCGCTCTACGAATGGCGGCGACAGCCCCGTCCATCATCCCGCTCGGCGCCACGATATCGGCGCCCGATGCCGCGTGCGAAACCGCTGTCTTGGCCAGGAGTTCCAACGTGGCGTCGTTATCCATAGTCGCTCCTTTTCCTTCGCCGCGAACGAGTCCACAGTGGCCGTGACTCATGTATTCGCACAGACACACATCCGTGATGACCACGCTCTCGACGCCATTGTCCTTTATCTGTCTTACGGCTTTCTGGACGACGCCATCTTTGTTGTACGCCTCCGACGCGCGATCGTCCTTTCTCTTTGGAATGCCGAAAAGAATGACCGCGGGGATGCCGAGCCGCGCGGCCTCTTTCACGTCTCCGACCACATCACTGAGGGGAATCTGAAAGCAACCCGGCATGGACTCGATTGGCTGTCTTTCGGAGATTTTCTCCGAGACAAAGACGGGCAGCACAAAATCGCTTGGGGATAGCCGTGTTTCCCGAACCATCCGTCTCAGCTTGTCATTGACCCTCATCCTTCTCATGCGAACCGTCGGATAACCCATTTTCCTTCTCCCATTGCGTTGGTGGCCATTCAGTTCCGGGCCGCGACCCAAGTCTTGCCAGTCTCTTCGCTCTTGATGCACGTTGTGTTAGACGCCGCCTGGCTATCTCTCGATGCCCATCATTTTCAGTTGGGTGCTCGCCTCGACCCCAAACGGCCCGTGTGAATCAAGTTCCATCGTACGCCGGAACGCCTCCACAGCCCGCTCCGGCTCGTTCATTCTGCGATAGACTTTTCCGAGGTTCAGGCTGAGCAATGGATCGTTCGGTCGGATATTGGACGCCGCGCGAAGCTGACCCAGCGCATCCTCGAAACGTCGCACTTCCGCATAGACAAGCGCCAGCGCCGCTCGGCTCGGCACGCTTTCTGGCCTGTTCCTGACGGCTATCTCCTGCTCCGCGATGCTCTTCTGATAATACTCGATAGCCTGCGAATCCTCTCCGCGTCTCTTGTGAAAATTGCCCATCATCTGATAAGCCAGGCCCATGCCGAGGCGGGCGTCCGCGTCCTCCGGGTCGCTCTCAATCGCCTCCTTATAACGCTCCATTGCTGCCGCGGGGGCATCTCGCCGTAAGTCCATAGCAGCAACGCCGTTCAGCGCCTGGACCCGATAATCCGGGAAATCTTTCCGTGTCGCTTCGTATTGCTCCTTCGCCTTCTCAAGGAGGTGGAGGTTTTCGTACGCCCTCGCCAAACCCAGCCGGGTCAACGGCCCGATCTTCATCCTCAGAGCGGTCTCATACTCTTCCCTGCTGTCTTCCCACCGCCGCATGTTCGCATAGACCGTTGCGACATTGAAATGAATGTCCGAGCCGTCCGGAGCCAACTCCGCCATGCGAAGGTACGCCCGCAATGAATCCTCGAGTTTCCCTTGAAGATTATAGCAGTGGGCAAGCTTATAGTACGCGGATAGATTATAGCGATTCCGTCGGACCGCGTCGTCATAGTGCCTGGCTGCCTCATCCAGAAACGCTCTTTTCCTGTCCAGTGCGGCGACGAGCTTCTCGGCGGACAGGCCGCGCAACAGCACGTTCTCCGCGGCGGTCTGGTAGCCTTCACCTCTCCTTGTCAGAACGGCAGAGTCCCAGATTCGTTTTTCCCACCATCCGGCCGCGAATAGGAGGCCGCCGACTGCGAGGACTACGATGGCACGCAGGATCGGCTTCCTGATGGGCTTGACCTTGATCCGGTAGAACCGCCCCCTCTCGTTGGCAATGACCTCGCCTCTTCTCGTTTTACTTTTCTCCGTGCCGGCCAGCCCGCTCATCCCGCCGACAGCCATCGCCAACCCCAAGCCCAGCCAAAGGAAGAATCGCCCCACAACCCATCGCGTCGTTACACACACGACTGCCTGAAGTAAGATCGCACCGCAGCCCGCCGCCAACCCCGCGAGTGCGAGGCGATGAAGCTCGTTCCCGGCCCGGCTTGTTCTCCGCAGGCTTTCCCAGAAGAATGCCCCGATTATCCACAGGAACGCCGCCAGCCCGATCACCCCCATCTCCGCCGCTATTTCCAGGTACTCAGAATGAGCGTGGAGGGTGTTGGGCATGATTTTTACGGCTGTCGCGGGGTCTCGGAATCGAGGGAAATAGATGCTGAATGTCCCCAGCCCCCAGCCGAAGATGGGACGCGCCTTCACCATGTTCAGCGTCCCCGCCCAGATTACTTTCCTTGCCCGCACGGAACCCTTCTCCACCTCAAACGCGGCTTTCATCCTGCCCCGGATTTCGTCTCGGTTCACGAGCCCGTTGGACGCGAAAATAACCGTCGCCAGAAGCGACACCGCCCACGCGGAGTTGCTCGTGAAACAGACCCTCCTTTGACGGCTCAGAACCCGGAGCACAATCGCCGCCGCAACCCAGAACGGAAGCGCCCAGAGAATGACATATCCTCTCGCTTCCTCCGTCGTGAGAAGCGCGAACATGCCCGCCGCGATGGCGACCGTCGGAGCCGCCAGAATCAGTCTCAACCGTTTCTCCGGCACAGAGAGAAGAAACCAAGCCGGTAATGCTCCGAGGAGCCCAAGCCACGCTCCTCGCGACTGCGTGTAGAGGAGAGAAAGCTCCGCTCCGCAGATCAAGATGACGAGAGAGGCCTTCACGAACGGGCGCTGGCTCGCGAAAAAGACGCTCAGCAAAACCGGCAGTGCCAAGACCAGAAACGACCCAAAGAAATTCGGGTGCCCCATGGTCGAAAGCGAACGTTCGGAGCTTGGCAGCGATGCGTCTTCACCGTACAGCGGGTCAAAACCATAATGTTGCGCGATCGCGTACATGCAACCAACGAAAGCAACGACCGCGAGGGCTCCGAGCACAACCATGAGTGCTTTCTTGCTTGTGACGCCCCTCGCAGCAACAACGAGGACCATCGCGCAGCATGCCATGCTCAGTAGCTCCTGGACGCTCGCGTATTTGTAGCGGGATAGCAAAGTGGAGACCGCGGCGAGACAGAGATAAACCCCGAGCGGAAGCGTCATCCTGGAACGCGGAATCAAAAACTCTCCCCGAAAAAGGCCGGTCAAAACAAGAACCAGAAAGAGCGCTGCCGCGAGCCAGCAGAACAGAAGGTTCTTTATGAGAGTGCTGTCTTTCGTCGTCAGCGCGACCGCCAGCCCCACGATGCCGATCGTGACCACAAGCCCGATCAGCATGGTCAAGCCTACGACATCTTTTTCGTGTGGAGGTTTGTTTTTAGCTCTGTGGCTCACAAGTTCCATCACGTGTTTTCGGACACGATTACAGGATAATCCGGATTCGTCGGCTGCTGCAGCATCCTATGCGTCGCGTTGCCCTTTCAAGAAGGGCGGACCCTGCGGCTTCATACGAGGGGGAAATCATGAATGCGCGCCGCGAACTCGTGGGGACGATTCTACACAAGAGTGCCCCTCGCATGAAAGCAGGGACTCGGGGGGGACTCGCTCGGTTTTCGGGGCGTATTTCCCGTCAACCTGTTGGCGAGAAGCCCGACTGAAAGCCTGCAGCTCGATGGATTCGCGCATATAATCTCCCCCCGGTTGATGGTCATCAGCCATTTAACTTGACTCCGCCGGCGCGCGAAGCAACCAGTAGGCCGCCAGTCGGAAGCGTCGAATGGGTTCAGACCATGCGGGGCCCTGTCGAGCTAATTCGGTTACGACTATCAGCCGGCGCCCCCTTGATAGCCACCTGCTTGAGCTGGCGGTAAACCAAAGAGCGTCCCCCTCTCCCAGCCCCGCCTTCGTCGGGGCCTTCTCGACAAATGGATTCATCCATCCGCCCACTGAAATACAGCCACACCCCCCTGCCTGCAAAAATTGACCTGCGGTGTCCGTGCTGATATGCTCGCCATCGCTGAGGTCAGGCATGTTGCGACTTAGTGCTCTGGTCCGTAAATTCAATCACGTGTTTCTCGACAGGATTTACAGGATGAACCGGATTCCTCTGGTCGTCGGTCTTGACCATCCCGTACATCCTGGTATGCGGTCGAAAAGAGGGTCCCCCGCCCCGCGTTCCGCGGGGGGTTCCATACGTCACCGGATTTATGAATTAGCGTCCTTAGCCATTTGTCCCTGAGGGCTCGTGTATGAACCGCTCATTGTTGATTGTCTTCACGGCTCTGACGCTTGTTTGCGTCGCATCGCTGATGCTGCCCACTGTCTTGGTCGAGCCAGATGACTACGACTGGTATTCGGGGATGATTTCTTTCTCGCGCGGGCATTTCGTCAGCTCGGAAGAGGAAATCGGGGAGATTCACGAGGCGATGGCGGAGCGGTTCAGGCGGGGAGAGTTTCATTTTCCGCTGGTTCGGAATGAGAAGGGATTCGTCCACGAGCGGTCGCCGGGCTATTACGGCTTGTTGGCTCTCTTCTATTTGTTTGAACTCGACCGCTACACAAACGTATTTCTCGTGGTCGGGTGCGTCCTTTTCTTTTTCTTCGTGTTGAGGAAATATGCGGGCGAAAGGATCGCTCTGAGCGCCTGCCTTCTAATGATTTTCAACCCGACGTTCCTGACCGGGCTTTACCGGGTCTATATGAGCGACTTTGCGTATTTCGTATTCGGGCTTTTCGGGATGGGGACTTACTGGATGGCGAGGGAGAGGGGAAATGCGTGGCTGCATCTTCTCGCGGGTTTCCTCCTCTCGGTGAGCGTGGTTTTTCGCGTCACGAACGCGATCTTCTTCGTCTCGATTGCTCTTTACGAACTCTGCATCTTGGTATTTCCGAAGGCTCTTCCACAAGCGGTCGGCGGCTCACCCCCGCGACCGGTCTTCGCCCCGCGCTCCCTCGTTCCCCTCGCGCTCGGGCTTGTCATCGGCATCGTACCCCTTCTGCTTTACAACTATCACACCATGGGAAAAATCCTCGCGGCGGGTTATTCCTACCGCTTCTCCCACGAGGGCACAGAATACTTTTCCCTCTTCGGACGGAATGCTACGTTCTCTCTGAGAAACCTCGGCTACACATTCCCTGTTGGGTTGCCGCGATTGCTGCTCGGCTACCAAATCATCGTCCTGGCGCCGGCCGGCTTTTTCTTTTTGGGCCGAGAGCGGCGGCGATTGGCGCTCTTCGCAGGGCTTTGGCTTGCAGCGTACTGGGCGTTCTACCTCTGCTACAGCACCATCCGCGAGGACAGCTTCCAGTTCATGTGCCGGAAGTTCTTGCCATCGCTGCCCGCGCTATGCATTGGGGCAGCTTCCGTCCTGGAAGCTATTAAGGGAAGATGGAGAATCATCATTCTGGCGACCTTTGCCGTATTCGGAATCGCGGTTGCCAGCGAGTTCACGGTGCGGTTCGTCGTTCCTCAGCCTTTCGGAAAGCCAGTCTTCCCTCGACGACAACCCCCGCCCGAAGCCTTCCGCGAGGTTGCTGACCGCCTTGGGCAAGTTGACGGACTGCTGGAGAAGAATCCCAACGAGGCGCTCCGTCCGCTGCGCAGGTGCGTTATCATACTGAAAGACCTCGCCCAGACAATGCCGGGTCCCGTCGGCGCCGAACTGGGCGGCTCTTCCGCGAGCCTGCACGAGCTTGAGAAGGAACTCAAGCAGTCGCTCAAGGAGGGGAAAAAGCCAAGCCGGGAACAAATCGCACAATATCGGGCGGTCATTCGAGAAACGCACAGGAAACTGGAGGAACTGGCGGGCGCTATCCCCGGGCCTCCTCGCTTCGGCTTGCCCGGTCCCGCGGGGATTCCTCCCGACGTTCGGATGAGGGTTGAGCTTCTCCATCGCTCGATGGATGAGGCAAAAATGGGCGGTCGAGACACCACGGTCGCCGCCTTTGCGGACGACCTTGCGCGGATCGAAATTGAAAATCGCCGATTTCACAAGGCAGTCGAATTCCTCAACACCGGCATCGAATCCCTCGGCGAAGCGCCCCCGCCTCCGCCGCCCGTCGGAAGCCCGCGTTTTCCTCCCGTCGAAGCCCGTCCACAGTCTTTCGGCCCGCCAGGGGAACAAGGTCGGCGCTTGCCGGACCGCAGATTCTAACACACCGTCCGGTCCCTGTCGTGCCGAAATGCCCATCCACCAACGTTGACACCTCTCTCCTCTTTCCAATATAGTTCGGCCTGTGGAGACAAGACGATGGCCGGGCCTGTGAGCGGGCCAAGAACATAATGCGACAAGAAGGCCGACCGCCTGGCCATCGAGCAGGGAAGCTGGGTCTCGCCACAGACCTGTCCCTGATGCTTCTCGGCGCGTGAGGTTGAACAGCAGAGGGGGCATTGCCATGTTACTCGGAGCGCACATGTCCATAGCGGGGGGAGTGTTCAATGCCCCGCTTCGCGGGAAGAGCATCGGCTGCGACACGATTCAGATTTTCGTCAAGAATGCCAACCAGTGGCTCGGCAAACCGATCCCCGACCAGGAAATCGAGCAGTTCCAGCAAGCGAAAAAAGAGACCGGAATAGACCCGATCTTTTCTCATGACTCCTATCTGATCAACCTGGCTTCGCCCGACGACGCCCTTTACCAGAAATCCATAGATGCGATGCTCGATGAGCTTGAGCGGTCGGAGAAGCTCGCTTTGCCGTTCATCGTGATGCATCCGGGAGCGCACGTCGGCAGCGGGGAGGAAGCCGGATTGAAGAGAATCGCTGCTGCGATCAATGCCCTTTTCCAGAAGACAAAGGGCTATAAGGTGAAAATTGCCCTCGAAACGACCGCCGGTCAGAAGAGCAATCTGGGCTATAAGTTCGAGCACCTTGCGGCGCTCATCGAGGCGGTCAAGGACAAGAAAAGAGTCTGCGTCTGCTACGACACCTGCCATACCTTTGCCGCTGGATACGATCTGCGGACGGAAAAGGCCTACGACACAACCTTTGCAGAATTCGATAAGGTCGTGGGACTTGACCGAATCTGCGCGTTCCATTTGAACGATTCCGTGAAGGAACTCGGCTCGAACATTGACCGCCACGCCCACATCGGGCAAGGGCACATTGGCGAGGCCGGATTCAAGCTTCTTCTGAACGACGAGAGGTTCGCGAACGTCCCGATGGTCCTTGAGACGCCGAAGGGGCCGGACATGGCGGAAGACGTGATGAATTTGAAGGTTCTGCGTAGCCTGATCGGCAAAAAGAGAAAAAAATGAACGTACCGTACGCGGAGCTTCTCCTCGTCTGCGGCCCTCCACCAGCAACAAGGAAACAAGACTTTTGACCCCTCCCCGAAAAGCCAGACCTTCCGACTACGACGACCTGATCCGTTTCCTGAACAGCATTTTCCACAAAGGAATGGACCTGGAGTACTCCCATATCTACAAACCGACGAGCAAGGATATGGCGAATAACATCGTCGTCCTCGACGGCGGGCACATCGTCGGCTGCGTCGGCATCTTCCCGATGACGTTTGTTTGCGGGGACGTTCGGCTGTCCGTCGCGGGCATCGGCGGGGTCTCGACGGAGCCGGAGTACCGCGGGCAGGGGACCATGACGGAGCTTTTGAACAAAGCTATCTCCGTGATGCAGCGGCAGAATTACGACCTCTCGATCCTTTGGGGAGACCGATTGCGGTACAATCATTTCGGATGGGAAAACGCCGGAAGGCAGTACGTCTTCAGCATTGACCGGAGGCACGTCACGCCCAGAAAACCGGAAGGCGCGGAGATTCGCCCGCTCTCGCTCTCAACCGACGATCTCAAGAGAATCCCTCGGCTTTGCAAGCAGCGGGAACTCAGGGTTCACAGAACGCCGCAGCAACTGAAATCGGTCTTGAGCCGTTACACCTACGAAACGTGGGTTTGGAGAAAAGGTCGGGATTTCGCTTATATGACCGTCAAGGGGACGACCAAGGACCGGGAGTTGATTGAATCTGGGGGCGACCTCGGCGGACTCGAAGACCTATTGAGCTTTCTGGTTGAAAAGTATGAATTGGAGAACCTGAGAGGGACGGTCAGCGTGGGACGAAACCCCTACCTCTCTTTCATCCTTCGGCACAGCAGCGAATGGGGCATCCGCTTCATCGGAATGGTGAAAATACTCAATCTCCGGTCGGTCTTGGAGAAGTTCTCGAAGCAGATTAAACGCAAGTGGGGGGCATCAGGGTTGAGGCACAGTCTCACATTGGAGATGACTGACTCCGACCAGTTCGCCACGCTTCACCTTGGCAAGAGGGAGCGTGTCGGTGACAAAAAGAAAGAGCCAGTGCTTCGCCTATCCAACACCGAGATGGTCCGTCTGGTCTTCGGCACAGTCCCGCCAACCCATTCCCTGAACCTCGACGAATCATTCGGCTATCTTGACTCGATCTTTCCCCTTGACTTCCACGTCCCGCGACTCGACTACGTGTGACGAATCCCGTCCACCGACGCGGCCCGCTCACCTCGTGGACAGTCTCCCTGAGCTCGGAAGAAACCGCAGCAAAGCCCATCCAAAAAAGGAACGCCCCCAGCAGTTCTTCACCATTGGGGATGGAGCTGAAAGTTTCCGCGGCCGGAAACCTTCGGCTTCATGCGCCAGTTGATCCTGGGGGAAGATCAAGTTGAGAGGTGGAAGAACTGCCAGGGGCGCAAAACCGTCTCACCATTCGTCAACTCGGGGCGACCCCTCCACCAGCTTTTCGCTCCGAGTCCCATTCAAAACCGCCTCACGCCAAAAGCACGCTATTGCTCGGCGTAGCGGGTCATCTTCGCTTTAACCCAACTCCCGAACCATTTGACGTGCCAGTCCGCGAAAAGAATGTTGTACCCGCGGCCATGCGGACCCGAGAAATTCGGACCGCCGGTATAAGAATTCCATAGCCCGCCCGGACCATATCCGTCCGGCCCCCCGCTGTTCCCCCACTCGTCGGTCATGTCCGCATCGGTAGGCTCGCCCGTCCACCTGTTCCTGTCGTAAAGGACTACGACCGCGCTCGGGTGCTTAAGCCTTCCTATGTCAACCGTTCCGGAAGCCGTGTCCAGGTAAAGGCGGGAGTTTAGTATGTAGCTGGTGAGATACTTCCGGCCATCCAGGGCGTACGTCTTAGTGCTCGGACATCGGAAGACCGCCGTGTTTTCCGACTCGGCGCTCTCAGGATACGAGGGACCACGACCGCTCGCCGTCTGCGACACGAAGGGATACAACTTATCCATCCAGCTCGCGCCCTGTCCCCAGCCAAACTGGATCACCCCGCCGTAGGGCGGGACGAATCCGCCGTACTCCTGAAGATACATGGCAAACGCCCGACCAAGCTGGCTGAGATGCCCCGCGCACACAGTCCGGCGGGCAGCCTCCTTTGCGCTTCGCAGCGACGGCAGCAGCAAACTCGCCAGGATAGCGATGATCGCGATCACCACCAGAAGCTCTATCAGAGTAAAACCACGCCCCTTTTTCATAACCGCCGCTCCGGGAACGGCCTCCAGGCGCCCCCCTCTCGCAGAGCCAGCCCGGAGCTTCACCTCCTTGGCCGTTAACAATTCCCCTCAACTTCTGAAACGCTCCTAACCTGCCGCCGGTTCCGTCGGTTGCGCATGAATACACCAGCCCCCCGGCGGCGCCCTCAGCGCACGAGTTCATGAATTCGGTGGCGTATCAAACCTCATGAACTTGTCTCGTCGAGGAGATTGCCGCGGGTTCGGGCAGGCGCGATGTCGTCCAGAAGGAAGAAAGGAGATGCGACCACCCCGCCTATGACGGGGAGCCTTTTTTTAACGGGACGACCCCACCGAAGGCGGGGCACAGAAGCACCAGAATGATCTGGGTAATCCTGTAAACCCCGCCGAAAAATAGGTCACCGAATTTATGAGTCGGAGCCCTAAGGCTTTGCGTCCCCGGTTTCCGGTTTCCCCGGTGCAGGCGGGCGTACCCCGCGACGCGGTCCACGCTCGGAAGGAACCGGCTTCCCGGGCGGCCCGTGCCTGTATCCGACGAAGCCGAGCCCGCGCTTGACCATCTCTTCACGCGGGATGGAGTACTTCTGCCCAAAATCATGAAGAGCTTTGATGTTCTCGATCCTCACAAAGCGACCCAGCCTCTCGCTACGGTCTCGTCCGTCCGACCGCTCCAGAGCCTCTAATTGCTCCCGAAGCCAGTTCTTTTCCCTCTCATTTGTCGCTTCGGCGAGCCGTTCCGAGAACCACCCCCGCACCCTATTGTAAAGTTCTTCCTCGGAAATGTGCTTGCCGATCTTCTCCTTGAGCTGAGCAACCTCTTTCAGAAATTCCTCCCGCCTCGCTGCATCCAAAATCGTCGGCGCAAACGACTCCGCCAGCTTATCCAACCTCCCGCCAAGCTCCTTCGGGTCGCCCAGGGCCTGCCACATCTGGGCAGGGTCCGGCGGTGGTTCTCCCCCAGGCGCCTGCGGCGGTGGGCCGAACGACCTTCCGGGCCGGGTGGATTCTGCTGGCGCCTCAATGTCCCTGGCCTCCTCGCCGCCCGGCGGCCGCCCCGGCGACGCGCGAAGTCGCCTCATCTCCTCCTCGATGCGGTCCAGCCGCCGCTCAATCTGCTCGAGCATCTTCAGGATTTTTGACGACTCCGGGAGTGTCGTTTCCTCCGCAGACGCAAGCGAAAGCACGAGTAGAACTACGATTACGACTATCTGTCTTGCGTACACTTTTCTTCTCCCAATATGAAAGTTCGGACGAATTCATCTCCCAGAAGTTTTAACGGCATTATCGGGACTAAGTTTAATATTGCGAGAATCCGCAGCGCTCGCCCAGAGGGGGTTTGGTTCCATATCGGGGCACAGTCGCGCCCGCGAGAGATTGCTCTTCATCGCCCTCTTTTCGTGGCAGAGGCTGGATTTCGTGTTCTGTCGCCAGGACACAAATGGCGAAGCGCTTCACCGCGGAGAGCGCGGAGGTCGCGGAGAGGAAGAAATTCGACGGGATGACAGGATTCACGGGATGATGCGATCTTCTTGTCTATCCTGTTCATCCTGTAGATGCTGCCCAAAGAAAATTCGCACAAAATGATCCTGTCCATCCTGTGTGGCGCCGAGGGCGCCATTATCCGGTCCACCTCCTCTGCCTGCTTCGCGGCTTTGCGGGAAACTTCCCCAACTTTTGCCGCCGGGTGCGTAGCGCTCATTTTCAGAGCAGAGAGGACAACCTGTTGCCGATGTCGCCGATCCTCTACTACTCGCTGGAAAGCTCCCTCACTGTCCCCGCGGTTCCGCCAGCTCAGGCGATTATCGAGGCGTTCGCCGATGAGGTCGAGCGGCTTGAGGAAGGAACAGGCGGGGCGCACCCCTTCTGGGATTTACTGGCCAGAGAAAGGTCGCAGCGGGTCGCCGATGTGCCGCTCAGTCAATTCCCTTCCGCTCCTGTTGGCCCGCTGCTGACGACCGCCTGGAGCCAGTTGCCGCCCTACATGGACAAGTGCCCCATGTACAACGGCGAGCGATGCTGGCCTGGCTGCGTGGCAATCGCAATGGCACAGGTAATGCGCTACTGGCGGTATCCCACGACGAGAACGGGCAATCATTGTTACTACTGGTCGCTCGGCCAGAAGAATCTCTGCGCGGACTTCGCTTCCACAACCTACGACTGGGCGAACATGCCCGACAAAGCGACGTCCACCAGTCCTCAGGCGGTCAAAGACGCGGTCGCCACGCTCTGTTACCACTGCGGCGTTGCGCTTGACACGCAATACAGGCCGCGCGGGTCGCCACCCGGACCCGAATACTCGACGGGGAGTCCCTATGGGCGGGCACTGACGAAATACTTGGGGTATGCGTACACCCGCTTTGTGGAAAGGTCCGACTACGGCGATTCGCGATGGTTCGACCTCCTGCGCGACCAGATTAGCAGAGGGCAACCCGTCCTGTACAGGATTGCCTACGACGGCGCCAGCCACCTGGTCGTTCTGGACGGCTGCGATTACCCGAACCTTGTGCACCTCAACATGGGATGGGGAGGCGGTCAGAACGGGTGGTACGCCATCGGGACTTCTCAGTCCGTCTCCGACGCGAAGAACTGGGCGGTCGTTGACATCAAGCCGCACTGCGAACAGACAACGTACTACGTTGACGGAACCGCCGGAGACGACGGCTGGGACGGTACGGCGCCTGTCCATGTCGGCGGTGAGAATGGGCCTAAGAAGACGATTCAAGCCGCCATCTATGCCACTGGTCCCCGTGACACCGTGCTCGCGGCAGACGGGACGTACACCGGGAAAGGCAACACGAATCTGGATTTCGGCGCGAGGGAGAGCTGTGAAGGTCCATCAACCTTCGGCCAGTTCCTCTCGGGGCGGGCATCGCGCATGGATACCATCTCCCCGCTTTGGCCATCCCCCTATCAGAAAGTCCTTGTTCACTGTTCGTCGCCGTGCTATTCTATCAACGCGCCGTACGAGTCAGAACGCTGAACGGGCACAAGTCCCATCGGGGCGAAGAGGGACGGAAGATTCCCGGAGCGAGCAACGAGACTCATGGCCCGAACAACTCCATACGCGCCCGTAGCTCAGTTGGATAGAGCAACGGATTTCTAATCCGTGGGTCACAGGTTCGAGTCCTGCCGGGCGCGCTTTCGCTTTCTGGGAAGGGGGCAAGGGAGGGCTTCACTGCCCGGAAAATCGGCGTCACGCAGCCAGGATCAGGACTTGGGAGGTCTCTCGCAAAGCCGCAAGCACGCAAAGCAGAACACCGGATGAATTCTTGCCCCGCCGTGGGCGGGGTTGGCGACAGAGGACGAAATTCGGCTTCTCCTGTGAAAATGAGCCGGACGCAACCAACATTCTCATGCTCTCCGGGTGAACGAAGTTCATGAGCCACTGCGGTAACCCGTGACTCTTGGGGCCACAAGGGGATAATAGCCCGACCTTCCGGATCGCGCCGCACAATCGTTGTCCTCCTCATCCGCGTTCATCTGCGTTGATCTGCCCCGAAAATCGGCCCCGCGCAGCCAGGACCGGAACCTGGCCCTGCCCTTGGCCGGGTCGCAAAGGCGTCAAGCACGCAAAGCAGGTGGACAGGATAATGGCGCCCTCGGCGCCACACGGGATAGACAGCGCAATCCGGTCAATGCTGTTGTCCTGTCGAATTTGTTCCCCTCTGCGATCTCCGCGGTGAGTCCCTTCCGAGAGTCAGGCATTCCACCCATTGCTTAAGGGGCTTGCTCGGAGCGGGAGAGTGTGTTAGGCTTTCGCTCTCGGCGGGGCGGGCACGGACAGGGAGAGCAACGTGCCCCCGTAACCAAAAGCGTGCGTTCACGTCTTCAGGGAGGGGTGACAAATGTACGTCATGGAAGCTATCAAGCAGAGAAGAAGTATCCGCAACTTCGCGAACCGCCCGGTGGAAGAGGAAAAGCTCAACCTCATCCTCGAAGCGGCGAGGTTGTCTCCATCCGCCGCCAACAGGCAGGAGTGGCGGTTCGTGATCGTCCGGGACAAGGAGACTCGCCAGAAGTTGATGAGAGCCGCCAAGGGGCAGGCGTTCGTGGGTCAGGCGCCGGTCGTGGTCGCAGCCTGCGCGGAAACCGACAATCACGTGATGACCTGCGGGCAGCTTTGCTATCCGATAGACGTGGCGATAGCCATAGACCACATGACGCTCAAGGCGGTGGAGGAGGGTCTCGGAACCTGCTGGATCGGGGCGTTCTACGAGAACGAGGTGAAGAAAATCCTCGGCATCCCCGACGACATCCGGGTCGTCCAGTTGCTCACGCTCGGCTACCCGGAAGAAGTCCCTCCGCCAAGACCGAGATTGTCTTTGGGCGAAATCGTGCACTACGAGAAGTGGTAGGGTGACCCGGGCTCTAACCGCTTACGAGCGCAGAGCGCGCAGAGGGTACGGAGGCAGACGGGATAGCGCAATTCTCTGGATCCCCCCGTCCGTCCTTCATGCGGATGCCTTGAAGTGCTGAAGTGTTGCTTCAGTCCCGCCATTGGCGGGAGAGGGCTTCTCCCCCACTCCAACGTGTCCGGCGACGCACTGGTTTTTCTCGAGCGGATGCGAAGAAGCTTGCCCCAGTTGCCCGGGTTGGAAAGGGAAGCCGGGGCGACCGTGCTGTTTCACGACACGCGCAGATGCAAATCCTCGGATGACCGGCTGAAGAAGAATATGCAGCGGCACGACAACGAGGGGAATCTTGTCACGTGTCGTCGGATAATCGAACGGGAGCGACGGGGCCGGTGGGGATGGAGGCGAATGGCGATGCGTAAGGTGACGTTCCTCGTAGTGGTTGTGGCGCTGTCGTATCACGCGACGGCGGGAGAGGATAGCGGGCAAGGCGTAAAGGAGTTGATCGAGGCTCTCCGGTCGCCGACGATGGAGGAGAGGGCGAAGGCCATGAGCGAGATTCGCCGACAAAGGATAGATCTCATCCGAGCGCTCATTGACATCGTTGCGACGGCTTCCGATGAGGAAAGCACGAGCAAGGACGAATGGCGACGCTGGCAAAGCCCAAAGTATGTTGCGATAAGTTTGTTAGGAGAGCTGCGCGCGGAGGAAGCCGTTAATGTGCTCGCCTGGAACATCACGTGGCGAGTGAGACTCACATATGGCGGTTACGAAACAGGGTCCATCTCGCGGCAGTTTCCCGCAGCCTACAGCCTCGCAAGAATTGGGAGTCCCGCCGTGCCAAAAATCTTGTCCAAGCTGCGAATGACCAAGGACCCGCTGGAGCGCCATCTGTGCGTCTGGGCTCTCGTAGCGATGGAACAATGGATGGAGGGACGCGCTGTAGCCAGGTTTCGACTCCTAAAGGCAATCGAGGGGGATATACTGTCCGGCATGAAACCCAATCTCGAGGCTGCCCTGCCATATTTGGACAAAAAGGACCTTGAGCTCGCCCCAGAACAAGACGCGGAGAGCGCTCCTGATTCCCTGGAGGCTCACCCCGGGGCACAGCGCCTTCGCGAGAGAGCACAGGAGTGGCGAGAAGGTGGGGCTCTCGCAAAGGCGCCAAGCACGCAAAGTTTGGACTTCCGGCCATTCCCTGCCAGTTTTCTTTGGACAGGATTCACAGGATGAACAGGATTTGATGCTTCAGGATCATCCGGTCAATCCTGTCATCCTGTCGAATGTCTTCTTCTCTGCGACCTCTGCGGTGAGTCCGCCCCGTAACTGAGCGATTACCAGATGAGGGCTTTTTCGGTTTGAAAGGTCTCCAGATAGCTGGTATCATGCGGTCATCAAAAACCTTTCGGCAAGTCACACCATTTGCGGGGGTTCAATCATGGCGGAAAAAAACGAAGCGGATAAGAGAAAAGCCCTTCAGATAGCAGTAGCTCAGATAGAGAAGCAGTTTGGGGCGGGCTCCATTATGCGCCTGGGGTCGGACGCAGCGAAGGTCAAGGTTTCGGTGATACCGACGGGAGCTCTTTCGCTCGACATCGCGCTCGGCGTGGGCGGCGTTCCCCGCGGAAGAGTCACGGAGATTTTCGGGCCAGAGGCTTCGGGGAAGTCCACGCTTGCGCTTCACGTTGTCGCCAACGCTCAACGGAACGAAGGGCTGGCGGCGTACATTGACGCGGAACACGCTCTGGACCCGGGATACATGGAGAAGATCGGGGTGAATCTTGACGACCTTTTGATTTCGCAGCCGGATTGTGGAGAGGACGCGCTCAACATTGCGGAGATGCTGGTGCGCAGCAGTGCGATTGACGTGGTCGTGGTGGATTCGGTGGCGGCGCTCGTGCCCCGGGCCGAACTGGAAGGAGAAATCGGAGACGTACATGTCGGACTCCAGGCTCGGCTGATGTCGCAGGCTCTCCGAAAGCTCTCTGCGGCGGTTGCGAAATCAAACACGTGCGTGATTTTCGTAAATCAAATCCGGGAAAAAATCGGGGTCATGTTCGGGAATCCCGAAACTACTCCGGGCGGAAGGGCGTTAAAATTCTACGCGAGCGTTCGGATTGACTTGAGGAGAACGGAGTCCATCAAGACATCGAATGGGGAGGTCGTTGGAAACCGCACCCAGGCAAAAGTCGTCAAAAACAAGGTCGCGCCGCCCTTCAAGAAGGCGGAGTTCGACCTTATGTTCAACGAAGGGATTTCGATGGCAGGGTCCATCCTCGATCTTGCACTGGAACACGGGATTGTGGACAAGAAGGGATCCTGGTTCACGTTTGGCGACGAGCGCCTCGCGCAAGGGCGAGAAGCCGCCAAAGAGGAACTGAAGAATAACCAGAAACTATTGAATGAAATTGTCGCCAGGATCAAGGAAAAGGCGAAACTGAAGTGAGGAGTTGGAGTATGAGGAAACTCATTGGGAGAAGAATGACGGGGATAGCGGTCCTATCCCTTTTCGCGGTAGTCGCTGTCAGGTTTCTCGTTTCCCCCGGAGCGCTGGGCGAGACAAAGAGCGAACGGATGAACCAGGCACTCGCGGTGCAAGACGCATTCGTGGAGGTGGCGGAGACGGCGGCGAAGGCGGTCGTGACAATCGGCGCGGAAGATAAGGTGCTGGTAGAAGACCTGTTCACCCGGTATTTTCTGGGCGTGCAAGGGCTGGGATCGGGGGTGATTTTCGACAAAAGAGGATACGTAATAACCAACGACCACGTCATTGAGATTCTCACAGACAGGAGGGTCATTCGAACGGGGGACGAGCGTATCCGGGTCACGGTGGGGAAGGTTGCTTCGGATATCAAGGTCACTCTGCCGGATGGGAGGAGCTTTCCCGCGAAGGTTCAAGGACGGGATCGGTTGCTGGACATCGCGGTGTTGAAGATGGAGGGCGTCGAGGGGCAGGAGTTGCCGGCGGCGGCGCTGGGCGATTCCTCAAAGGTAAGGGTTGGGGAGCTTGTGCTGGCGATTGGCAACCCGTACGGCGGCTACGAGTATCTGGACAGCCCGCAGCCGACGGTGACCAACGGCATAGTCAGCGCGCTCGAACGGACGTTCCGGTCGGATGACGAACGGCGGTCGTACGGCCGTCTGATTCAAACGAGCGCCGCAATCAACCGTGGCAACAGCGGCGGGCCACTGGTGAACCTAAATGGAGAGGTCATCGGGATCAACGCCGCCATATTCAGCACCTCACAGGGCTCGGAAGGCGTCGGGTTTGCGATTCCGATCAACCGGGTCCAGGCGAGGCTGAAAACGCTCATCGCCGGAGAGAAGATCGAGTACGGGTATCTGGGAGTCCTGCCCGAGCAGATAGACCCGCGGAAGCCCGAGGTCCTCAGCAAGAGGCTCGGGCGCGATATCCCCCGCGGTGTGATCGTCGCCTACGTGGACCCGGATAGCCCGGCGGATAAGGCGGGCCTCAAGGAAGATGACATCATCGTCAAACTGGGCGACAAGGCGATCGTGAACAGCGCGCAGTTGATTGACATACTTGCCAACATGGCGGTCGGGACAAAGATGCCGGTCACTATGGTCCGAGACGGGAAGCGCATCGTCAAGGAAGTGACCGTCGGAGGGCAGTACAAGCCGTACTGGGGGTGGAATGGAGAGAGGGAAGATTAGTGCCCGGACCACGAGGTGGTCGCTGTTCCGGGCCGGGCGCATCGGGACAAAACGGAATGTGGGTCTGGGGAGGAATTCTCAGACCCCTTTTTCATCACCCGAAGGCAGAGTGTGCCGAAGGCAGGAAAAGACGCAACCGGGTCCGGCGGAGAAGAAACGTCGCCCCGAAGGACGGGGCTTGGTATTTCGCGCCGGACCGGGGTGCGACTTGCGATGAGGTGGCTGCCATGGTCGGGACGTACCAATTCGAGGAATATATGTCGAGCGCAAGGGAGGCGCTCCACGACGGAAATACGGACACCGCGATGGACTGGGTGAACCAGGCGCTTTCGCTCTCCAAGCATCTGGACGAGGAAGCCATTGCGCAGGCCCATCAGTTGAAAGCACAGGTGCTGGTCGCTCAGGAGGAGTATGCCGAGGCGGAGGAGGCGTTGCTGAAGTCTCTCGACCTGTTCGGGCGAAACGCGGAAGGCCATTTCCTCCTGGGGGAACTCGCCCTTCTCGACGGGAGAATCGAGGAGGCGACATCCGCTTTTGAATCGGCGACCGAGCTCTCCCCGGAAAGCGCGCACGCCCTGTCCATGCTGATTTTCTGCCGTGCTCAGTTCGGGAAGCAGGAGGCTGCGAGGGAGGCTTTCGAGAAGTGCGTCGGGCGGGACCCGGGACTCGCAGATGCTCATTACCACATGGGAATATGCCTCTTGCGAGAGAGGAGACCGGAGGCAAGGGAGCTTTTTGAGAAAGCGTTGTCGCTCAACCCGGTTCTGTCGGGGCCGCATTACTATTTGGGTCGTATCGCGATGGCGGATGGCGACCTGGCCGGAGCGGAGAGGCAATTCCAAAGGGAGATGGAGCTGAACCCCGCGAATTCGCTGGCGGAATTTCAGTTGATCCGCTCGTACCTTGTGGGGGCGCCGTGGCAGGAGGCGGTGGACCTGTTTGACAAGCACTTCCCGTCGGAGGATTTCTGCGACATACCGGCGCTGAAGAGCTGTCGTTTCCATTTCAATTACGAGTTGCTCGACGGGAAATTCGAGCCGTTCATCGAAGCTATCGAAAGGGAACTTCCCCAGACGCCGGAGAACCTTTTCCACGAGGCTAAGGTGTACCGTCTGAAATCGCTGTTCGGAGAGGCGATAGAGGTCCTGAAGAAAATCATAGAATCGGAGTCCCATTTTCGTCCGGCTTATCTTGAGCTTTCAGAGCTGTACGGGGAGCAGGATGAGTTCCGACGTGCCAGCGGGGTGCTGGAGCAGGCAGCCGAAGTTTTTCAGGATGCGGAGGCTTACTGCTCATTGAGCAGAGCATATATCTCGGAGGGGAGGTACACCGAAGCCGAAGAGGCGGCCCGAAAAGCCGTGCCGCTGAGACCGGACCTCGCGGAGACACATTATCTCCTCGGAGCGATTTTGACAGAGACGGCGAGCCGTGGGGCGGACCCGGAGGAGCGCATGCGAGAGGCAAAGCAGGCTCTCAGGACTGCCCTGGAGATTGACCCGAGTCACACGCACGCTAAGTCGTATCTGATGCACATCGCTTTTCAGGGCAAGGACTATTCGGAATGCATCCAGATTGCGGAGAAAATGCTGAGCGAAAACCCGGAAGACCGCATGGCACTGTGGTATTCGGGGCGGTGCCTTCAGGCAATGGGGGAGATGGCTCGGGCGGAGGAGCGTCTCGCAAAGCTCGTCGAGACGCATCCCGAGGACCAATCGGGTCGGGGAGCGCTGGCGGAGGTTTATCGCGCCCAGGGGAAGTTCCAGGAAGCTGCGGAGGAACTCGAGCAGGCGGTCGCCGTCCCAGGGAGAAGGCCCCTGCCAGACTTGTTGTTCCTCCTCGGCGAAATCTACCTCCAGGATCTCAAGCAGCCCGCCAAATCTCGAGAGTATTTCCTCCGGTTTCTGCACGCGGCGCCGCCGGGGCATCCGAATTCCGAGCGGGCGAAACGGCTTCTGGGTGGAGCCGTCGTTAGCGAGGACTGACGACGGGTCATTCCCGGGCACGCACCCAGCCTCAGCAGGTCATTGGCGTTCGAGAAGGCGATAAAACCGGCAGGGGACCAACTGCGGCGGGACGCCGGTGAGGGCACCGTCGTCGGTCCAGGAGGTCGTCATGTCGCCGGAGGAGGGGAAGGTCTTGACGGCGAGATGCCAGGTGAGGAGGTCCTCGGAGTAGAAGATAGAACAGGTCTTGTCGGGGAGGGAGCTCCAGGTGAAAATCGCCTCGTCTGCGCCGGGGACAGGCTCGATCTTGTTGATGTAGAATTCGTAAGCCCCCATGTCCACAGTCAGGCTCTTTCCGCCGAACATTATCCTGTGCATCCCGGCAATGTGCGTACGATGGAGCCCGTGTCCGTTGGTGTTCCCTGCGTCCACGCAGGGCCGCCCCGGTTCCGGCCGAAGTCCGCATCTTTCAGCTCAGCGAACAGAGGATCGAGATATATACTGCGCGGCCTGTCACACCATCGCCCAAGGCACGAGAAAGTCGCGCTCATACCTGCCACAGTGCATTTTTTCGCGCGAGGGCCTCCGGAAGGCACCGTCCACGTAAGAAAGTCGCATTCCGTGGA
>CAZFAP010000005.1:0-63755 GCA_964516325.1 uncultured Verrucomicrobiota bacterium
CTGGACAAAGCACGAGTCGCTGAACGAAAGCGTTGAAAGCGGCTTTCGGTTCATGATAGGTTTTGTCGGACTTCGGGTCAGTTTTCCTGTGGTGGGTTCAGCAATTCCTTTCTGGGGGATACCGCGATGCTTGAGAAATTCTTCAGGCTGAAAGAGCACGGTACCAACATCCGCACCGAGCTTCTCGCCGGGACGACGACGTTCATGACGATGGCCTACATCATCTTTTTCCAGCCGGCTCTTTTCCACGGAGCGATGGGAATGGATTATGGGGCGGTCATGATGGCCACATGCATCTCCTCGGCGCTGTCAACGCTGCTGATGGGGTTATGGGCGAACTACCCGGTCGCATTGGCGCCCGGAATGGGCGAGAACTTCTTCTTCGTGAGCGTGGTAACGACGACTGGGGTCGCCCTCGCCGGGATGAAGGTAACGTGGCAAATGGCTATGGCGGCTGTATTCATCTCCGGCATCATCGTCATGATTCTGACGTTCCTCCAGGCGAGAAAAACCATCATCCATATCCTTCCTGCGTCCATTACGCATGCGATTGCCGCCGGGATCGGCGCGTTCATCGCCTTCATCGGGCTGAACTATTCCGGCATTGTGGTGCGAAACCCGGCGGGCCTCGTAAAGCTGGGAGACCTGAAATCGCCAATCACGCTGTTGTCAGTCGGCGGCTTTCTCGTCATCTGCCTGCTCATGATGTGGCGGATTCGGGGGGGAATCGTGATAGGGATGATTCTAACGGCGACGACCGGCGTGGCACTGAACCTCATCGAATACCATGGCGTCGCCTCGACGCCGCCGTCCATAGCGCCAACATTTTTGAAGCTCGACTGGGCGGGCATCCTGCGATGGCAAATGATTCCGGTGATCGTCCTCTTCGCCTTCATGGATTTGTTCGATAGCGTAGGGACTTTGGTGGGAGTCGGCGAGAGAGCGGGACTGATGAAAGAGGGGAAGTTGGTCAGGGCAAATCAGGCGCTCCTTTCGGACGCCGTCGGGACATCGGTCGGCGCCGTTTTCGGGACGTCCACAATCACTTCGTACATCGAGAGCGCAGCCGGCGTCAGCGAAGGGGGACGGACAGGACTCTCGAACATGGCGACGGCGTTCCTGTTCTTCGCGGCGATGTTCTTTTATCCGCTGGTGAGGACAATCGGAGGAGGATTCGAGACGGCGGCAGGGAGGTTCTATCCGGTGATTGGTCCTGCTCTCATCATCGTCGGCTGCATGATGATGCGATCGCTGGCAAAAATCGAATGGGATGACCTCTCGGAAGCCATTCCCTCGTTCCTGATCTTTCTCGGAATTCCCCTGACGTACAGTATCGCGGACGGTCTGTCTTTCGGATTCATTTCCTACCCAATCCTGAAGCTCTTCACGGGCAAGGTCAAACAGGTCAACTGGCTGCTTTACGTACTGGCCGCGCTGTTCGTTCTCCGGTACGCCTTACTGTAGAACTCGGGACACCGGCGCGGTCGCTTTAGGGAGCGTGCCAAATGACAGAGGCAGATTCCAAGGAGAGAGTTGGCGCCCAGGGTGTGGGCGAAACCGGCAAAGGCTACTCCATTCGGCAAATGGTGGGTTTGTTTTTGGGGGCATTCCTCTTCGTGCTGATGCTGCTTATCCCGACGCCGGAAGGGATGACCGCGGACGCACAGAAGATGGCAGCGGTCGCACTGCTCATGTCCGCCTGGTGGATAACCGAAGCGATTCCCATACCGGCGACATCGCTTCTGCCGCTGGTTCTGTATCCTATCCTGGGAATCGTTATCGGTAAGCCAGGTTCCGCGGTGGGCGTGGAGCGGCTCAAGCAGGCAGCCACCGAAGCGGCCAAGCCGTACGCGCATCATTTAATCTTCCTTTTCCTGGGCGGCTTCATGATCGCACTGGCGATGGAGCGATGGAATCTTCACCGGCGAATCGCTGTGAACATTGTCAAGAGGTTGAGTTACAGCCCTTCGGTTTTGATCTTAGGATTCATGATCGCCACAGCGTTTGTGTCCATGTGGATATCGAACTCCGCGACGGCAATGATGATGCTGCCGATTGGGCTGGCTGTGGTCAGGCACATCACGGAACAGCAAGACGCAGAAGCTCTCGGCGCCATGACCGATCAACTGAAATCGAGGTTTGCCGTGTGCATGATGCTCGGGATCGCGTACGCGGCGTCCATTGGCGGTGTCGGGACGCTCATCGGCACGCCGCCCAATGTCCTTCTGGCGAGGCATGCGGAAGAGCAACTGGGGACGAAAATTGACTTTCTGGAATGGATGTGGATTGGTTTGCCGTTTGTGCTGGTCTTCTTGCCGCTGGCCTGGCTCGCGCTGACGCAACTGGTCTATCCCGTGAGGCACATGCGGCTGCCCCGCGGGAGAGAGGTCATCGAGAACGAGCTTCGGATGCTGGGAAAGATGAGCCGGGGAGAAAAACTTACCCTGGTCGTTTTCGTGATGACAGCGCTGGGGTGGGTGTTCCTGACGCCGAAGGACATTGGCGGGATGAAAATTCCAGGCATCCAGACGTGGCTTCCGGGGATCGAAGATTCGACGGTGGCGATGTTCGGAGCACTCCTCCTGTTCGTCTTGCCAGTCTCTTTGAAAAGATGGGAGTTTGTCTTGAACTGGCAGTGGGCGTCGAGGCTGCCATGGGGCGTGATTCTTCTGTTCGGCGGGGGATTCGCGCTGGCGGGCGGCTTCTCGTCAACCCAGCTTGACAAGTGGGTCAGCCAGCAAGTGGAGATTTTCAAAGGAGCGCACGTTCTGGTGGTCATTGCGGCGGCGGCGACCATCCTGACATTCCTGACCGAGCTCACTTCCAATACGGCGACTACATCCATGGCGCTGCCTATCTTCACAGGCATCGCAACGGGACTCGGTCATGACCCGCTCGTACTGCTGGTACCCGTCACGATCTCGGCCTCCTGTGCCTTCATGTTGCCCGTTGGCACGCCACCGAATGCCATCGCGTTTGGCTCGGGATTGGTGACCATTCCCCAGATGGCGAAAGCGGGCCTCGTCCTGAACTTTATCGGCGTGGTCATAGTCACGGCTTTGACGTACTTCCTGGTCATCCCCCTTTTGGGGATCATGGTCAAGTGAGGTGGGGATGAGATAGCTTGGGCAGGGGTCGGATGCCTGTGCCGTTTCGGAGGGAAAAAGCTCGACCGGTTCAGAGAGGCAACCTCTGGCCGATGTCCGCTGGGCAAGGAACACGCGGTCGAAGGGAGCCGCTCGCTTCCCAGGCTCTTACGCGTCACGTCGGGTCGGGTTGGTCACCGGCTCGAGACTGCCGATCCCCAGGGCGCGGACGACGCTTTTCGCCACGGAGTTGCCCGGAGATGCCAGCAGCCGTCGGTCCTTTCCCAAGCGCAGTTCGACGAGCGAGACAGTTCGGAGAGACTCGATGACATCCCCCAGCGAGAGGCGGACCTTCTTCTCCACAAGAAGCTCTTCGAGTCGGGACCGAAGCACGAGGGCGAGCTGGCTGACGAGCAGATGTCCGACAAGAAGGCTGGCAACCTCCCCCCGAGCGGGGTCTTCTACTGGCTCGGGAAGAGGCAGGGCAGCAGGACGGTATCCGACTGCGTCCGGGATGCTGTCGAACGCGTCTTCCAGCCGGCGCAGCCGCTCGTACATCTGCACCGCGGGACCGGGCGACAGTTCCGGGTCGCTGGTCTTCAGTAGCGAGATGCCCTCGTAGCTCTGCTGAACGGCGGACTTTTCCTTGTCCTCCCAGAACTCGAAACAGAACTCGAAACGCCCCTCCGGAGTTACGCGCCAGGAGATGTAGCGATAGCCCTTGTCGTAGGCGAGGATTTTCTCCGCCTCGGCCATGATAGCGGCAGGCTTCTTCAATCGCCCTGCGTCCACGGCTTGCTTCAGCTCTTCGAGTGCGCGAAGAGAGCGGCGGATCGAAGCGATGCGCAAAGCCCTCTCTTCCCTCTCATCTTCCTTTCTGTGAACGAGGAAATAGCGTTCTCTGACGGCGCCTTCTTCGTCGCTCACCGACGGCGCCGAGCCGCTCTCGGCAGGCAACAACACTTCCTGCACCTCCATGTCTCTGTCTATCCTGAGACCCTTTCGCCCGGCTTCTCGAATGACCTCAAGCGCTTTCGGGTCTCGGCGTCTTCGCACGCCGACGAGATAGTGCAATCCGACGGAGCGAAGCTGCTCAAGCCTCTCCTCCTCGATGCCCGACGGGAGAACAACCAGGACTGTACGGCAGCCGAATCGCCGCTGACTCTCCCGGGCAAACCGCTTGAGTTGCGAAGCCTCCGGCTCGCTTCCGCCGAACAGCGCGAACCTTAGCGGCCAATCGCCACACATTGCCGCCCCGAAAAAGAATCTGATGTTCCTCGTCTGGCTCTGAGCAGGGTGACCCGCGAGACGCGGACTCGCGATTCTCCTCTCAACAAAGTCGGTGCTCAGCTCGTAGAGGACCGCTCCGTCGCACAGCCCACCACCCCGCCGGGCGACATCGAATAGACCTTGCTCAATCGCACGGCGCTTCGCGGCAAGCCCTCGGAGGACGCTGTCCCAGAAATCGCAACCGGAGGCGCCGCGATTACTTGGCACCTTGCGCGGACGACCCGGATCAAGCGCGCCGCTCTCGTCGGGGACGAAGTTTTTCTCGAGCCAGGCGTCCATACCGTGTTCGTACTGCGGATCCGCGAAGCGATTGGCTGTCAGAGCAAAGACCGCACCGGACACACTCCTGCCGCAGGCTTTGGAGACAATCGGCCCAAGCCCAATTCCTTGCCAGAGATGCTGAGCGACCGCGACGGGTCCCCATGACCGGACGTGTTCCGCTGAGAGGCCTCTCGGCAGGGCGAGTTTTTTCTCACACAACTCCGTCAGACCTCTGACCAACCGGTCCAGTTCACGTCCCGCGAGACCGATAGGTCCCAACCGGGCAATGGGCTTTGCCCTCTTATCGCGGCCCGGGACATCTCGAAATACGTCGAGGCACACCTGCTTCTTGCCGCGCTCGGTTACCATCACTTTTCGCACGAACATAGGCTTTGTTCCCTTTGGTTGCTTCGGTCACTCGGGTGAAACACTGCAATTCGAAACGGTGGCGGGCGTCGGACGCCCGCTGCGCTCACGATTCTTTCCGTGAAATCTTTTATCCTGTCGAGGACTGCCAAAGATTATCACACTGGCATCAATTCATCAACCCATGGGAGAGGGAGGGGTGCGGTTATGTTTCAGTGGGTGGATGGATGAATCCGTTGGTCGAGAAGCCCCCGCCGAGGACGGGGCTCGGGAACGACATGCCGCTTGCTTGACCACCAGCTTCAGTGGCCATCCCCCACCCCCGCTGCGGAGAACCGCGAGATAGTCACGCGTCGGCCCCGGGCTCGGGGGACCATGTCACGGAATGACCCACTGAAATGCACCCGCACCCAACGGAACTATCCCCAAGCACGGCGCAACGTCCGGGTGACACCCATCGGACGGAGGCGGCATCAGGGCTTGAAGAGCGAAATGCGATACCATATCCGCACTGGCTCGAGACGCCCTTCTCGGAACGAGCTGGCTTTGATGATCGGGAGGATTTTTGAATCGAGCGCGTCGCGGGTGAAGCCATGCTGGCGGACACCCCAGAGAATCGCGAGCTTTGGAGGGAATGAGGATGTCCGCCCCAAGTCCCGAAAAACTTCCCGGCGGCTTGCATCCGAGCGGAGGTCGTACAGGAACACGCGCCCGCCCGTTCTCAGAACACGATATATCTCCTCAAGCGCGAGGTCCGGGTTTCGCCAATGGTGGAGGGAGGCCGTGCTGACGACGAGGTCCACAGTGTTATCGGGGAAGAATAATCGTTCGACGCTCATGACGCGAAAGACGACATTCGGGACGCCGCGCGCTTTTTTCCTGGCCAGGCTGACCATCGCCGCGCTTATGTCAATCCCGATCACGTTGGCTTTCGGATTTCTCAACGCGGTCTCGATTGCGAGGCGTCCCGGGCCGGTCCCGAGATCGAGAATGGTGCCGCCCGGAAGGTCTATGCTTGACGTGATTCGCTCGTACTCCTCTTGCAAGACCCGCCGCGCAACAACGGCGTCATAGAATCGAGTAAAGGGAAAACCAATTCCTTCTATGATCGGCATGGTTGACAATGGACGTATTGGACGCGACTCCGCCCTCACTTCCGGGAGCAGCAATGACAAATTGTCGCCTCGGTAACTGAATCATCACGCGAGTTCCCGCAACCTAAAATCATCCTACCAGAATCGCACGAGGTATATGCTAAGAATCACAGACAGCCTCGGGACCTTGGGGTGCGGCTCTATTGTGGTGGCATCCCATTATTGCGCCCCATAGACAGCCACGCCCTCGTCTCCCCTGACGTTGTCCGAGGAAAGCGGCAGTGATTCAGAGTTTCAGGTTCTGAAGATTATGTTTGGCCAGTTTATTGCGGAAGGTTGACAGTTTTAGCCCAAGAGCCTTCGCGGCGCGGGACCTGTTTGCGCCGCTTGCCTTCAATGCCTCAATCAGGAGTTTCCTCTCCACGGATTTCATGGCGTCGTAGAAGGTGGATCGGGCTCCTTTCGGGGCGGCAAAGGACGCAAACCGGATTTCCTCCGGAAGGTCAAAAAGCGTTACGACCCCTTCGCCCTTCGTGTTCCTCAGGCGCTCTGCGAGGTTCTTGAGTTCCCGGACGTTTCCAGGCCAGGAATAAGCCTGGAGAGCATTGAACGCGATGGGGTCAATCCGGATTCTGCTTCGTGCCCCGTCGGGCTTTTGAAGGAAATGGTCTGTCAGGAGAGGGATGTCCTCCTTTTTTTCTCGCAGGGGAGGAAGATAGACGGGCATGACGTTGAGTCGGCAGAAAAGGCCTTTCCGGAACAACCCCTTCTCTATCTGCTCTCGGAGATTGACCTTTGTCGCCGCTATGATCCGGACATCCCCTTTCCTGGGAGTGGAGCATCCGACTCGCTCGAAGACCTGCTCTTCGATCACGCGGAGGAGTTTCACCTGAAGCTCGCTCGTGGTGTCATCAATTTCGTCGAGAAAGATGGTCCCCTTATCCGCATACTCGAAGCGCCCGATCTTCTCCCGGGAGGCGGAAATGAAGGCGCCTTTTTCGTGGCCGAACAATTCGCTTTCGAGAGACTGGCGCAGCTGACCTTCACGAACGGGCCGTTGCTCCGCTTGCTGTTGTGGTGGATGACGCACGCTGCGATGTCCCTTCCCGTCCCGGTTTCGCCCGTGAGGAGGACGGTGCGGTCGGAACGAAGGCATTCGTCTATTCGGCAGAAAACATCCCCCATGGCCTTACTCGCCCCTACTATTTGGCGACACCCGTACTGCGCTGCCTGGGGCTGGTCCTGCTCGCTGGACTCGGAGGTCTTCTCCGCGCGGATGCGGTTGAGAACCGGAAGGAGTTCTTCCGTCGAGAAAGGCTTGGTGACGTAGTCGTAGGCGCCTATCGAGAGGGCTTTCGTCGCCGTGTCCATCGTGCCATACGCTGTTATCAGGATGATCCTCATTTCCGGCCGGAGCTTTTTTGCGCAGGCGATAAATTCCAGCCCGGCCATCTCCGGCAGCCGGAGGTCCGTGATTGCGACGTCGAACAACTCCTGAGACAGGGCCGCTAACGCGGAAGCTGGCGAGGCAAAGGCAGCCGTTTGATACCCCGCGTCCCCCCGGTCATCCTCGAGCGTGATTCGTTTCAGCTTCTCGTCCTCGACAATCAGAATCTTCATGGTCGTCTCCTGCACAGAGGTCTCCCCCTCAATGATGAAGCCACGTTTTCGATTGAACCCGCCGTATGACGGAAGGTAGCATTGAACAATAAGGCTTCGCCTCATTGGCAACCGAAGCTCTAATCAAAACGAAGAATCTGACGCGCTCACCAAGGAGAGAATCATGAAAAGGCAGAAACGGGTCAATAAGCTTGAGACGAGAGGCTGGACGAGGCGGTCGTTTCTGAGGGGAAGCGTGGTGGCTGCCGGGGCGGTGGCTCTGCGGCGATACGCGTTCTCGGAGAAGGCGACAGGGACAATGGGAGGGCGAGATTTTCCGAAGGTCAAGAACGCTATCATCATCATTTCCGACACTCTTCGTCGGGACGCCGTGAAATGCTACGAGAATTGCTGGGTTCACAGCGACAATCTCGGCGAATTCGCCAAGCGCTGCTGGATTTTTGACAATGCATACATCGGTTCGTTCCCGACCGTCCCCATGCGGAACGATGTTTTGACGGGGACATACACTTTCACGTACAAGCCCTGGTCGCCGATTGACGCGGACGCGGTGACGATTCAAAGCGTCCTGCGGCAGGCTGGCGTGATTACGGCTCTCGTTGTGGACACTCCGCACCCGTTCGCGCCGGGCTACAACTACCAGCGGGGATTCCATTCGTGGGAGTTGATCCGCGGTCAGGAGCATGACCCCTGGCGGACTTCGCCGGAAAAAGTAATGCTCCCCTGCGACGAGAATAAGCTCCGTCGCCCGGAGACGGTGCGGCAGTATCTCCGCAATGTTGCCGAGAGAAGGTCGGAAGCGGACTACTTCGTAGCGAAGACGATGAGCACCGCCGCTCTGTGGCTTGAGCGAAACCGCGGCACAAGGCCGTTCTTCCTTTACGTGGACACGTTCGACCCACACGAGCCTTGGGATCCGCCAGCATGGTACGTCGAGCAGTATCAGAAGGGCTACACCGGGCAGGACGTGATTTATCCGCGATACGACCGCTGGAAGGACTTTCTCACGAAAGAAGAGCTGCACAGGTGCCGCTGCCTGTACGCGGGCGAGGCGACGATGGTTGATGCGTGGGTCGGGTATCTCCTTCGGAAAATCGAGGAATTGGGTCTGCTCTCGGACACGATGATCATCATCACATCGGATCACGGCTTCTGCCTGGGCGAGCACGGTTACATCGGAAAATCGCTGATCAGGGGGAGCCTCTACCAGGACATACCGCTTTATCCAGTGATCAGTCGTGTGCCATTCCTTATTTACCATCCGGCGCTGAAGGGGGGGACGCGAGCCGCCGCTCTCGTCCAGCCGCCGGACATCCTGCCCAGCATCCTCGACTGCATGGGCATTGAGATACCGGAGACCGTGCGCGGGAAATCGCTCGCGCCCCTTTTCGCCGAGCGGGAGAAGAAAGTGAGAGATTTTGTGATTTCGTCTCCGACGATCTCTTCGCCAGCGATTGAGATTCCGCGTCCCTGCACCCGCAGCAGCATCTGTGATGGCAAATGGTTTCTCGTCTATGGATCCCAGGTTGACGAAAAGGCGGCCGCCTCGCAGACCGAAGCCGTGGACAGCGTCAAAAGAGAGCAGACGCCCATCGAAAAGGAACAGTTCCCGCCGGAGCTTTACCACCTCGCCTCCGACCCGAACTGCGAGAAAAACGTCATCGCCGAGAAGCTCGACGAGGCAAAGAGGCTCCACAGCCTTTACTATGACTTCCTCGTCAAGTCAGGCGTCCCCGACCGCCACCTGAGATTCTACCGCACGATCTGAGTGCGTCGCATGTGGCACCCGGGCGCGACGGTGGAGCTGGGGCAACGAACTGCAGGCCGTAGCGAGAACCCCAACGGCTACGGGACCTCGAAACCGGTTGACGTCCGGGTGATCTTGTGGTAGGCAGAGTGGAGCGGGGCTTCGCCCTCTGAAAGGCGGGTAGCTTGTATGGACACGCGGATAACCGAGCCAGAATTTACTGCATCAATCGCTTCTTGGGTCAACGTCATTTTGGACCGCGACCCGAGCTTGCCCTTCAAGGAGGCAAGGTGTGAGCAGAGGGGCTACGGGTCGCGGACGCGCCGCGACCTGACGCTGATTGACGCGTCGGGCAAGGTCGCTTTGACCGGGGAGATCAAGCTTCCTTATGCTCAGGATGGTGCGACGCCCAGGAACGACGGGGTTGTGGACGGGGCACGCAAGAAGGCGGAGGAGGCGGGGTCCCCCTACTTCTTCACGTGGAACGTCAACGAGATGATCCTGTGGGAAACGTTCAAAGCTGGCGTTCACCACCAGGACAGGAACTATCGGCGGTGGGTGGTCAGCGATGTCAGGACACCAGCCGACCTGGCGCATCCCATCGTCGAGAAGCAGATCAAGCGCTGGCTCGGCGCGTTTCTGGGCGAGTACGCCCAAATCTACCTGGGCAAAGCCAGCATAGGCGTCCTGCCGCCGGATGAGAAGTTCATAGACACGCTGGAGAGCTTCCTTGCGAGGCCCATCCACCTTACGTTGGAGCAGCTTGAGAAACGCGCGGCGAGCGTCCCGTTTCGTGCCGAGCTGGATGAGTGGATGCGCGACAAGCTGGGCTTGGTCTTGTCGGATGCGCCGGATGACATCCGGGATAACAGGGAAAGGGCCGCGAAGTCCGCGTGTTACGTCCTTCTGAACCGCCTCGTCTTCTACGAAGCGATGATCAAGAGGTATGGGAGACTTCTGGGACCACTGCAAGTCCCTGAGCACGTCAGAACGGGGGACGGGTTGCTCGAAGAGATCATGTCGCTGTTCCGCCGGGCTTGTGAAGCCACCGCCGACTATGAGACCGTGTTCGGGGAGGACCCCCGGGACCTCGGCGCGCGGGTCCCATTCTACTCGGACGAGGCTGTGCCCCACTGGCGAGAGCTTGTCAAGGGGATCCACCGTTTCGACTTCACGAAGCTCAATTACGACGTGATCGGGCGGATCTTCGAGCGCCTTGTGGGACCGGAGGAGCGTCACAAGTACGGGCAGTTCTTCACGCGTCCGGAGGTGGTTGACCTCATCAACGCGTTTTGCGTGCGAAAAGCCGATGCAACGGTCATGGACCCGGCTTGCGGCGCCGGGACGTTCCTCGTGCGCGCCTACGCGCGAAAGAAGACACTTGACCCCACCCGGGCGCACGGGCAACTGTTGAAGGAGCTGTACGGAGTGGACTTTTCGGCTTTTGCGACTCACCTTTGCACAATCAATCTCGCAACGAGAGACCTGATAGACGAAGAGAACTACCCGCAGATCGCCAGGAGCGACTTTTTCGACACCGGAAGACACCTGCCTCTGCTTACGCTCCCGAGCCGTTCGCCCGTGGGCGCAGCGAGGGGAACCACCTCTGCGGGTGAGGCGCGGCGGGTTATGGTGCCCCTGCTGGACGCCATCGTATCCAACCCCCCGTACCAGCGGCAGGAGGAAATCCGCTCCAGCAGGAACAAGAAAGGCGCGGGGCCGAGGCCCGGCACGAAAGAATACTACATGCGCCAGGCCGAGGAGGAATCGGGGATCCGCTTCTCGGGGCGCAGCGACCTTCATTGCTATTTTTGGCCGCACGCGTCGAGCTTTCTGCGCGACAGTGGCTACCTCGGTTTCCTCACGTCAAGCCAATGGCTTGATGTCGAGTACGGGTTCAGACTCCAGGAGTTCCTCCTCAAGAACTATGAAATCCTCGCCGTCATTGAGTCGCTGGACGAACCCTGGTTCGTCGGCGCCCGCGTTCAAACGGCGATCAGCATCCTTCGCAAGCAGCCCGACGAGAACAAGAGGATGCGCAACATCGTGCGCTTCGTGCAACTCCGTGCGCCCATGGGGGAGCTCCTGTTCAACGATGGCACCGAACCTGGCCGTCAGGGTGCGGCCGAGTCCTTGCGAGACGAGATCGTCGCCTTGGGAAACGATACCGTGAACGCGCGTTACCGCGCGCGGCTGGTCCCTCAGTCAAAGCTCTGGGAGGACGGAGTCAGCCTGGGGAAGGCTCTGGGGAAAAAGCCAGCAGAGACCAACGAATCGTTCCCGGAAGACCCCCCTGGCGACATGGCGCAGGGACCGTACTACGGAGGCAAATGGGGCATCTACCTTCGCGCACCCGACCTGTGGTTCGACATTCTCGACGAGACGAGGGGCCGGTGGGTGCCGCTGGGAGAACTTGCGGAGGTCCGTTTCGGGGTGAAGTCTGGAAAGGACTGTTTCTTCTTCGTCCGGGATGTCTCGGCCCAAATGCTTACCCAGGAGCCCCGTGAGGCCGGTTTCGAGCGGAGGTTCGGAGTGGACAGGAGATCAGTCGCGTCCGGGAGGGTCGCCCTTGTCAGGTGCGGGGAGAAGCACGGTGAAATCAGACCCATCGAGTCCAGGTTCCTCGAACCGGAGGTGCACAGCCTCATGGAAGTGAAGCGGTACACCGTCGAGGCCCGGGACTGCGCCCGGAAGATCCTGCTGGTCTCGGCACCGAAGAAGAAATTGAGGGGCACCTATGTCCTACGGTACATCGAGTGGGGCGAAAGCCAGGAATGGCACAAGGGGAGCACATGCGCCGCACGCGCCGCCGGGCACAGAGCCTGGTACGACCTCACGGGCCACAGGCGAGGCGCGCTGTTCTGGCCCAAGTCCCAGCAATACAAGCATCTGGCCCCCGCCAACGATGCCGGTCTCGTCTGCAGCAATAACCTTTATGACGTTTTCGCGGCTCCCGGGCTCAACCTCCGCGTGTTAGCCGGCCTTCTCAACTCGACCTGGGTCACGTTCTCCAAGTATCAGTACGGAAGGCCGGTCGGCGTAGAAGGGAATCTCAAGACCGAGGTCGTTGACGTGAACATGATGCTTGTCCCGGACCCGAGACAGGCGTCTGACGCTGCCCGCCGCAAAGTGGCGGTTGCGTTCGAAAGAATGAAGTCACGCCACGCCCTCCAGTTCCTTTCCCCCCGGAGGCTCAGGCGGATGGCTTATACGCTTGCAGGCAAGACAGAAGAGCTGGAACTTCTTTCAGACATGTCGGAACTCGACATGGCGGACCGGAGGCAGTTGGATGATGCTGTTCTTCAAGTGTTGGGCGTCCGTAGCGCCGCCCGCCGCGGGGAGCTCATCGAGGCATTGTACCGAGAGCTTCACGAGATGTTCGAAGCGATCAGGGACAAGGAGGAGAAGGCGGCGGACTTCAAGAAGCGCGCGAAGCGAAAGACCCGCCTGACGCCACGAGACGTTGCCCTGCAGATAATCCGGGAAATTGAGGCGAGTCGCCCGCGGCTCCTTCTCGGACTGCTCGACTTCATTCCCACCCCGTGCGCAACCGATACTTATGAGCTGCCGCATGTCGGCCAGCCCAGTTTCCACGCGGATATGTTCGAACCGAACGGCCTGAAATTCGGGCGGAAACATCTTATCTCGGTGCGCAGCCCGGCTCAGGCCCGGCTGCTCCTCGAAGCGTGGCGAGCGGGCATCCGCGGCGCCGTGAGCCTCCCCCAGGACGGCGCCCTTTGCGAGCAGGTCCATCGCGACTGGCTGTCCTTCACCTCAGACCGGGAAGAGGCGCTTCGCAAGCTTGCCGCCGAGCGCACTGCCGACGAAGACATGCAGGCGGACATCATGGTGGAACTGTCCAAACTCCTCACGAGGCGCCACGTCCCCGAGTAGTCCAGTAAGCCCCGGCAGCGAGGCCAGTATGACTTCGCCGTCCGACGGAGAGCACGGTCTCGCACAATTGGGAGTATCTCCGCAGGGACGAAGCGGAGTTTCGGAAGTCAGGCAACGGATCCGTCAAGAAGGGGATGAATAAGCTGGGGGATTCAGGATACGAACTCTTCATAGTGACTTCGGTGCTCGAATCGGGCGCGGCGGGCTTCCAGTATTTCAGACGACCGCCGTGGAACAAGTCATCCGAACGTCCCAGGCTCGAACACCGGCGGCTGGACACCGACGGAATCACGAAACTGGGAGAAGGCTCGTTTGGCGACGGCTTGACGAAGGTCGAGAATGAAGGCTGGAGGCTCATTGCCGTCACGACGGACATGAAAGGCGCGGTCGGATTTCATTACTTCATGCGGCCGAAAGAGCAGTAGCAGCGCTGGTAAGCTCCTTCCTGGGCCGATCGCGCACTGCCGCTGGGCCCCAGGAGTGGAAGGTGCTCGAGGACGGGCGATGCCGACCATCCTTCGCTTTCCCACAGGGCTCCTCACGATTCGGGAGGAGGGACACTCAATCGGCAGCGGAGAAAACGATTTTGCCGGAGACGATGGTGGCGAAGGGGGCGCCTTTGAGCTTCCAACCGGCGAAGGGGGAATTGCGGCTTTTGGAGGCGAAGGTCTGGGGATCAATCACAATTTCCTTTTCGAGGTCGAGGATGGTAACGTCGGCGTCGGAGCCGGGCTTAAGGCTGCCTTTGTTTCTGAGCTTGAGGATTCGAGCGGGGTTGATGGAGAATCTCTCAATGATCTGACGAAGCGAGAGGATGCCCGCGTGGTAGAGCTTGTCGAGGGTGAGGGAGATAGCGGTCTCCAGGCCGATCACCCCGAACGGCGCCTTATCGAACTCGACCTGCTTCTCGTTTTCGGAATGCGGGGCGTGGTCGGACGCGATGCAGTCAATGGTTCCGTCTTTCAGCCCTTCCTTTATTGCCTCGACGTCGGCTTCGGAGCGAAGCGGCGGCTTCATTTTCAAATTCGTGTCGTAGGTAACTAAAGCGGCGTCGGTGAGGCAGAAATGGTGCGGAGTGGCTTCGGCGGTTATGCTGACTCTCCTTTGTTTTGCGGCTCGTATCATTTGTACGCCGCCTCCGGTGCTGACATGTGCGATATGGACAGGCGTGCCGGTCATCTCACTTAAGGTGATGTCGCGGGCGATTTGGATTTCCTCCGACGCTGCAGGGATTCCTTTCAGCCCGAGAAGTGTCGAGTAATACCCTTCGTGCATCAGCCCTTCGGCGGAGAGGCTGATGTCTTCGGGGTGGGAGATGACGCTGATCGGGAACATGTAAGCGTACTCGAGGACCCTTCGCATAATGTAGTTGTTCTGGATGGGAAATCCGTCGTCGGAAACGGCGACGGCGCCCGCCTCGACGAGCTCGCCAATATTTGCCAGCTCCTCGCCCTTCATACCGAGCGTCGCCGCACCGATGGGAAAGACGTTGACCGAGCCGACCTGGCGGCTTCGGTGCTCGATGAGGTCAACTATGCCGGAGTTGTCAATCACAGGGGAGGTGTTCGGCATACACGCCACAGACGTGAAGCCGCCCCGTGCTGCCGCTTTGGTTCCCGACTCAATGTCCTCCTTGTACTCAAACCCCGGCTCGCGGAGATGGACGTGCATGTCTATGAACCCCGGGCAAACGACTTTGCCGCGGGCATCGAGCGTCCGGATGCCCTCAAGCTCCTTTGCGGCGGCGTCGGCTTCCCGACCTGTCTCCGCGACTTTCCCGTTCCGGATGAGAACGGACGCCGCCTCGTCGAGGTTCTGGGTGGGGTCAACCACTCTTCCGTTCTGAATCAACAGGTCATGTTCATTTTTCATGGGTCAAGTCCGTGTGTTCTTTCTCAAACATCCATAGCCTCCTCCGGAGCCAACCGACCCGCGGGGCGCCTGACATCTCACCACAGAGCTCGCGGAGAGCGCCGAGGAGGAAATATGGACAGCGCGACCGCCTGTTTTCACCTAAGCTACGCCGCCGCTCGGGCAAGGAGAAACATCACCGCCATTCGGACGGCGACGCCGTTCGTCACCTGGTCGAGAATGACCGACCGCGGGCTATCAGCGACCTCGGAGGTCATCTCGATTCCCCGGTTGATCGGCCCGGGATGCATGACGATGCAATCGTTCTTTGCTTTTCTTAGCCTTTCCCCCGTCAGCCCGAAGAGCTTGATGTACTCCGCGATTGACGGGAGGAAATTCGCCTGCTGGCGCTCGAACTGCATCCTGAGAGAATAAATCACATCTGCCTCCGGGATGGCCTCGTCGAGGTCGTACGTCATCTCCACCCCCATGTCGGCAAAAGCTTTCGGGACGAGGGTCGGCGGGCCGCACACAATTACGTTCCCGCCGAGCTTCTTGAGAGCGAAGATGTCCGACCGAGCGACGCGGCTGTGATAGAGGTCTCCGACGATGACGACGGTCAGCCCCTCGATTTTCCCCTTGTGCTGGCGGATGGTGAACATGTCGAGCAGGGCTTGCGTGGGGTGCTCGTGGAGACCGTCCCCGGCGTTGATAACGGAAGCCTTCACGTGCTTCGCGAGAAAATGGGGCGCCCCCGAACAGGAGTGACGCATGACGAGGATATCAATCTGATAGGCTTCCAGGTTGCGGACGGTGTCGAGGAGCGTTTCGCCTTTTACGACGCTGCTCGTGGAGGCGGCGATGTTGAGGACGTCGGCGCTGAGCCTTTTTGCGGCGACCTCGAAGGAGGTGCGGGTGCGGGTGCTCGCCTCGTAGAACAAATTGACAACGGTCTTCCCGCGAAGAGCCGGGACCTTCTTGATTTCCCGCGCGGAGACCTCGCGAAAGGACTCGGCTGTGTCAAGGATGAGCTGGAGTTCGTCGGTGGTTAGCTCCTCGATTCCGAGGAGGTGCTTTTTCGTCCAGGGGACAGTCTCTCGAACCATGGTGCGTTACCTCACCTTTTGCGAGTGGACGGCGCCAGCAGAGGGGCTCGTGCCTCCGCACAGCGTACCTTGTCAATGGGCCAGGGGGTGACCGCTTGCCGCCTGTCCCGAACCGGGGGTGTAGAGGACAGCTTCATCTTTCCCATCCATTTCCTTGAGGCGAACCCTGACGATTTCGTCGGCTCGGGTTGGAATATTCTTGCCCACAATATCGGCGCGGATGGGGAGTTCGCGGTGTCCGCGATCAATCAGGACCGCCAGCATGATGCGTTTGGGGCGCCCGTAATCCATGATGGCGTCCATGGCCGCCCTGACCGTCCGGCCCGTGAACAACACATCGTCAACGATGACGACCGTTTTGTCGTTCACATCGAAGGCAATGTCGGTGCTTTTCACGACGGGCTGGTCCACCTTGCCATAGACGTCGTCGCGATAGAAACTGATGTCGAGAGTCCCGACGGGCGCCTCGACCGATGCGACCCGCAGAATGGTGTCCGCGATTCGCCGGGCAAGATGAACGCCCCGCGACCAAATTCCAATCAGGGCAAGGTTCTCCAACTTGCCGCCTTTCTCCACGACCTCATGAGAGATTCGGGTGATCATCCGGTTGAGGCTCGTCTCGTCAACAAGGGTTGCTTCTCTGGGGGCATCGCTCACAGCGGTTATCTCCTCGCGCGAAAAAGAATCTCTCCCGCTTTCGCGTGGAGAGATGAAATATAAGTCCGTCCCGAGCTGCTCATTCGACAATCCCTTCTTAGCTTCGCAGAGCTAAACTTAAAAGGATCAAGTTTGTTAAGTTTGTACCGAAAGGAGGCACGCTTGTCAATAGATTTTTTCCGAGGGGTATTATCGCTCGCTCTTGGGAGGAGTTTGCCCCGCGGGCGGTCGGAATGGGTGTGGCTGTACTTTGGTGGTGTGATCTGGCTGGAGTGGGGGGCGGGCGCCAGAGGAAGACCTGCGCACCCCCCGGTGAACCGGGGGGCTACCAGGAGTGGCGCCGGCTGGAAGCCGGCTGGCGACCCTACCCCGTTGTGACGGCCGCCGCCGAGTGTCAGGGTGGGCTTGTACCGGTCGTGCGCGGAACGGGAAACCCCTGAAATACAGCCACACCCGTCGGAATCTTTGACAGCGAGCCAGAATTTGGTAGGATAGCGCCTGGAACGTGGCCTTCGACGCGAAAGGTTTCCCTGTTTCCGCGGGGCCGGAATGTCCCCGTGGCGCCGCAGGCGCGCATGATTTCGCGGACGGAGGCGCGGCAAGTCGCATGGCGGGGGCGGTGAGCTTCATTTACCCAACCGAGGGCAACGGATGAACCCAGAACACGAGTTCGCTTTCGATTCCCCAAAGTGGTATGCCGTATATACCAAGAGTCGGCACGAGAAAAGGGTCTATAAGCACCTCGTGCCGAAAATGCAGGAGGTCTTTCTTCCGCTGGTGAAGGTCTGGAGCCGCAGGAAGGACAGGCGAGTGAAATATGACAAGCCTGTTCTTCCCGGGTACCTCTTCTTCCGCGACGTTATCACTCCCGCCAAGAGGCTGTCTGTCCTCGAGACTTTCGGAGTGGTCCGAATTCTCACCTCCAAGGCCGGGGAGCAGGCGATGCCGGAGCCGATTCCCGATGAGCAGGTGGAGTCCATCAAGATTCTGGTGGCATCGAGGCAGGAGATTCATCCGTGCGACTACCTGACTGTCGGAGAGAAGGTTAGCGTCATCAGCGGTCCGTTCATGGGAGCCACCGGCACGCTCCTGCGGATCAATCCAAAACAGAACCGTCTTGTCGTTTCTATTGACTTAATCCATCAGGCTGTCGCGGTTGACATTGACGTTGCGGACGTGGAGAAACTGAGCGAGTGAGTGGCTTCCGCCGGCGGCTTTTTCGGCGGAGGTGCAGGCCAGCGGCGGATGCGGTCTCCACGCTCGCCTGCCCAGAGAAAAGGAGAACGAAGATGCTTGCAGCGGTCCTCGAAGGCGTAAGGAAAATGGTCCTCAAAGACATCCCTCGTCCTCAGCCGGGCAGGGGTGAAGTCGTCGTCCGTATGAAAGCATGCGGTATATGCCAGACGGATTATTGCGCTTATACCGGCGCGAGGATGAATTGGAGGCCGGGGCACATCGTTGGCCACGAAATGAGCGGCGTAATCGAGGAAGTCGGCGAGGGCGTCGAGACCTTCAAGCCGGGAGACGAGGTCATCGTGTCCCCAGCCATCTTCTGTGGACAATGCGAGTACTGTAAGAGCGGCCTTGAACACTATTGTCCCAACGGCGCGGTAATTGGCGGGGATGGTTTTGAGCGGGTACTCCCGGGCGGCTTCGCCGAGTACGTCCGCGCCCCTGTGCAGACCCTCTACCGGAAACCCGCGAACATCTCCTTCCCGGCGGCGGCAATTACGGAGCCCTTGGCGGGCTCCTACAAAGGGCTTATCGCGTACACGCGGATGACCATCGGAGAGGACGTCGTGATAATTGGAGCCGGGGCAATGGGCCTCCTCCTGACCCAGATTGCGCATGCCGCGGGCGCCGCAAACCTTATCCTGATAGACATAGCGGATTACAAATTGGACTACGCGAGAGAATGCGGCGCCACCCACACCATCAACTCGAAGAAAGGCGACCCCAGGAAAGCTGTCGCGAAAACTCTTCCCAAAGGCCCCGACATAGTCTTTGAGGCGGCCGGCGCCCTGGAAGCGGCGGAATTGGCCTTCGAGCTTTGCCGCCGGGGCACAAGAATCAACATGTTCGGCGTCATCGTGCCGGGCACGGTGCCGGTCTCGCCCGCCCGGATTCACTTTTCAGAAACCCGCATGGACGCCTCCTTTTCCGTTACGCCGAAGGTGATGATCAAGGCTATAGACCTCATGCAAAAAGGGCTCGTGGACACCGAGAAAATCATCACGCACCGCATTCCGCTCCGAGAGATGCAAAAAGCTCTCGACATCATGGGAACCGTGGAACGCATCAAAGTGGTAATAGAACCGTAAAGTGGTTTGGCTTGCTTCCGCGCGACGCGCCACGCCCGCGGAGGGAAGCCAGTTCCTCGTTGGACCCATCAAGAACGCCCGATCCTGGTCACGGGAAATATGAATCCGTTTTTCGCAACGCTGAAAAGGCTCGCTGACGCTGGCGTAAAAGGCGTATCCACCTACCTGAATGTCCCGATTCTCATAATTCTCGTTCCGACCTTCCTTCTCGGCGCCGCTATCATCGTGTTCTCCCCGAAGGAGAAAATGCTCCGTTACTTCGGTCCAAATGCCAAGAAACACATCGCTTATCCTCTCGCCTCGCTGGTTGGGCTTCTTCTCGCGGTGTGTAGTTGCGGCATCATTCCCCTCTTTGCTGGGATTTACCGAAGTGGGGCGGGGATCGGGCCTTCGACGACTCTCCTGTTCGCGGGGCCGGCAATAAACCTGCTTGCCATTGTTTATACGGGCAACGTCTTGGGCTTGCGAATGACCCTCACCCGCGGAGTCGCCGCCCTGGCAATGTCCATCTACATTGGGCTGGTGATGGCGGCACTTTACCGCTCCGAGGAAAAGGCGCCAGCCGCCGCGCCGCCCGAAACAATGCAGGAGCGAAAACCGAAAGTCGCACCTATCTTCGCTCTGCTTGTCCTTGTTCTCTTCAGCGTCCTGGCCGTCGCCAGCACGATTTCGCGTCTCTACTACCCGAACAGCCGGTGCTCCTGCGTGCACCTCGACCCATGGGTTGAGTGGCTACCTTTCGGTGTGCGAATCGCCGCCGCGGCTCTTTTCGCCGCCGCTGCCGTGGTTCTCATTCAGGTCAAGTTCGGGGCAGAGAAAATAGGAATGTGGCTTCTTGAGACGGTATTGCTGATCAGGATGGTCATTCCTTTCCTTCTCGTGGGAGCGTTTGCGGCGGGGGTTATCATGGGTTTTCTTCCTCAGGGGCTTGTCTATGATTACCTCGGCGATAATTCCTTGCTTGCCTGTCTTCTCGCATCGGCGGTGGGGGCTTTCTCCTACTTCGCAACCCTCACGGAAGTCCCCATTGTGGAATCCCTCGTCCAGCTCTACATGTCCAAGGGAGCGGCGCTCGCTCTTCTGCTGGCGGGGCCCGCAGTTTCCCTCCCGAGCATGATTGCCATCGCGCGAGTGATCGGGCTGAAGAAAATGCTATCCTACGTTACGTTAGTCATCGTACTCACAGCGCTCATTTCCTGCATCGTCGCAAGTGTTGGGCTCCTGTAGAAAAGCTATGAGGATCATGAGATGGCGAGGTTGAGCATCAAACTCTTCGGCAGAGTTCCCCCCTGTCCTCGGTGTCGCCTCGCCGAGCGAATGATCACAAAAGCCATACCCCGGCTTGGCGTGGAAGTGGATTTCAGCAGACATAATATTCTTGATGAACAGGCAAGAGCCTATGGTATCATGATGACTCCGGCGATCGTGGTCAACGACAGAAAGCTGTGGGAGGGAAGCTTCCCGACGACGAAGGAGTTCATCCGCGTCATTGGTGAACAGGGGAACAGACCAGAGGGAGGCTGACCAGAGAGAATCTCGATTGTCAGCGAGTTTTTGGGTTGACGGGAAGCAGTGTAGGTGGTATTTATACTATGGGGTGTTTGAGACCTAGGTTTGCTACATAACGGCGGGGCCTGCCGAGATAGCCCTGAGCCGGAAGGCAGGTTGAAAAACGGACTTCTAAAAATGTCGGAGGTTTGGACAATGAGACGAAAAAGTAAGGGATTCACGCTCATCGAATTGCTGGTGGTCATCGCCATCGTAGCTATTCTCGCTGCGCTCCTTTTGCCTGCGCTTCAAAGGGCAAAGGAAGCCGGAAGGCGGACGCTGTGCCTGGGTCATCTCAGCCAGCTCGGGAGAGCTTTCGCGCAGTACATAAACGAGTACGGCGGCTACATGCCCCAGTACGGTGGTGTCATCCAGTTCGGCTGGGGGAAGGGGGGGGGATGGATGGATAAGCTGTTCCCGTACGTGGACGCGAATCCGGACGGGAGGGGTCCGGCCTACGGAGCTGGCACGAAGGACCGTCCTGGCCCGGAGGACTCGGAACGGACGGAAGTGTTCCGCTGTCCAAGCGTCAAGGTTTATCCTATGGATGGCAGAAAATACCTGACCAGCTACATTTTCAGCTGTGGCCTTTGGTACTTCATGGGAAACATGTTCGACATGGGGAGAGTGAAGAATGCCTCGACACTGGTTGTCTTGTACGACCGAAACCTCAAGACCTGCGAGCCGACGGACGCCGACATGACCGACGAGTGGCACATCAACGACGGCACGGGAGACGGGTATGGTGCGGGTGGACTGTGGGAGTCGTGCTGCAACAGCCCGCCTTTCCCCGGGCCTCATGGAAAGGGATACAACATTCTCTTCGCGGACTCCCACGTGAGGTGGTTCGGGACGTGGGTCACAGGAAAAATGACCAAGCGCGCGGAGCAGTAGGCTTGATACCGACGGCGAGAAGGTCGCCTCACGGCTCAGAGCGACATCAGTTTACCTTTTACCTTGACATCCAGGTGGGGTCGAGGTAAACTATTATAGGGAATAAATATCGTTGGCTGAGGAGTTGCCGGTTCAGCATGCCTCCGAACTCCTCGCCCGCGGAACAAAGGAGGGCTTTACCATGAGATCGAGGAAATGGACTGGTTTCACCCTCATAGAACTCTTGGTTGTGATCGCCATTATCGCAATATTGGCCGCTCTTCTGTTGCCAGCTCTGCAAAGCGCAAAGGAGAAAGCGAGAGACGCGACGTGCAAGTCGAACGTAAAGAACCTCGTCAACGCTTTCTTCACCTTCGAGGCGGAGCACGGCTTTCTCCCGGCGGGGGGCTGGGCCGGCAGAAATGGCGAGTTTGACTGGACTTGGGGAGGAAACGTTGTTAGCGTCCCGCAGACCGACCCAGGGGCGTGCCAGAGGATCAGGATAGAGGAAGGCGCCCTTTGGCCCTACGTCATGGGACTTCCCCGCGTCGGCACACTCTATGGGGAAACCACCAGGGGAATGAAGGATGAGACGTGGTTCGCTACCTTCGGAAGCAATCCGTACCTCTGCCCCTCTGCCGGGCCTGTTGGCAGGAAGCGAGGCTTGAGCTACTCGATGAATTATTTCCTCGAGGACCCGCCCGGCGGTCAGACCGCGGACATCAAAGGCCTGAAGCTGTCGCAGATCCGGAGTGAAGCCAGCAAAATTCTGCTGGTTGACGAAAGCGAAATGACTCTGAACGATGGGCTGTTCCTTCCGACAGGGCACGAGAACGACATACCGGACCTCCATCTGAAACACACCGGCGGGGGAAACATCGCTTTCTGCGACGGGCACGTCTCCTGGATAGAAAAGAAAAGGCTACTGAGTATCATGAACGCCAACTCGGACTACTGGCGTCCTGAGTTGTGAGGATAGGCGAAGGGGTCAGGCCTGGCGGGCCCTAAGGGGCACGCGGGCGAGGAATAGGCCGCTGGCAATAAGTGCCAGCGGCTTTTTTTGCCCCTATGAGGCGATAGAAAAGCAAAAATCTGCTCTTGACTTTCGCTTAATTTTCGCCTAAATTCGCGCAAGGATTCGGGGAACATGTCCACCTACTCGCCGCGGAGGCGCCAAACGGATAAGGGCGAAATCGTGAAGACTTTTCCACATCTGTACGTCCACAGCAATTACAGTCTCCTGTCCGGGGCGAACACGATTGAAGAAATCATCCTGGCTGCCGTTGAGATGGGGATGAACTCTATCGCCCTGACGGACACCAACGCCATGCATGGCGCCGTCCCCTTCTATCAATCGGCGAAAGTTGCGGGGATCAAGCCTATTCTCGGCACGGAGATCGAGTTGGAGGACCGCTCGGTGGTCCTTCTGGCGAGAAATAATGAGGGCTATAGTTCTCTTTGCCGGATTGTGTCAAAGAGGCAGTTCGACGACGATTTTCCCATGGAGCATAATCCCCACAAAAGGGGGTTCCCGAAAAGGGCGAGGAGTGAGAGAGAGAAAGCCGCCGCGGAAGTTGCTAAATTCGTCGAGCTTTTGGAGGGTTTCGCCGAGAACCTCTTCATTCTTGCCGATGACGAGGCTGTGATTTCCGCTCTCGCCCAAACTGACGCCAGAGACAACCTTTACGTCCGCCTGGAGAACTACGGCGATTATCCCAGCGAGAAAAGGCGCCGGGAGCTTGCGGAGTTAGCCCGGCGGCACAAGCTTCCTATTGTTGCAGCCAACGAAGTGCATTTCATCAAGCCGGAAGAGTATGCAGTCCACCGGCTTCTTTCGGCGATCAAGGCGAACACGACTCTCGCGTGGCATCCCGCCTCTGGCGGGACCCGTGAAGAATCATGGGCAAGATGCCCATGCCACGGGACAGGCGATTCCCACGACGGAGGAACCAACTCCGACCCCATCAGAAGGCGGGGCTGGATGCGAAGCCCACAGCAAATGCATTCCCTTTTCCGAACCGTTCCCGAGGCGATAGCCAACGCGGAAAAAATCGCTTCCGAATGCAACGTTGACCTTCAGCTCGGCAGAATCAAATTGCCGATTTTCCCTGTTCCGGAAGGGGAAACGCCCTATTCTTATCTGAGAAGGATTTGTTACCGCGGAGCAGAAAAGAGGTACGGAGCGATCACTCCGGAGGTTCGCCGGAGACTGGAGCATGAACTGTGCATCATCGGGAAGCTCGGCTACGCCAACTACTTTCTCGTCGTGTGGGACATTGCTCTCTATGCCTACCGCAACGGAATTCCCTCCGTCGGAAGAGGTTCCGCTGCCAACAGCATCGTCTCGTACTGCCTTGGACTCACCCACGTCTGCCCCATAAGGCACAATCTCTTCTTCGAGCGATTTCTTCACCTTGAGAGGAAGGATTGCCCCGACGTGGACCTCGACTTCTGCTGGAGAAGAAGGGACGAAGTTCTCAACTATGTTTACAAAAAGTACGGCGAGGATAGGGTGGCGATGATCTGCACCTTCAATACTTTTGGCCTGAGAGCTTCTATCCGGGAGGTCGCCAAGGTCATGGGGCTTCTCGGGGACGAGGTAAGCGATTTCACCCGGCGCATCCCCCATTTTGATTTTGGCTCCATGGAGAAGATTAGTGAGGAGGTCCCGGAATGCCGCGACCTTCCCGTGGACAAAGAACCCTGGAAAAGCGTAATCCAAATGGCGTCGAGGATCGCGGGTTACCCGCGTCATCTGAGCACGCATGCCGGCGGAATCGTCATCGCCCCGTCGGCGATAACGGATTTCATGCCGGTTCAGTATGCGGCAAAAGGGTTGGTTATCACGCAATACAGTATGAATCCCGTCGAGGATATGGGACTGGTGAAGATTGACCTGCTGGGGCAGAGGTCTCTTTCCGTGATTGCCGACGTAGTCGAGAAAGCTCGACAGAAATATGGGATCAGGCTGAAGATGAACGAACTGAAGGAGGGCGATCCAAAGACCATTGAACTCTGGCGGAAGGGGAAGACCATCGGCTGTTTTCAGATCGAATCGCCGAGCATGCGGGGGCTTTTGCGGAAGCTCCACGTGGACCACATGGAAATCCTCATCGCCGCCAGCTCGCTCGTCCGCCCCGGACCTTCCGACAGCGGAATGACAAAGGTCTTCATCAACAGATACCACGGCAAAGAGCCGGTAACTTACCTCCACCCCGCTTTGGAGCCAATTTTGAAGGACACGCTCGGCATCATGGTTTATCAGGAGGACGTCATCAAGGTCGCCAACAAGATTGCCGGGTTGACCTTCGGCGAGGCGGAGATGCTGCGGAAGAGCATGAGCAAGAAACGGGGAATCGAAGCCATTGCTTTGTATGAGGAGCGGTTCATTTCCGGCGCCACACACAGGGGGATGAAACCGGACACGGCAAAGGAACTGTGGCGGCAGCTTTCCGGCTTCGCGGGTTATGCCTTCTGCAAGGCGCACAGCGCCTCTTATGCCTACGTCGCATATCAAGCAACATACCTCAAAGCTCATTTTCCGGCGGAGTTCATGGCGGCGGTTCTCGCCAATGGCGGGGGATTTTATCATCAAGCCGCCTACGTCAGTGAGGGGCGCCGGATGGGCTTGCGAATCCTCCCTCCCGACGTGAATCATGCGGAATTGAACTTCACCGGCGAAGATAACTGGATACGGGTCGGGCTTAGCCAGGTGATGTCCCTGACCAACAGGACTGCACGATCCATCCTCGCGGCTCGTCAGAGAAGTCCTTACACTTCCCTCGCCAACTTCTGCGCGAGGACTACGGCAATTCTTGGCGAAGTCCAAAATCTCATCCGCGGCGGCGCCTTTGACAGCTTCGGGCAGACTCGACCACAGCTCCTCTGGGAAGCGGACCTCATCTTTGGGGAAAGAGCCGCCTATGCCCAATCGCGATTCCGGGACCGGTTCTTTGAGGAACACCGAGGGATGGAAGATGCGGATTTGTTCGGTTGGCTATTGAATTGCGGGAATGGAAATGGGAAGAGTAATCCTCTTGATTCGCCAAGCGTTAACGCGCAGGCGGCGCAAAAAGTCGCCTGCCCTCTGCGCCTTCGCGGGGAGAGCTGTTCCACGGTTGCGGAACAAATTCGCGTGCCGCGATTCGAGGACTACACCGTAGAAAAAAAGGTTCAGGACGAGATGGAAATCTTAGGCTTCCCCGTGACAGCTCATCCCATGAACCTCTGTGAGGAGAAGATTCGCGAGATCGGCGTCGTCCCGGCGAAGGACATCCCTCATTACGTCGGTCGGACGGTGAAAGTGGCAGGATGGCTCGTTACGACCCGACGCGTCACCACCGTCAACGGCGAGCAGATGCGATTTCTCACCCTCGAGGACCTCACCGATGTCGTCGAGATCGTCCTATTTCCGAAAACCTATGCCCAATACGGCGCCGTCATTCAGAGCTTTGGTCCCTACCTTGCCACCGGTAGAGTCGAGGACGACAACGGCCATTCCACCCTCACCGCGAACTGCATCGAACCGCTTTGAGGAGGGCTGCGGTCTTCGAGTTGCCCGCCTCGCCGCACTACATTGGTGTGGCACAAGAGCATGCAGAGTGGCATAATGATTCCAAGCCTGTACTGCAAAGGGTCGCGTCATGAAGGCAGACTGGGATGAATGTCCGCTTTGTGGGAGCGCGCGAATAGCAAAAAAGGCTCGTAGTCTTTCCATCAGAGCCAGGAACAGGCTTGTCCGGATTTCCGGGGTGGTTTATTACGAATGTAGCGACTGCGGGGAGCGTTTTTTCGACCACGAAAATAGCAAGATCATAGACGGGTGTTCCCTTACGTCTGCCTCCGCCAAAAAGAGATAGGCACGCTCGCACGCCAAAAACCGAGAGGCCGCCCGGTCGCGGCCACGGACAAACAAGGAGGAAGGGTGAGCAAGGCACTGATTACGGGGGGAGCCGGGTTCATCGGCTCGCACCTCGCGGAAACGCTTCTGGAGCGTGGCTGGGTTGTTCAAGTTATTGATGACCTCTCCACCGGAAGCATCGAGAACATTGAGCACCTCAAGAGCAATTCGCGGTTCTCCTACGTTCTCGACACCGTCATGAACCGCCCACTTTTAGTCGAACTGATAGACCGAGCGGAGGTCGTTTTTCATCTCGCGGCTGCCGTCGGAGTGCGGTTGATCGTCGAAAAGCCGGTGCACACAATCGAGACCAATATCAAGGCTACGGAACTGGTTCTGGAGCTTTGCAGCGTCAAACGGAAACCAGTCCTCCTCACGTCCACCTCCGAGGTATATGGGAAATTGGACCGGCCGCAGTTTGCGGAGGAAGATGACCTCGTCTTAGGAGCGACCTCCCGGTCGCGCTGGTGCTACGCTGCCTCCAAGATTATTGACGAGTTTTTGGCGAAAGCCTACTTCAAGCAGAAAAGTTTGCCCGCCGTGGTTGTTCGGGTTTTCAACACCATCGGCCCCCGCCAGACGGGCCAGTACGGGATGGTAGTTCCCCGTTTTATTCGCCAGGCGCTCCAGAATCAGCCCATCACCGTCTATGGCGACGGCACCCAGCGGCGCTCCTTCTGCTGGGTGGGGGACGTGGTTGGCGCTCTGATCACGCTTATCGGGCGAACCGAAGCCTACGGGGATGTGTTTAATGTGGGGCACCCGAAAGATATTTCCATCCGTGAACTCGCTGCAGTGATCAAGGAAAGAGCCTGTAGCCGGTCCGAAATCGTGTTTGTCCCCTATGAGGACGCCTATGAAGCTGGCTTTGAGGACATGAACCGCCGCCTTCCCGACATCTCGAAGTTGCAGCGGCTGATCGGTTACGAGCCCTCCCTTGACCTGCCTGAAATCCTCGACAGAATCATCGCCTTTGAGCGCCGGCGGATCGAGTGCGAAGCCACTTCCTGAGCGGATGCCCGCGGCGCGTGTTCGGGCGGTGATTCTGGTGCGGTTTTCCCGACGGCGAAACATCCGCTATGGCATGGGGTGTTGTTCCGCATAATTCCTGTTGTGCGAGCATCTCCCTTGAGAATCATCGTACGCAGCCACGAGCAGGACCCGGCTTCCCTCGGCGGGGTAGCTCCGCTACTGCACTCCAAGGTTCCTTCAGCGTGCTGGGGCTTACCCTTCAGGCGGGCAGACTTCTTGGCGTCTTTGCGTCTTGGCCGAGAGAAAATGCAGTGCGACTTGTGCCCCGAAAATCAGCGACACGCAGCCAAGATTTTGATGGTCTCTGGGTGAACGAAGTTCATGAGCGACTGCGGTGAGTCCCTCCCGAGACTGCCACGTTGCGTTCCAGCAATTCTTGCTCTTGACTGGGGGGCTGCGGCGATATAGAATACCAACGAAATTGAGTATCAATGCACTCGTGACAAGCCGACTCAGGAGATGGTGACAATGAGAATGTGCACTTCTCGTTCGCGTAGCCCTGCCGGGGCAGTAAGGGGGGGGCTCTTCCGAAAGCCCATTTGCTTTGGGTTCACCCTCATCGAGCTTCTCGTGGTGATAGCCATCGTGGCGATTCTCGCCGCACTTCTCCTCCCTGCGATTAAACAGGGGAAGGACAAGGCTCGACAGATCCACTGCATGAACAACATGAAGCAGTTCGGAATCGCCTACGAAACGTACACGAACGATTTCAACGGCTGGTTCCCGCCCGGGGGCGCTCGAGCCAACGAGGCCCTTGGCTGGATTTGGTCGAACCATATTTCCTATGACTCTGCCAGCAACGTGGTTAGCGGCCCGCCCGGTTCGCTACAGGAATGGCAAAGGGACCAGGAGACGCGGGCGCTTCTGTGGCCGTATCTAAGCAAGAACTACGAGGTGTACCAGTGCCCCGGCGATAAGAATCGCAACATCCGGTTTTTCAGCTACTCCCAGAACGCTGCTTATCAGGACAGGAACAAGGGCCGCATCGAACGGTGGATGGGCAAAGTCGTGCTGATGGTCGAGGAGCAGAGACCCGATGACGGGTGCTTCTGGTATCAGAACGCCGGCGCCGTGGACAGCCGCGATTGCCTCTCCTACGACAGGCACGTGGCCTGCACGAATCTTCTCTTCGGTGATAGCCATGTCAAGGGGATATCGTTTAAGAACGCCAATAACGTCCTGAAGCTTCAGGATATTGGCGCCTTCCCCGGCGAGGAGGACCGCTTTTAGGTTTGCATTAGCAGGCGCCTGGCTGTAAAGAGGCGACACAATAAGTTGCCCCCGGACAAGGCGCCGGGGGCTTTTCATTTCGATGTCAGACACGCACTGAGTCAGGGGGCCGCTTTTGACTCGCCAGCACGGGCGGTTGGCTGGCGATCTGCGCCCTCGGACAGAGCGGAGTGGGCCGAACACAGCCCAAGACGCTACCCCAGTTTCTCGAATAGCTTATAGAGAAACGGGATCTTAGCCCCGAAAAGCAGAATGGCTATTGCCAGGACAACAAGGATGAGAAGAACGACAAGGATCACGCCCAGGATTCTGGTTCCCGTTCTGCCCAGCACTTTTTCAAGCCCGATCCTCTTCTGTGCGACTTCTCCCGTTACGGCAGCCTCCGCGCCCGCCTCTTTCACGACCGCCCCGCTTCCCTTGACGAGGGACACAACGTAGGTCGCTGCGACTCCCACAAAAGCTAAACCGAGCACGCCAAGAAAAATATCCAGGACTTTGATCCCCAGAACTTCCTTTTTGACAAGGCCTTCCGTCTCGGGAACGCCGCTGTAGCTTGCCTCCTTTTTCATGTTGAAAATGAGAACCGTCACAAGAGCAATTGCCGCCAGAAAGACGATCATCTTCACATGTCTGTTCATTTTTCCTCCTTCCTCTGAGAATGAATAGCGGGAAATACTTATGCCGCACTCTAAACTAAATCAGCTCGCTTTTCAACCCGGTCGAAGGATTCAGCCGCTGCTTGGTTTTTGAATCGTCGGATTCTTCCCACACAGCCCGCATTCCGGATTCTTCTTTGTCCTCACCTCGCTGAACCTCATCTTCAGCATATCGCAAATGACCATTCTTCCGACCAGAAGCTCTCCCGTGCCGACCAGGCATTTCAGGACTTCTGCCGCTTGTATCATGGCAATCAATCCCGGGACCGGCGACGCAATCCCCGCTTCGCTTCCGGACGGCAAGAATCCCGTTGGCGGGGGCGAGGGATAGATGCAGCGGTAGCAGGGCGTTCCTTGACTATAGGTGAAGGTTGTCGCTCGACCTTCGTACTGGAAAATGCTCCCGTGGACGAAGGGCTTTCTCAAGAAAAAGCAGGCGTCGTTGAGGATGTATCTCGTCTCGGGATTGTCGCACCCATCAACTACCGCGTCGTAGTCAGCCACCACGTCATATACGTTTTCCGCGGTGACCCTCTGGTGATAGGTCTTGACTTCCCCGTCCGGATTCAGGTCTCGCAGCCTCCTCTTCGCCGACGTAACTTTGCTCTGTCCGACATCCTTCGTCACATGGATGATTTGCCTGTGGAGGTTCGCGATGTCGAGGACATCGTCGTCGGCAATTCCAATTGTGCCGACGCCTGCCGCCGATAGGTAAAGGGCGACCGGCGCCCCAAGCCCCCCAATCCCCACGCAAAGGACGCGAGACTCCAGCAACTTCTTCTGCCCCTCTTCGCCAAACGCGGGCAGCGCAATGTGCCTTGCATACCGTTGAAGTTGTTCGGGCCGCAAGCTTGCCATTTCGTTTGTATCTCTCAAGCGACCGGGCGCCGGCGCCGCCGGCAATTTAGGGCGTCCCTTTGGGGGGGACTCACCACAGAGGACGCTGAGATCGCCGAGAATGAACGGGATCAGAGGACGCGCCGCGGCGGCACGTTGCCGCCTATCCGCCGGCGATCATTGGAAGGATGGTCACGACGTCTCCGTCCTTCAGCTCCGTTGCCAGCCCGTTCAGAAATCGCACATCTTCGTCGTTGACGTACAGGTTCACGAAGCCGTGCAAAGCGCCATCCCCCCGGCAGATTTTTCTTTTCATTCCGGGGAATCTGGCTTCCAGCTCGTCGAGCGCCTGACCAACGGTCCTCGCTTCAATCGAAACCTCGTCCTTACCATCGCTCAGGTCTCTGAAGAGTTGGGGTATCCTTACATTCACGGCCATGACTTCAATTCCTTCATCGTAGGCGGAAGGGGCTACTGCTGACGGGCACGTGTCCCGGCAAGAAACGCCAGTCTCACGTAGGCCAATCCGTCCTACCTCATTTCTGCTCTGCCGCGGGCGGAGCGATATCCGCCGTTCGCTGCTCGACGAGCGGCATTGCTGGAAGCTTCTCGCTGGGTATAGGCTCGTACCAGAACGTCGCGCAGGACCAATCATCCTGCCTCTCATACAATCCCTGGCGCCAGCCAATCTGCTGAATCGTTATGCGGCAGTCTTTCTTCCAGCAAATTGGGTCGGGGAGATGCCAGCGATACATGGACACGTAGCCGTCCTTGTTGAGGCTGCACCCGTTGTATAAGAAGGGCGTCTGCTGCATCCCCCACGAAAGCCCGACGTAATCCTCGCTGCCCGTCCCGCAAATGGTGGGGAACTCCGCGTCGCCGTCCATATAGACCTTCACCTCTCCCTCGCCCCACCAATTCTCGGAGAGAGGTCGAATGCCGATGACCGAGCCGATAAACCGCCCGCTTCCCTTCCGCTGCGGGAGAAGCTCAAAATCCTTTTTGAGCGTTGTGGGATTCTCCCGACGGAACAGAACATGCAACCTCCCGAAATTCTCCTGCAGTTTGTCATGGATGGTGTAATCAATCTGGTGGAAGAGAACCGAAGTCTTCCCCCCGTCGTTGGTCATTGTCATCCGTGCCCTCTTGGCAAAAGGCATCGGAAGCCAGAAACTCATTCCCGCCCTCTCGCCGACGGAATGGACTGCCGATTGATATGCGACGACCCGCCCGTGGGCAATCCCCATGAAATCGCCAAGCGGGCACTCGATGCTCGGATGCTCCTGCCCGTCCCAGTACGCGCGAATCACCATGCTGCGGAGATTGACCGGCTCGCCCCGCGTCGTCATCCAGATGTGGCGAATGACGCCCGGACCCTTGATGTCGCACAACTCGAACGTCTTACCTGCCTCGATGTTCACCGCCGGGGAGCCTTTCCGCCCGACGCCGAGATTACTCGCGGCTTTTCCTCCTTCTCCCTTGGCGCCGGTCCGGTTCTCGTACGAAATTGACCGCGATTCGACCGGAGTATCAATCTGATAGGGCTTGTGAATCACATCCGATACATCCACCTGCGCCTCGACGAGCGAAAGAAGAAAAATAGCAGAAAACAGCGCCGCCATTTCACAAATGAGCTTCTTCATGGGTCATTCCCTCCTCGAACGTTGTCCTGTCAGGGTGAGACAACTCCTTTGTTCCGGGCTGATCGGCCCGCCGAAAGGTTCAGGTCGAATAATAGCATGGACGGAGAAGATTGTCTTGGCCCCCGTATTGTCCGATTTGGGCTGCATTTCGGGGACATGGCACGGCGGCGGGACCGATGGGGAGTCGCCTCCTGCTGTGGCGGAGCTCGCTTTAGGCCGCGCCCCTTCGGGAACTGGGCGACGGGAATTCTGGGTTGAGTATTGAAGCGCCGTCAGAAATCGGGTATAAACCAAATGCAGGGAGAAGTAACCGAGCGTACATGACTTTCAGTTTCGGGGGTATTTGAAATGCAGATCACATTGACCCAGAAAAGCAAATACGAGCTGCTGATTGAAAAGCACGACCGAATGCTCGTGGAGGCTCCGATATTCACGAGCGATAAAATTGCACTCGAGCCCGATTCGGTCGCTCAGTTGAAGAACGCCGCTTCGTTGCCTTCGGTCTTCAAAGCTTTCGGGATGCCGGACATCCACGTCGGATACGGCGTGCCGATTGGCTCGGTCGTCGCAACAAGGAGTATCGTCATCCCCGCGGCTGTCGGCTACGACATCAACTGCGGAATGCGCGTCATCACGACGCCGATGAAGGCTGACAGGAAGGAGGCTGTCCGGATTGCTGAATCCATCCGGCGGGATATTCCTCTCGGGGAAGGGAAAAGGAACGTCGGCTTTCGGGAAGACGATTTTCGGATTGTCGTCGAGCGCGGTGTGAAAGGGCTGAGAAAAGTGTCTCATAAGGAGGGGCGGGTCTGGGACGTCCGCGATGAGAACGAGGAAAACGACGACATCCAGAGGATCGAAGAGTACGGGTCCATGGAAGGGGATTTCGAGGCGGTCTCGCAGCGTGCCGCGGAGCGGGGCAGAGGGCAACTCGCCACCCTCGGCGGAGGAAATCACTTCATCGAAATTCAGGAAGTGCAGAAGGTCTATGACACGGAAATCGCCAACCGATTCGGTCTGTGGCAGGGGCAGATGGTGGTGATGATTCATTCCGGGTCGAGGGGGTTTGGGCATCAGATTGCCGACGATTACATGGCAAAAGCCAGGCAGGTGAGCCTCGACCGCGCCCCGAACAAGGACCTCTGCTTCCTCGACGCTGACACGGAGCTGGCTGCCGACTACATCGGCGCGATGCACTGCGCGGCGAACTTCGGCTTCCTGAACCGGCAGCTCATGGCGGTCCTCATTCGCCACGACCTCCGAATGCTCTATGGTCCGATGCCGCTTCCGATCATTTACGACGTCGCCCACAACATCGTCAAGCTCGAGGAGCACTTCGGGCAGCAACTCTGGGTGCATCGGAAAGGCGCGACGCGGGCTTTTCCGAAGAGCCGAATGGCGGGGACGATTTTTGCCGACGTCGGGCAGCCGGTTCTGATCCCCGGCTCCATGGGGACGGCGAGCTATGTCCTGCTTGGCACCGAAGAATCCGCCAAGACTCTCAACAGCGTCAATCATGGGGCGGGGCGGACGATGTCTCGGACGAAAGCTGCTGGCGTCGTCGGGAGAAAGGGGAAAGTCAAAAGAGCGGGCGCCATCACCGACGACGAGTTCCAGAGGTCTATGGAGGGCATCCACCTGATTTGCGAGGACCGGTACGCGATCAAGGAAGAGGCGCCGCAGGCGTACAAGGACATTGACGAGGTCATCCACGTTGTGGCGGAACTTGGTCTGGCAAAGATCATCGCCCGCATGGTGCCTCTGGCGGTGTTGAAGGGCTGATCCCTCGTCGAGGCGTCGGCTCTGGGGGATCAGTGAATCTTCTCAAATTTGGCGCGCCAGGTGACCTGCTTGTCCTTTTGGTTCTTGAGCCGCAGGCGGACCAGGTGGGGAGAGCTTGTATCCGCAGTGAACTCGTCGCAATCCGCCTTCATCTCGGCGAATTTGTAATTCCCAGGGACGTGGAGAGTCACGCAATAATCATCCCCCGCGACTACATCCGATTTTCCCCGCAGCGCGGCTCGCTTTTCCACCCAGCGCAGGTCGTGAAGTTCGATGCCGCCCTGGGTCAGATGGCGATTTGTGGAAAGGAGTTGAGGGTGGTCGAGCCTCTTGTGCACGGCAAGAGCCCGGCACCCAGCCAGCTTCACCAGCGCCGTCAACGAGCCTCGGTGCTCCCCCAGAAACGCCTCCGACCAGAAGTCATAGACGAGATAGGGGACAGCCTCGTCGAGGCCGAGTTCCCGAAACGTCACCGTCAGGTTCCTGAGGCGGGGCGACTTCCTCATCCTTCGCACTGGCTTGAGGAACTGGAGCTTCGGCTTTGCGATTCCGGAGGCCTGGAGGAGGGAGGCGATTCTTTCGTTCTCTTTCTTGAGGAGGCGGTTGTCGGCGGCGGTTCTCCTGTGCAGGCTTGCGGAACGCTCGATTCCCTCATTCTTGTCGTTTTCCCTGAGAATGGCGATGTTCGATTGAACCGCCTGCCGGTAACCCTCCACGACCTCTTTCGGCGTCGGGTCCCAGTTGAAAAGCCCAACGACGCGCCATTTCCCAAAAGGCTTCTCGACCTCGAGCACCCAGGTCTGCGGGCTCTCTCTCTCCATGAGGTCCACCGGGCGCGCTGCTTTGCCGAAAGGCGGGATGATCTTCCTGATAATGGACTTCTTTGTCTTTCCGAGAGAAACAAGGGAGTCCGAAGCAAAAACGCAGCCGCCCGAAAGGGCTATCAGCGACGCCAACGCTCTTGCCTGGAAGAGGGTCGCGGGCTTGCATATCGCCAGATAGCCGGGGTCGTTGACCCAAAACGCATTGTGGAGGTGGTAGCGAAGCGCCGCCGCTTTCAAAGCGGATTCCCTGACGGTCTGCCAGCGGGTTGCGTCAACGTCCCGTACGATTCCCGCCGCCTCGATGACCCCGAGCAACGCCGGAAATGCCGATTCCAGTCCCAGCAAAAACGTGCCGGGGCGCAGCCCGCTCTTCATCGCCTCGAAGGCGGCTCGAACCGCTTCATTCGTCGTCACGGAGTTGTTTTCAGGGAGGTATCTGTCTTCCCTTCCAAAGGCGTCCCAATCCACGAAATCAACCTTGATGAAATCGAAGCCCCATTCCTGGGAGATTTTCGCCGCTTCTTTTTGGAGGAGGTTCTTCGCAAACTCGCCGCTCGGGTCGAGACGCACGGATTCAAAGTCGAAAGGACGAAGCCACAGCCCAATCTTGAGGCCTCTGGCGTGGGCTTTTTCAGCCAGCGATTTCATTCCGCTCGGAAACGAAGCGCCCGGCCTCCACGGCCCGCCAGAGAAATCTCCCGAAATCTGCCAGCCGGCGTCAATCAGGATGTCCTGGAGGCCGTACCGTTTGAATTCCTCTGCGATGAACTCGGCGTGGGAGAGAACCTGTCTTTCCGCCGCGCCTCTGTGAGTGTGGGGGCGGAAGCACCAGCCGCAGGGGATGCGATCAATCCTGGGGATGTTGTTCGCCCGTCGGACGCTCTCCGCGTACGCTTCGAGCGCCTTGTGCGGCCCGTCGCCGAATGCCAGGACAATCCTCCCCGCCGAGAAGCTCTGTCCCTCCCGGAGAACGATCCCCGTCTTGTCCGCAGCATTACCGAGAACGGGTCTCTGTCTGACATCGAATCGTGCAGCTCGCCCGTTGCCTTCAGTGGTTGAGACGTGGAACGAGGTCTCGCACCTGGCCGGTTCACATATTCCGCATGCAAGTGCGACGCCGCCGCTTTTGTCGTAAAGCAACATAGAATTCGGCGAGTCCACACCGTCATCGCGGCCGAGGGAATAGAGGGCCGGCTCGTTGTCCGAGCACGCCCAATTGCCCCGCAGTACCTTGCAGTCGGAGATTTCCCCGAAAGTGAGCGATGCGCCTTTCTCCGAGGAGCATATCGGGAGGACTTCCCGAAGGACCAGGGGGTGGCCGGTCGTGTTGGCGACCTGGACCTCGACCGCCACAAGCTGCCTCCGCTCATAGAACGAGAACTCGGCGGTCAGCGCCGGCAGTTCTGGCTTTGCCCCGAAGTGAGCAACGAACGCTTTTCCCTCGCCGAGCTTGTCCGAAATGTCCACGATTTTCCATCGGATTTCGGGGTAGGAGAGGGAATCAACGACGCCGGTCGGCGTGTGGAAGGAAATCAAAACGCGGTCGAGAGCGTGGAACTGGTCGCCGAACGCGAGTGAGTAGAGTCCACCCGTGGGAAAGAACTCAAACAGGACCCTGCCGCTGATTACGGCGACGCGGTCCTGATAACCTTCGACGAGAATCCGCGTCCTGCCCAAGGAAAACCCCTCCCTGACCGCTTACGGACAGCCGCTAACCCAGGTGGACGATGTGAGTGTCCATTGTTAGCATTTTGTGTTTCCGCCCGCAATGTTTTTCACAACGGATCTTGACGAGAGGCACGATTGCCGGGGGGACTGGGCCCGGATAAGGATTGTCAGCCGGGGCCAGAGCGAAAAGCAGTCGTATTCCGAAGACGGGCGAAAAACAGTCGGCGTGCCTTGATTTTCGCGCCCACGACCCCTAAGTTACTTTGCAGGACAAAAGGACACACAGCGTAGTTGACCTCTACCCGCTCTTTTAAGATTTCACACGGAATTTGGGAATATTCTGCCGGGCGCTTCGTAAGTTCTTACGGATAACAATGGCGGATACTGAGAGCAATTCAACGATGCCTGAGACAGACGAACGGATCAAAGACGGCGATGCGATTGCTGCGTGCCAGAAGGGCGATCATGAGAGCTTCAGGATTTTAGTCCGCCGGTATGAGAGGGAGTTGATGGGGCATGCGCTCGCTCTGTTGGGCAACCGTGAAGACGCACTGGACGTGGTGCAGGAAACCTTCGTCCGAGCTTTCAAGTCCATCAGCAGATTTCAACCGGGAAGAAAGTTCTATCCCTGGATATACAGCATCCTGCGCAACTTATGTGTGGACAGGTTCCGGCAAAAGGCCAGAGAGGAAAAGCGGCAGGATGCCCTCTGGAAAGCCGAAGACCTGAATCCGAAATTCGACGAGGCTGACGAACGAATTCAAGTCCTGTGGAACGCGCTCGGGAAGCTCTCGCAGGAGGACAGAGAAATCATCGTCCTGAAGCATCTGGAGGGGAGGAAATATCAGGAGATTTCGGAGATGTTGCAGATAGCGCGCGGCACGGTGATGTCAAGGCTGTACCGGGCGCGCCAGAAACTGAAAGAAGTCGTTTCGCGCCAAAGCGAAGGCAACCCGACTGATGGAGTAACAATAACATGACCAAGGAGTGTGAGAAGCTGCGGGTCTTGCTGCACGGGTATCTCGACGGAGAACTCACCGCAGAGGATGAAAAAGAGGTGAGGGATCATTTGAGTCGGTGCGACGCGTGCGCGACCTCACTCGCGGAAATTCGCAGGCTGTCGGAGGGCCTCAACCAGATGTCGTTGGACTTCGGACAGGTTGACGTCTGGGAACAGGTCAGGGCGAGAATAGCGCCCGTAGAGGACAAAAGCAGGACGAGCTACGCCTTTCCCATTGCCCTCGTGGCGACGATGATCGCTTACAAACTCCTCGACCTGAGCGTCGGATTCGGTGTCGCGCTGCTTCTGAAGCCTGTAATCGTATTGGTGGTCGTGCTTCTGCTGGCTCTGCATAAGCAGAATCCGTTCCGGCTTTCCACAAGTCTGAACGGCGCCTCACCTGTTCATCCCTCGAAAACGGCGGTTCATAGCAATAGGAGACTATTCTGAGCGACAATATGAAGGAGGATTCGACAATGAAAGACGATATTAACGCGGCCAACGCTTCCACTCACGGGCAGAAGGTTGCTTTCGCAACAGTCAGCTTGGTTCTGGGGATTGCCTCGTGCATTCACATGCTCGGCATCGAGAAAGCTATCCTGGCGGTGGTTTTCGGCTGCCTTGCCCTCAAGGGGAAAGGAGGACTCAAGGCTGGCAGAGAGCGGACATGGGCAACTGTCGGCATTGTCCTCGGCGGCATCATGATGGTGCTCGTGGCCGTGGCCCTTATAGCCTTCTGGCCGCAGGTCAAGACGATTGTGGAAGCATTGGAGAAGTTGTCGTGAGTGCTCCAATTCACAAGTTGGGTGACGCATCATCGAGAGGGACGGGGGTCAGGGGGATTCCCCCTTCTTGGACGGGATGAACAGGATGCACAGGATAGACAGAATGGTCTTTTGATTTCTTCGCATGGTGTATATGCTGTTATCCCGTTCAAAAGACTGCATGAGGCCAAGGTTCCTGAGATGATGTTATCCGAAATCATCCTCAAGCGGCGGAGCGTAAGGAAATTCCTCGACCGGGCGGTGGAGAGGGAGAAGGTCGAGGCGTGCCTGGAGGCGGCGAGGCTGGCGCCGTCGGCGGATAACGTGCAGCCGTGGCGGTTCATCGTCGTGGATGATCCGCAGGTGCGAGAGCGTCTCGGTGAGGCGGCTTTCTCCGGAGTCTATCGGCTCTGCCGCTTTGTCGCCAGAGCACCCATTGTTATTGTCATTCTCGCTCACCCGGACGTCGTCGCCAATAAGCTCGGAAAGTTCATTCAGGGGACGCAATATTATTTGCTTGATATAGGCATCGCCGGAGAGCACCTCGTTCTTGCGGCGACGGAGATGGGTCTCGGCACGTGCTGGATCGGCTGGTTCAGCAAGAAGGGCGTCCGAAAGCTCTTCGGCATTCCGAGGAAATATGATGTTGTAGCGATGATCGCCCTCGGCTACCCCGACCCGACGCAGCTCGGTCCGAAAAAGAAAAAGACCCTCCGCGAAATTGTCCGCTACAACGAGTTCGGCTGGAAGTAACTTCCCCGCCCCTGTACAATATGCCCAGCCTCTGCATCTTCGGCGTTCTCCGTGGCGACCCCGCCACGCATATGGATTCTTGGGCCGCCGTGCAGGAAATACGGGGGAATATTCCTGACAGGATTGACGGGATAGGCGGGATTCCTAAAAAGAAGCAGGGCGCTCGCCCTTTGTCCTGGAGAGAGTAGGGTGCACAAGATCCTGTGCATCCTGTTATCCTGTCAGAACAATTTGCTCGCTGAGTCAGAACACAGAACCGCCAAGCCGCATGGCACGAGCCAAAAAACCGGCTGCGAAAATGAAAGTTGAAATTCTTGGAACAGCCGCATCGGAAGGGATGCCCGCGCTCTTTTGCGAGTGCTCGGTGTGCCGAGAGGCAGCCAGACGCGCTGGGAAGAACATTCGCACGTGCGCCTCCCTGATGATCGGCGAAAAGCACAAGGTAGATCTGCCGCCCGACACGTTCCTCCATTCCCTCCGCCGAGGAAAACCCTTCTCGAAACTCGAGCACCTTGTCATCACGCACTCCCACCCCGACCACTTCTACCCGGAATCGCTTCGCCTCCGGGCCGAACCCTTCGCCTTCATGGAGTTGCGTCGCACGCTTCACATCTACGGCACGGAGACCATCCGCGACATCGCGGAAGACGCGCTCGGCTCACCGCTGCCCGACGGGCTTTCCTTTCACTGCGTCGAGGTTTTTCATTCCTTCGCGACGGGGGACATCGAAGTCCTGCCGGTCAAAGCCTTTCATAAAAGCGACGAGCTTTGCCTGAACTACGTATTCACGTCTCGCGGGAAGGGCTTTCTTCAGGCGTTTGACACGGGCTGGTACGAAGAGGATACGTGGAATGCTCTGAGCGGACTCATGCTCGATGCGGCAATCATCGAGTGCACCGCCGGGAAGCTCGATGAGCCGCCCACCGCTCATCTCGGCGTGAAGCCGTTAATCCAGATGAAAGGGAAGCTCGTCGAAATCCTCGCTCTGCGCCCCGACGCGCGGGTCATCGCCACGCATTTCTCTCACATCGGCGGTCTCCTCCACGAGGAACTCGAGCAAGCCCTCCTGCCTGCCGGGATCGAAGCCGCGTATGATGGCATGATCGTCGAGATTTGACCGCTTCGCTCAGCACGCGGACCCGCCTGGTGAGCGCCCCTCAGGCCGGTCGAAGAAGAACGCAAGGTTAACAGAGGGAGGCCCGGCGGAGGCGGGCGTTGCCAGGGGATGCGGTTGCGTTTCGGCGGCTTTGTCTCCAAGGGACCGCTTTCTGGAAACCCTTGACGAAATGCGGGAAATCTCTCAGGCCAGATGCCGGGCTTCGCGTGCCGCCGCTCCATCCCCGATCACGTGTTGCCATGGCCGGACTACTGAGGCCGATCCGTTGGTATTGGCAGTTCTCCAGTCAGGAACTTCTCGCCATCGTCAGTCAGACGCAGCTTCCCGGAAACGAGTCTGAGATAGCCCTGCTCGACCAGCCTATTGAGGATTGTCGTTCGCAGCGACGGGAACTTGCTCTTGACCTCGGCGTGAGACAGCGCGTCCTTCTTCCTCATCGGAAAGCCGGGCTTTTCGGCCAACAGCCTCAGCAGGCCGCGGTCCGCAGCCCCAACCGTTTTGTCCATTTCCTTTTTCATCATGTCCATGAAATTGACGGGCAGGGGGTTCGTTCCGAGGAGGGCGCTGGTGTAGAGCCTCGCGTAATCGAGGGTCTTCAGCAGGCAAAGCTTCCGCTCGAGTAACGAATCGCCTTCCCCTTCAATCCTGATGTATTCGACCTCATGCTCGTCAAGGAGCCTTCTCAACGTCGCTTCGATACGCTGAGAGGCACGGGTTTCTTTGTGGCTGATCCCCGGACGCTCCAGAGGCCGGCTCGAGATAAAAACGTAACTCCGTGCTTTCTTCTCGGGATGAAGTTGTTCCTCAAGGACGGCTGTGGCGACCGATTCTATTTCGTTGTGCGCATCCTCGCAGAACATCAGGAGAAAGACGGGATGCTCGACGGATTCTCCGAACTCGTTCGCCAATTTCTTCCCGACGGCGCGGTCGGCTCCGTCGAGGAATATGACCGGCGTCAGGGGGCGGTGCCAGTCTATCAGCGAGGAGCGTTCGCCCGAGCGCGTCCCATAGATGAAGAACGTGCCGTATTGCTTGGCGTAATTCTCGGCGAAGGGGACTTCGGCGCGGGACTCTTGGTCTATCCGGTCAAGATGCTCCTTTGCGTCTTTCAGCGTCGAGAGATCGAAATGGTAAGCCTCTCCCTTGCCGTTCCTCGCCAGCCGAAGCGACGAAACAATGAAAGAGAAGGCGGTCAGCCAGTAGCCCAGCGACTCACGCGGCGCCTTGATGTCCGTTCTGGGTATGCGGATGAAGAGGAATTGCTTCTTCAGGGTCTCAAGCTTCCCGTCGAGCGAGATCATCAGAATCTTCTTCGTTCGCCGCTGCGCACAATCGAGAGCGTGGAGCGTCTCTTCCGTGTTTCCTGAATAAGAGCAGATCACGACGAGGGTATCCGAATCTATGCCGTGGGAATCTTCGGGGTAGCTGGTGTGGACGTCGAGCGGCACGGAATATCCCTGATTTTGGATGACTTCCCGCGCGAAGATGGCGCCGATGGCGGAGCCCCCAAGACCAAACGCCAGAATCCGCTTCGCCCGCGGGATACGTCCCCCGTTGGCCACGAATTTCTCCATTTTCCTGTTCATCCGGACCATCTGCGGGTAGATGTAACTGATTCGCGGCAGAATCCCGCCCCTGTCCACGCCCTTGACAATGCGAGGATGGTCGAGAAACTGAGCCGGACCAAGCCGCTCGACGAGGATTGGTGCGATTACTCGACGGACCAACTTGGCCTGGATGGAGGACTTATCGGCAAGCTCGGTCTTGAGAAGCCGGGACTCGGGCTTTGACGAAAGGTCAATGAACCGCTCAAGCCTCAGCTCCTCATCCGGGCTGCAAAGAAGGTTAATGAGGTCGTCGTCACTCTTTGACAACATCTGATTTTTTATCTCCGCCATGATTGACATATCGTGCTCCTTCGTATGTTAGGCTGGCTCACAAGGCGCGCTCTGATCGAACGCGTCGCGATTTCCGCTCGACACTCAACACAGATCGCCTGCCAGCACCTTTCGAGATTTCCTTCGGGGATATTCGAAACGGACGATGGCCTTTGTCTGACATGAATTTCGACAACTTATTATTGCTGGACGGATGCAAAACCTCAAGGGTCCGTTTGGCAATTTGTTTCTGTGGAAAGGCCGGGCGCGCAATTATACAATCGGCGCCGAGGGCTTTCCTGGCAGGTCGGTTTCGTCTGACGAAATGCAGCAGCGGGGGAATGGACAGAAATGAAGATCGTGGTCGCAATCATTCTTATTCCTTTTCTGGCGTGCTCGTGTAGTCTGAGCCAGTTCTCCTATTGGGGCGAAAGGACCGAGAGGGTTAATCTCAGCGACGAGCAGCAGGACGAGGCTGCCGCGCAGGAGTCCGGCGCGACGGACCGAGAGCGCGCCCGCGAAGACGCTGCGGCTAAACGAACCAGAGCGGGTCTTGCGCGGCATGCCGAATGCCCACGGTGCTACCGCGACGTGCTGCTGACGGAAGCGGACAGGGACGGCGACAAGGTCACGTGCACGAATTGCGGCAAGACCTTCGTCCTCGGCTCCAAAGCGGAAGCTGAGCACTAACGCTTTCAGCCGAATCTGGGTTTGGGTGTGTGCTCTTGTCGTCCAGCGGATTCGCAAAGCCGGAGAACCTTCCGGGACCATTCCCTGCTACGGCCAAAGGCCCGTCTCGCGGATGACCTCGTCCACGTGCTTTTCGAGAAGCCCGAATTCGTCCGCCAGGTCGAGAATTGTGTATCTCCGCCGCATTTCTCGCGCGTGGAGAACCGCGTCGCGGAACTGATTGAGCGACAACCCGATGTCGCGGACCCGTGTTGCGGCGCCTCCCGTTTCGAGCACGCTCTTTATCTGGCGCCAGGGACGCAAGAAGCCCCGGCACTCTCGCTTGATCCCGTCCCATCCTCTCTGGATCATGCTGAGCCGGTCGCGTTTGCCCTCCGGTCCCGGGGACTTGAAGGAGAGTTCCTTCTCGACGGCGGATGCAAGACGTCCCCAGTACCGTTCCAGATTCGAAGTCTCTCGGCCCGGCGATTCCCCTTCAACAATTCGAGCGTCAACATCAAAGGAAGGCACGTCCTCTTGAAAGACCTTCTCGTACAACGCCGCGGTGAATATCGTCGCAAGCCCGACCTGGGTTCCGTGGTAGCCGTGAGGTCTCCCTGCGAGGTCGGCTTGCATATCGAGCGTGTGAGAGATCAGATGTTCTCCGCCGGAGCCGGGCGCCGAACTCCCCGCAATTGTCATCGAGATCCCCGAATAGAGAAGCGCCTCGGTCAGGACTCGAATCGCCTCCGGCTGCCGCAGCTTTATCTCTTCCGTCTTTGCCAGGTACAAAGGCTCGAATTTCTCGATGAGCTGTATGGGACGGTAGCAAAAGTAATCGCCGTTCACGATCTGGCTGAGCTTCCAGTCAGCCGTGCTCACCGGCTTGGAGATGATGTCCCCAAGCCCCGCGGCGATGAGTTCCGCCGGCGCCTCGACCAGAACATTCAAGTCCGCGACAACCGCTACCGGCGGGGTCGTCTCCGAAGTCGTCTTGAGGCCGGACACCGTCAGCGCCACAATCGAAGACGTATAGCCGTTCATTGACGGCGCCGTCGGGAGCACGACGTATGGGATGTTTCGCTTGTAAGCCGCTAACTTGGTGAGGTCATTGATCGTGCCGGACCCGACCGCGATTAACAGCGGTACCGTTGGGAGTGACCTGAGCAGCTCATCGGCCGTAGGCTGATCCGCCCTGACCACGTCCCCCGGCGGAGATTCGAGAACGATGCCCTTCACCGAATGGCGCGCCTGCGAAAGAACTCGAACGACTCTTCCGCCAAGAATCTCATACGTATGGTCGTCGGCGACGACGCACGCGCTTTGCGGAAGCGACAATCCGTTCAGCACCTCCGGCAACCGCAAATACGCATCCTCCTCCACGACCATCTTGCGGACAGAGACTGTGTGCACCTTGCCACACTCGCATGGAAATGACGAACCCAGCAGGTTCTCAGGCAAGTTGTCCTCACGTCGAATCTGATTTCTACTCATCGTTCCTTTCCTTGGCCGAAATGCCTCACGGTCCAATGCCGCTCTCTACCCGGCGCATGATGTCCCAGAAAGCGCCTCGGTAGCCCGCCTTTATCGCCTGAACAAGGGCTGAATTGTCGTTGTAATTGTAGTTCTCCGGGGCATCTCCCGTCTCGCCAATCAGGAAGCGCGGGTCGCCGCGGACAAGCTCGCGAATGAAATGGTGCGGTTTTTCGCCGAGCCCCGACGAGAGATAGAAAACCGGCGTCAAAAGGTCAGGGTTGTCTTCGAGCGCTCCAAAAAGATTGGGATTGGATGGCGTCATTCCCTCTCTCGCAATCTGACGTGCGAACGGCGTGTTCGGATAGATCCTCAGTCCAATGCTCAAGCCGACCCGCGGAGGATCGGCTCGCTTCATCGCCTCGATAAGCTCCCGAACCGTCGTCTTGTTCTCACCGGGGGCGCCGATAACCAAATCGAACATGAACGAAAAGCCGTGCTTGTGGCATCGTTTCGCCGTCTCCATGACGTCCTTCGCCGTGAAGTCCTTGCCGAGCGTTTTCAGCATCCGCGGATTCACGTGGTCCACCCCAAAATCAATCCCGACGCATCCGGCTCTCTTCATCAGTCGAGCGAGGTTCTCGGGGAATGGAGCGGGCGCCGCATAAGCGTACCACCGCACTTTATCTCCGATTCCCGCTCGAATCATCTCCCGGCAAACTTCCTCGGCATGAGAGGCTGGCACGTTGAACTCGCTGTCGCACGTGTGCAAATGGTCAACTCCCTGGCTCAGCAGTTCTCTCAGCTCGCGGACAACGTCTTTCGGCGGCTTGACTGCGACCCTTCTTCCCTTCGCCAGTGGGTCGGCGCAATACGAACATTTCTTGAAGCATCCCCGCTTGGTTTCAAACCCAACCATGGCGCCTTCGCGGAGATAGCGGGAACTGTCCACGAGCCGCCTCTGGCACAGGGACATCCGCCGCAGGTCGTGGCGGTGAGGGGGATTGGAGACGTACATCCCATCTCGTCTGTACACAAGCCCCGGCACGTCATCCCACTTCTCCCCTCTGCTGATTCTCTTCGCCAGCAACGTTAGCGGCATCTCTCCATCGCCTTGAATTGCCAAATCCGCGTCGCAAAATCTCGCCGCCGCCAAAGGAAAGACCGAAAATCCGACCCCGCCGAGCACGACGAGCGAATCGGTGTGCGACTTCACAAGGTTAATGATCCTCCTGGTGTCTTTCAGACAGAAATCCTGGCTGGCGAAATAGGAATCGTCCACGTTCCGGGCGGTAATTCCCACGAGGATGGGGCGCTCCGCCAGTGCCCGGCGAATGTCTCCGGCAACGTTCATTGAGAAAGCTAAATCGAGCAGCTCCACCTGGAACCCGGCTTCTCGGAGGCATTGGTCCAGATGGTCGAGACCGACCGGCGAAACCGGCGGCTTCATTCGATTTGGATTGACGAGCAAAACCCTTCGCTTTCTTGCCATTCTTCAACGACCTTATGTGCTTCGCAGAGTTCTTCGCATGCGCCACCATTCGCGTGGACGCTTTCGAGCAGCGTCAAAGCACTGCGAAAAGGTAGCAGAAATCATCAAAAAGGGAAAGTCGGCTTCGGAAGCGACCACACCGCAGCGGCTCGCGGAAGCGCTGGGCAGGAACTGCTCTGGAACAAAGGGGGAGAAGGGGACAGCACGAACGCCGAGAGAACCAACGGGTCGGGAGGAGACCGATTACGTCGGTGGGACGCAGGATTTACCTTCGGATCCAGCCGGTGACGTATTTTCCGTCGTACCAGAATCTTACGAGAATCCAGCTTTTTGTGGAACGAAGCATCTGTGCCCGCGTTCCCTTTCGGAGGTTGGCGATCTGCCTTGTTCCCCAATAGACCGGGCAATCGAAATAGGAGGTTATAAAAATCCTCGAAGGGTCAATGACTTGAGGAGTCGTCTGCGGAACGGTGCTCGCCGAAGCCGAAACTGCCCAAATCAGCGAAAGAAGAACGAGTCCGCGTTTCATCATCTCTCCTCCGTATGCTCCGCCTGTCTGAGTTGTCATTTTGCTATATACCACTAAATCTGCGGCTTGGCAAGGAGAGATGTCGAGTTTGGGAATGCCCCGGTCTCGCGCGGGATTCACCGCGGAGAGCGCAGAGAGCGCAGAGGACCCATGCTTGTGGCGTCCCGCCTTTAGCGGGGCGGGGTAGCTTGCTCTCCCACCAAAGGCGGGACTGAAGCAAGCTTCAGCACTCGAAAGTAGAATTCGGACAGTATGACAGCATTGACGGTGTTATGCTGTCCATCCGGTTCATCCGGTTATCGTCTCTACCTGCCCTGCGTGCTTGGCGCCTTTGCGAGAGACCTCCCGGGGCCCGCTCCCGGCTGCGCGGCGCCGATTTTGAGGGGAGGCGGTGGAACGCCGTCATTTTGTCCCGCCACTCCTGGGATAGACCTTCCAGCGACGCAGCCAACAGTTTCCCGTCACTCAGCCTTGATTCTGTAATACCGACCGGGCAAGCCGGATATTTCGTCCGCCCAGACTGTCTGGGTGGTGGGGCTGCCCGAGCAGACTGTCCAGGTGAGGAAATCGTCGGAGCATTCGACGGAATAGGAGCCGCTCTCGCCAAACGGAGACCAACTCAGAACGAGGAAATTGCCAAAGACCTGAGCTTGAACCTCTCTCCGGACAGGGACAAATTTCTGGACTCGGTTGTATTGCGTGTCCGCGACGTAAAGGCTGCCATCGGCGGCGACGGCAATTCCGCAGGGCATCGAGAATTCCCCTTCGCCGTCGCCCTTTGTTCCCAACTTGCAGAGAAACGCGCCGTCGAGATCGAATTTCTGAATGCGGTGGTTGCCCCCATCCGCGACCCACAGGTTTCCGGCGACGTCCACGGCAACACCGAAGGGAGGAGAGAACTCACCGTCCGCATTGCCGGGTGTTCCCCATTTCTTGAGGAATGTCCCTTCGAGATCGAACTTCTGAATCTGGCAGTTCTCGGCGTCAGCAACGTAAACGAATCCGGTCGGGGAGACTGCGATAGCTTGCGGCTCCCATCCGTCTGCCGGGGCACCGCCCTGCGACCCCCACTTTTTGAGGAAGCCGCCGTCGGGACCGAGTTTTTGGATTCGGTGGTTGCCAGTGTCGGCGATGTAAACGTTCCCTGAGGTATCTACGGCGATGCCGCGTGGGTTATCAAACTCCCCGTCGTTCTTGCCCGGCTGACCCCATCGAGCCGAGAGGTTGCCTTCGGCGTCGAAGACTTGGATGCGGCTGTTCTTCGTGTCGGCGACATAGAGATTGCCCGAGGGTGCGACGCAGACTGCTTCGGGGCTATCGAACTCGCCGTCGCCGGTTCCCCTCGTCCCCCACATTTTCAGGAACAATCCGTTGCGGTCGAATTTCTGAATGCGATGGTTTTCCCTGTCGGCCACGAAGAGTTCGCCGGAGAAGCCGACCGCCATGCCCATAGGACAGCGGAATTCCCCCTGGCCGTCGCCGCCGCTCTGCCACGCGGATAGAAAGGCGCCGTCGGAGGCGAACTTCTGGATGCGATTATTCTCGCTGTCCGCGACATAAACGGAGCCGGTCTCATCGAGTGCAATTCCTTCGGCGCCGTTGAATTCGCGCTGTCCGCAGCCCAATTGACCCCACAGGTTCAGGAACCCGCCATTGCCGTCAAAGACGCAAATGTGGCTGGTGAAAGTGTCCACGACATAGACTTCGCCTGAGAGGCTGACCGCCACGCCAACGGGGCGGACTATGGGCGCCTGCGGGAAACCGAGGTCTTTCCAGCTCGTCACGAAGTCGAGGTAGGAATCGAATTTCTGAATGCGGCGGTTTCCTTTGTCGGCGACGTAGAGGTCGCCGGAGCTGTTTGCCGCGACGTCCCAGGGAGAATCGAACTGTCCCTCGCCGGCGCCGGGGCTTCCGAACTGCGCGACAAATCCTCCGCTCGCCGTGAATATCTGGATGCGATGATTGTCAGTGTCAGCGACGTACAGGTTGCCAGAGGGAGCGATTTCGAGTCCGTGCGGTGAATCAAACAAGCCTTCGCCGGCGCCGGACGAACCCCAGCTCGTCAAAAAGCCTCCGTCCGGGGTGAATTTCTGGATTCGGTCGTTGCCTGTGTCCGCGACATAGACGTTCCCCGAACCATCAACGGCAAGGCCGCAGGGAGACGAGAACTGCCCATCGCCATTTCCGTCGGTTCCCCATTCGGCGAGGAGTACGCCAGCAAGATCGAACTTCAGGATGCGATTATTGCCCGTGTCAGCGACGTAGAGGTGTCCGGAATGGTCGGCAGCGACGGCGACGGGCTTGTTGAAGTACCAGCGTTGGGGCAGTTGCGGCCACAGTTTGTCAAAGCGGTACTCCTGGCCGGCGCTTTGGGCCGGGAGGAGAACCGCGCACACCACGAAGGCGAGAAGAATTTTCGCGCAGTCCACCACCTCAGTTCCTCCTTCTCCCGCTAACGATACAGCGCGGGATTTGCGCGCAGGGGCGCGATCATCCCTCTCTGGTGTGCCGCCATATAATAATAGCACTATGGCGACGCGTTGGACAGCTTTTTGCGAGTGTGGCTGTGTTTTGGCGGGAAACGGCATGAGAGGTAATGCCACGCAACAACCGTAGCACTGTGGGGGACGGCCCGTCCCCCGGAAGCACCATTGTGGGCGAGACACCCACAAGACAGCCGGCAAGATGCCGGCGGTACATTCAATCAGCGTCCCCAGGCCCCATCGCTCCCCACCATCAGACCGCAATCGCTCATGAGCTTCGTTCCCCCGAAAACCATGAAAATCTTGGCTGCGCAGCGCTTATTCTCTGAGGAGAACTCGGATTTCGTTTTCTCTCGCCAACCGCACCCATGGCGGGGCAAGAATTCATCCGGTGTCCTCCTTTGCGTGCTTGGCGGCTTTGCGAGAGGCCTGTCGCGTCCGGCCCGTGTCCGCGTGCCGGTGATTTTCAGCGCAGTCGCTCATGAACTTCGTTCCCCCGGAGACCATGAAAATGTCGGCCCCCTGATGGCAAGTTTCAGGCGGGACACCACGAAGACACAAAGACACAGAGCAGAGACGACCCTCGGGCAAGCGCATTTTTGTGTCTTCGTGCCTTCGTGGTCCACGAAAAGGCTCCCCGCGCGACGCTCATTTTCGGGCCAAAGGGCGCGGAGAACAGGGAGAGCGCGAGATGGTCACTGCAGCGGCCAGGAGATTTGGGAGGTCGCGTTATTCGTCAAATGTCGTGCGGAGGATGACGCGGCGATGCTCTTCTTCAAAGACAGGGTAGCCCGTAACCTCGCATGTGGCGAAATGCAGCGTTTGAACCGTTCCCGTCGTGAGAACTTCCTGAACGACCTGCTTTTCCTCATCGGACAACTTGCTCGGCACGTAATGGGGATAACTCGCTTTCCTTCTCGTCACGCGTCCATTGTCCACGATGGTGGTGATGGACTCGGAGAAGTTCAGCGTCCGCAAGGCCACCGCCTCCCACGACGCCGTCGAGAAGACTTTCTTCAGCTCCGCGATGTCGAAACCGGTCCTCGAGCATTCGTCGCGAAACCATTTGCCTGGCATGAGAAGAAAGGAAGCTCCGAGGTTCGCCCAGCGATGGGATTCCTTCGGGTCGTCAAGGACCTTCTTGAGCTGCAATTCCATGATCTCGTGAGCGAGCGCGAAATGCTTTCTTTCGGGTCGGTCTTTGTGGTGCACCTCGACGTGCTGCTGGCCGCGTCGCCTGAAACTCTGCCCTCTCCTCCCGCCCAGTTCCGCCTCGTTATAGACGATGCCAAGCTTATCGGCGATTTTCTTGGGTTCCACCGGCGGTTGGGTTATGCCGCATTCGGAGAGCAACTCCTCGACAATCCTGTCGAGAAGCTCGATGACTTCTTCGAAATCCTGCGTCATTTCGGCGACCTACCGACACGGTGTGAAGAAGAGATGTCACCCCGAAGGAAACCACAGAGAGCGCGGAGAGAACAAAAATGCATGCTTACTCGGGTGCCTCTTTCCGCCACGCGAGTTTCGGGGTCAGCGTTTCTTGAGACGATCGAGAGCGACAGCGGCAATGATGACGGCGCCAACCGTGACATACTCCCACTCCGCCGGAAACCGAAAGAGGATCAAGCCGCAGGGAATGATGCCCAGGATTGCCGCGCCGATGACGGTTCCCAGGACGCTCCCTTCGCCGCCCATGAGGCTCGTGCCCCCGACTACGACAGCGGCTATCACGCTCAGTTCCGAGCCAAGTCCGGCGGTTGGCTGCGCCGTGTTGGAACGGGCTGCGAGGATCATTCCGCCGAGCGCCGCCAGAAAACCGGTGAGGGTGTACACGATCAGCTTCACGCGGTCCACTGTTATTCCCGACAGTCTCGCTGCCTCCTCGTTTCCGCCGATGGCATAGATGTACCTGCCGGTGGCGGTATGCCGGAGAAAGACCGACCCCGCCGCGACGACCACGGCCATGATCCAGACCGGGTGAGGGACTCCGAACCATCGTCCCCAGCCCAGGAATTCGACCAATTCGGGGGGCAAAATCGAATACGTGGACTTCGTAACGACGTAGGTGATGCCCCGGGCCATTCCCATCATCCCGAGCGTTGCGATGAAAGGGGGGAGCTTGAGTCTTGTTATGGCCAGGCCGCTCAAGAATCCGCAGAAGGCGCCGATAAGCAGCCCCATGCCGACGGCGCCCCAGACGGGAACACCCTGCTCGATGAGTTTCCCCATCGAGCAGGCTGCCAGAGCCAGCACGGAACCGATGGACAGGTCTATTCCGCCGGTGACGATGACCATCGTCATTCCAACCGCGATGATAGCGATCCAGGAGAATTGCCTCGCCACCATGAGCTGCTTGTCCAGCTCTCGGAACGGCGGCTTGAGAACGAGCAAAAAGATGTACACGGCAAGAAAGAAGACGAAAATGCCGAATTCTCTGGCTCGGCTCACCCGCTGGATGGTGGATAGGACTCCGGCGTGCAGTGGTCTTTCCATAGCGAATCAGGTTCTATTTCTCGATCATCCTCCGGTGGCGGCCATCATGATTCTGTCTTGAGTGGCTTCTTCTCGGTCGAGTCTTGCGGTGATGCGCCCCTCGTGCAGCACGATGATTCGGTCGCTCATCGCCATGATTTCGGGGAGCTCCGATGAAATCATCACAATGCCCACGCCGCTGGCTGCCAGCCTGCACATCAAGGCGTGAATGGCGGCTTTGGCGCCGACGTCAATTCCTCTCGTCGGCTCGTCGAGAATCAGGACTTTTGGCTTGACTCCAAGCCACTTGGCAATGACCACCTTTTGCTGATTGCCGCCGCTGAGATTGGCGACTTTTTGCTCCACGCTTGGCGTGCGAATGTCCAGCTCCTGAACGTACTGGCTGGCGTTTTTGCGCTCCCTCGATTTGCTTACGATTCTGGCCCTCGTGAAATCCCTGAGATGGGGGAGGGTGATGTTTTCCCTGACCGCCATGCCCAGAATCAGCGCCTGGAGCTTTCTATCTTCCGGGACAAGCCCAAGGCCGGCGCGAATGGCGTCAATGGGCGAGACGATGACCACTCTCCGACCTTCGATGTCCACCTCCCCCGAATCCCTCGGGTCTATGCCGAAGACAGCTCGCGCGACTTCGCTCCGCCCGGCGCCCATAAGGCCGGCGAAACCAAGAATCTCGCCTCTTCTCACCGAGAAGGAAATGTCAGAGAAGACCCCTTCCCGAGAAAAGCCCTCGACTCGCATGACTTCGTCGCCTATGGGAACCCGCTCTTTCGGGAAGAGGTTGAGGGACCGCCCGACCATCATCTGGACGATCTTCTCCTTCGTGGCTTCGGCGATCGGAAGCTCGCCGACGTGCTTGCCGTCGCGGAGGACAGTTACCCGGTCGGCGACCTGAGACACCTCTTCCAGCCGATGCGTGATATAGATAACAGCCACGCCCCTTTTCTTGAGGGCGGCAATGATCTGGAAGAGGGTGTTGACTTCGTGTTCGGAAAGGGCGGACGTCGGTTCGTCCATCACGATGACCCTCGCGTCGGACGAGACGGCTCTGGCTATTTCGACCATCTGCTGCCCGGCAACGCTGAGGTCTCCGACGCGAGCCGACGGGTCAAAACGGGCGCCGATGGTGCCGAGGGCGTGAACGGCTTCCTGGCGGAGGCGAGACCAGTTGACCATCGGGACATGCTGCCGCCTCGGGAGAGCGCTGATGAATATATTCTCCGCGACAGTCATATTGGGGAAGAGGCTCAATTCCTGATAAATGGCGACGATGCCGAAAGACCGGGCATCCTGAGGAGAACGGATGGTCGCCTTCCGCCCCTGGATCACAATCTCGCCCTTATCGGCGTGGTGCGCCCCGCAGAGTATCTTGATGAGGGTGGACTTTCCGGCGCCATTCTCTCCGGTGAGTGCGAGGACCTCCCCGGGCCAGATTTTCAAGCTGACCCCATCGAGAGCCTGAACGCCCGGGAAGGCTTTGCTGATATTACACATCTCCACGACGGGGCCGACGGTGTCAGAGGCGAGTTGTGGAGATGAGCCTTCCGCATCCGATACTGCCATTCTTTCTTCTCGCTTGGTTTGTCTGGCTTCTGGAATCCTCAGACCGACTCTTGGGTCCAGTTCCCGCACGTTGTTGTGCTTCCGACCTCAAGAGCGCGGGCGACACCGGCCGCTCTGCGTGGACGTCTATTTCTGCTCGGTCTCCTCCAGGTTATCCTTCGTGATGACCAGTACGCCGGTGTCCATGATTTTCTTTTCAGGCAACTTCCCCTCGCGTGTGCGGACGAGGACTTTGATCGCCTGATAGCCCATATCGAAGGGACGCTGAGCGACGGTCGCGTCAATGATCCCTTCCTTGATGTATTGTCGGCATTCGGGGGTGTCGTCAAATCCGACAATTCTGACCTTCCCGACCCTGTTAGCCGCCTTCACGGCTCGGGCGGCGCCCGGCGCCCCCGGAGCAGACACCCCGAAGAAACCGCCGAGGTCCGCGTTCGCCATGAGGAGGTTCTCGGCGATGGCGGTAGCCTTTTCCGAATCGTCATCGTCCGCCTCTATGGCAATGATTTTCATGTCGGGATGCTTCTTCACAGCGTCCTTGAAGCCCTTGATCCTCTGATTGAGGTTCAGGGCGCCCAGTCCGCCGGTGAGAACGGCGACCTTCCCTTTTCCTCCCATATACTTCGCCAGGGTCTCTCCGGCGACTCTCCCGGCTCCCTCGTTGTCAGTCCCTATGTAAGCGAGACGCCTGCTCTTGGGTGAATCAGAGTCGAACGTGACCACCGGAACGCCCTGTTTTATGGCGTTGTTGATGACGCGAGCGACCGCCGTTGGGTCGTTCGGAGAAATGGCTATCCCCGTCGCGCCCTGAAGCAAAAGGTTCTCGATGATGTCAATTTGCTTCGCGATGTCCGTCGTGGGCGGGCCAGTGAAGAGGCACTTCACTCCCTCTTCCTTCCCCGCTTTTTCCATGCCCTGTCGGCAAGCTTCCCAGTAGATTTGTCCGATGGACTTGGGCACGAGGGCGTAAAGGGCCTTATCCTTGGACACGGGGGTAAACACGAGCTTTCCCTGCCCGGGTTCACCCTTCTCCTTTTTTCCGCATCCGCCGACAAAAAGCCCAAAGACGACGAGAGCGGTGGTGAGCAAACCGATGGTTCGCCTGCTCATTCGATAAAAGACTGCGATAGCCATAGCCTCTACCTCCGTTTCTGGACGGTTCAATATTGGGGGACACGCCCCGGGCCTCGCAGAACGTCGGCGCTGAGTCCTCCCATCGAAAAGAATTCTATTCAGCGCGCTGCGGCGCGTCCACTGCCCGCACGCATGGTAACAAAAACAACTCCCCAGTGAAACCAATTTTGCGGGCGTGCGGGCGACCGCCCAGGGACGGTGCCGGGGTCCCAAGCACGGTAACGCCTCAGTTATAGGCGGGGGATCCCCCGCGCTGGGGCACCGTCGGTAGGAGAGATGAAACCGCAGATGAACGCAGATGGACGCAGATGAGAAACAAGGGAGGGCTGACTCGCCCCGACGGGCCGGACTGTTGTGGGGTTGTCCGCCCGTAACTGAGCGGTTACCAAGCACGCAAGGTTTTTCTTGACGGGATTGCAGAATAGGCAGGATTGACCGCATGCCGACCCACAGGGCGATGTGAGCCCTTCGGTGCTCCACCGCCACGCCTTGATGCCTCCAGACCTCCCTGCCCAGCCGAAAGGCGGCTATTCTTCCGTGTCGCCGTACATGATTCGGCGGAGGGAAAAGATTTCGGGGTCAATGGAGACGTTCTGAAGCCAGCCGCTGGTCAACCCGTACTTCTTCATTATTTCCTTCGCCTGGGCATATTCCGCTCTTGTGATTCTGCGATTCAGCTCCGGAAATTCGTCCGCCCTGTGCTGCGGAAAATACTGGCTCATGAGGCTGATGTAGGTGTTGCGGGAGACCTTTTCGGCGAGGAACTTCAGGACCATCTCGCTCCCCGCGATGTCGTTCGGGAGGATGAGATGGCGGATGAGAAGTCCGCGCTGCGCGATTCCCTGAGAATCCATCCGGAGGTCTCCGACCTGGCGGTGCATCTCCAGGACAGCCTCTTGATTTATCCGTGGATAGTCGGGCGCGGAGGAGTATTTGGCGGAGTGCTCATCCTTCCCATATTTCATGTCCGGCATATAGACATCAATGATTCCATCCCAGAGCTTCAGCATCTCCAGCGACTCATAGCCGCCGCAGTTATAGACGATGGGGATTTGGAGTCCGGCTTCATGGGCTTTCAAAAGCGCGGCCATAATCTGGGGGCCGAGGTGCGTCGGCGTTACCAGATTGATGTTGTGAGCGCCCTTTTTCTGCAAAGCGAGCATTTCGGCGGCTAGTTCCTCGACGGAAATCGGATAGCCCTCTCCTTGTTGGCTTATTGGGTAATTCTGGCAATAGACACACCTCAGGTTGCAGAAGGTGAAAAATACCGTCCCTGAGCCGCGGTAGCCGGAAATCGGCGGCTCCTCTCCGAAGTGCAGGGAGGCGGTGGAGACCAATATTTCCTTGCCGAGGCGGCAGACCCCTTTTTCTCCTTGGAGCCGGTTGACGCCACAATTCCGCGGGCAGACCGAGCACTTTTCGAGAAGGGAGAGCGCCTTGACGATTCGCTTCCTCAACAGCCTCACTTTGTTGCCCATATCGCTCATGACTATCCTGCGGGGCGGCGCCCCGAGAGAGTAGACAGGAGACAGTAGAAAGGAGAAGCCGCCCCCGTTCTACTGCTCTACTTACGTCAATCTTACAGGCTCAAATGCTTCTCCGACCCCTCAGAATAACAGGATTGAGGGGACGATCAGGAACCGCAGATGGATGCCGATGAACGCAGATGGATTGGAAAGTGAATATCTGCGTGTATCTGCGTGCATCCGCGGTTAATCTGCCATCGTGTTCATGCTGTGCGGCTTTTTTCTCGCGTTAGCTGAATGAGGAGGACTCGTCTTAGAAACCAGGGTAAGTATTCTGATTTCAGGGGGGCAAAGAAGCCTGATCGGGAAGGCGCACGTGCCGATGCCGGTGTTAACGCAGAGAACCGAGTTTCGCTCGTGGATGATGCCGCGGCAGTACCGTCGGGAGACCTCCGTTTTCACCACCGGGGCGCCGATGAGCGGCAATCGGAGCTGCCCGCCGTGAGTGTCGCCGCAGAGTGTCAAAGCGTATCCCAGCGCGCTCGCAAGCCTTGCGATGTCCGGACCGTGGGATAGAAGAATCTTGAAGCTCCCGTCCGGGATTTGGGCGGTGACGGTTATCAATGCCTTCGTCGCACGCCGAAGGATAGGGGCGTCAATTCCGGCTACCCACAATAAATCCTTTCCGATGCTCAGGTGTTTTGCCCTGCCGGACAACGATTCTATGCCCGCCCTCTGCAACTGCTCAATCATCAGGGGATTGTCTTTATTTCCCAGGACGCCCAAGATGCCGAAACGGGACCTCACGCACGGAACGACCTCCTGCAAGACTTTGCCCACCTTGCTCTCTTTGGTTGCCTTCCGACGCTTGTAGTCCCCGGTGAAGACGGTGAGGTCCGCTTCCATCCCACGAAGTAATCTGCAAAGCCGTTTCTCTCGCCGCCCAAAACGCCAGGAATGGAGGTCGGAGAGATGAACGACCCTGAATCCGTCGAAGGCGCGGGGCAAGCCCCCGAGAGCGAGCCTATCCCGACGGACTCTTATGAATTGGGCTTCCAGATAACCGTACAATAGAATGAGCAAAGCAACCCAGAGCATAGTCAAATCTTGTCCGGGGCGACAGTGAAGCTTGCCGCGCCAAAGAAACGGTCGGAGTTTTGCCTACCCTTCGTCGGCTTCGCCGGATTCGACCCGGTGCAGTGCCTCCGGCTCAGGACATCCGAAGAACTTCGACAGGTTCCAGCGCCGCCGCCCTTTTGGCGGGCACTACGCCGGAAAGAATTCCTACCCCCACGGAGAGACCAGCCGCAATGAGGATCGAAGAGACCGAGAAAGCGACCTGCCATCTCAGGAGGCTCACCTCGATCAGTTTCGCCAGGACGACTCCAAGTCCTATGCCCGCCAGACCACCGCTCGCGCAAAGCAAGACGCCTTCCACCGCGAATTGAAGCGCGATAGCCCTCTTCGTGGCGCCTTCCGTCCTCCGTATCGCTATTTCCCTGAATCTTTCTCTGACGGAAAGAAGCCTGATTGTCGTGATCATCACCGCGGCTACCGCCACCATCACCATCCAGATGATGTTGCTGTACCCGGTGAAATCGTGGATGGACCGCAGGGTTTCCAGAATCCATTCTTTTTGCGCCAACACGACCACCTGGCTTTCCTGGCTGGCGAAAAGTTTTTCGAGGCGGGACATCGCCTCCTCTACTCGGTCGGTGCTCTGAACCTTGATGAGAACGGTGTTGAGGTTGTCATCTTCTTTCCGGACCAAACCGAGAGGAAGGTAAATGTTCTTGAATTCGAGACGACTGGCGAAGATGCTGCGGGACATGGCGACCGTGTCAAGTTGCCCGCGAGGTCTTCTCAGTTTGTACGGGTCATCGAGGACGCCCACGACGCTCAGCCGGATTTTCGACGTTCCGCGTACAATCTCGATTTCTCTCCCCACAGCATTATTCGAACCGAAGACATCGTACACAAGGGCAAGGTCCATCACGCACACGGGGCGGTTCTGGAGCACGTCCTCTTCCTGAAGAAACCGTCCCCCTCTCATCCTGAGATTGAACATCTCTCCGAATTCAGCGGTTGTACCAATGATGGTCGTGGTTTTCCGGGTCGGTTCCGGCGGGGAACTGACGGAATACCGCCTGAAGACCGCCGGGGCAATAGCCTCGAGGTTACCCGACAGCTCCCGGCGAATTCGCTCCAGGTCGGACATTGTGAGGAGTTGCGATTTCAAGACCGTGCCGAGACTGGGGGCGAGGTTCTGGACAACGATGATATTCAGCCCCAGCTTCGAGAGGTCCTCGTTGATCTGGCGCCTCGCGCCTTTCAGTATCGCCATGGAAGCGACCACCGAGGCGATCCCTATGGAAGCAGTCAGCGTTGTCAACAGCGACCGGATCGGACGCTGAAACACGCCGGATGCGGCAATGCTGATTATGGATCGCAGCGCTTTCATGAAGAGTCGTGCGGATATTGGTACGTTTTCGGCCTGCCGCCGTGAATTGGGGCTGCCGGCTTCCCATTCAGGATAGCGGATTGACCGCTCCCGTTCAAGACGGCTGCAACAGTGTCCTTGGGTGCTCCTGGCGATTGCCCGTAGCCACGTTATGCTTCAGCAATGAGCGTCCGAGACCGTCGCTTGTCCCCGCGTCGCTCGCGGAGATAGTCCAGCCCAGACGTGGCAGAGCGCGCCCCTGTGACCCCATGGACTCTCTGCGGTCTCCGCGTTCTCTGCGGTGCGTTTCTCCCGAGGTCGGGCGATTACGCGGTCAAAATATTCCTTGATGGCCCCTTCACGCTCTGTAATATATACCTCGACTTGCATACGATGCCGGTAGGCAGCGTACGGCCCTTCTCGAACCCAAGCTCACCATCCCCGGGCGAAGGGATGTGAAAATGGAACTGTGGAGCCATAGTGGGGTAGCCATCTGCTGTGCTTTTTTTGTGTTCGGGTGCGCGAGTGGCAAATCGGACGATGCTTACTTTGCCCTCCAACCGCTCGGCGGTGTTGACGAAGAGCTGCTTGACCTGATGCGCCGCTTCGCGGAAATAGCCTATAACGCTCCCTGCAAGGTGATGAAGCCTCTTGAGCTCCCCTCAAAAGCCTACGACCCGCGGCGGAAACAGTACAAAGGACACGAGCTTCTCGAATTTCTCAAAGAAAGAACGCCCCACGCCGCAAGGAAGATTGTGGGAATCACCGAAAAGGACATTTACACCCGGCAGATGAATTACATCTTCGGGCTTGCCGACCTTCGGGGGCAATGCTGTGTGGTGTCCACCTGTCGCCTCCACGAATCGTTTTGGGGAAAGTTGGAAAGGAAAGGTCTTCTCGAAAGAAGATCTCTCAAGATTCTGTATCATGAACTGGGACACACCTTCGGCATGGAGCACTGCGACAAGATTGAATGCGCCATGTGTTATCACAATAGCGTGCCGGAATTGGACGCGGGATATGTGTGGTTCTGTCCGACGTGCACGCGAAAGCTTGAGAAGTGTGTCGGGAAGTTCCCGGCGGATCGGGAGGAGAAGCTGGCGGTGTTTTTGAGGGAGACCGGACTCCTCCGTGACGCCGAACGTTACATCGGACGTAAGGACACAGACTGATGCTCATCCACGAATACCAGGCGAAAGAGATTTTCCGAAAGTACGGCGTTCCGGTCTCAGCCGGGAAGGCGGTTTTTTCGGTTGAAGAGGCTGTCGAAGCCGCCAACGAGATCGGTGGGGATGCGTGGGCAGTGAAAGCGCAGGTTCATGCCGGCGGGAGAGGCAAAGGGGGCGGTATTAAGCTCGCGCGAAGCATTAAGCAGGTGCGCGAATTCGCGTCACAGATGCTCGGGATGAAGCTCATCACGCATCAGACGGGACCGGAAGGCAAGATCGTGCGGCGGCTTCTTATCGAGAAAACGGCGACAATCGTGAAGGAATATTACGTCGGGATGGTCGTGGACCGGAAGCTCGCTCGACCAGTCGTCATGGTCAGCGCCGAGGGAGGGGTGGACATTGAAGAGGTCGCGGCGAAAAGCCCGGAGAAGATTTTCAAGGAGGCGATTGACCCGGCAGTCGGGCTTCTGCCATATCAGGAAAGGAAGCTCGCCTTTGCTCTGGGCCTCGACAAGAATTTGATGAGAAGCTTCTGCCGCGTGCTCGAGGCAATCTATCGGATTTTCGTCGAGAAGGATTGCTCGTTGGTGGAGATCAATCCGCTGATCCTCAATGGCGATGGGGAGTTGCAGGCTCTCGACGCGAAGGTCAGTCTCGACGATAACGCCCTTTACCGCCATCCGGACATCGTTTCTCTCCGCGACGTTGAGGAGGAAGACCCGATTGAAGCAAGTGCGAAGGAAAGCGGATTGAGCTACGTTCGCCTCGACGGGAACATCGGCTGCATGGTCAACGGCGCTGGCTTGGCCATGTCCACCCTCGACATCATCCAGCATTTTGGCGCCATGCCCGCGAATTTCCTCGATGTCGGCGGCGGAGCTTCAACCGAAGCGGTGACGGAAGCGTTCAAACTCATCCTCGCCGACGAGCGAGTCAAGGCCGTCCTCGTCAACATCTTCGGGGGCATCATGAAGTGCGATGTCATCGCCAACGGCATCATCGCCGCTGTCAAGCAAGTCGGAATAGATGTCCCCCTGGTCGTGCGGCTCGAGGGGACAAACGTCGAACTCGGAAGAAAGATTTTGCAGGAGTCAGGGCTTGCCCTGATCACCGCAACCGGAATGACCGATGCGGCGAAAAAGGTTGTCGAGGCGGCTCGAGCGTAGTGTCTGGGAAAACTGGACAAAACCGAGTTCGGAGCAAGACGCGGACATCCGGATATTGGAACGAGTGAAGTATGGATTTCTTGACTGTACTAAAAACGCGTCGGAGCGTCAGAAGGTTCGGAAGCAAGCCTGTTGCGGAAGGAACGATCGAGCAGTTGATCGAGTTGGCAGCTTGGGCGCCTTCGGCTTGCGACCGGCAAGAATGGCGGTTCATTGTTGTAAAGGACCGAAAGGCCAAGGACCGGATTGTTGAGTTGGGCGGTGCAATCATTATCAGGTCAGCGCCGGTTGTCATCTTGGTGCTTTACAGCAATCAGACGACCAATCTGGAATACCAAGACCACGTCCAGAGCGCAGCGGCGGCGACCCAGAATTTGTTGTTGGCGGCCCATTACTTTGGTTTAGCGGGCTGCTGGGTTTGCCACTTGCCGCCCAAAAAAGCTCTGCGAAAGTTGCTGAGTATCCCGAAAGAGTTCGATCCGATGTCCGCCGTGATTTTGGGATATCCATCGGGCCCCCCGGCCGAGGTTCGTAGAAAACGTGCCGTTGCTGAGATCACCAGCGACGGCAGATTCGATTTCCCACAAGCTCCGCATGCCTCAGCAGATAGCCACCTGAAGTTGCGGCGGTTTCTGACCTTTGTGTACAAGCACAGTCCAGTGTTCCTCAAAAGAACGTTTTTGAACAAGCTTGCTGATAAGAAGTTCGTCAAGAAATTTGACAACTAATGAGGAAAAACAAGTTCACAATAAGTCAGGTTCGGCATTTTTGGGATAGCGTCGGCCGCAACTACGACCGGTACCATGAAAGAGGAGGAATTCACGAGACGCACTTTCGGAGATTCTCAGTTTCCATGCAATACTTGGATCTGAAGGCCGGCGACAAGGTGCTGAATGTTTGGTCGAGGACGGGCGAAGCCATTCCTTATCTTAGACAAAAGCAGGCGGAAATCCTTTTGTATAACCTTGAAGCTTCGAATGAGTTTGTCAAAGTTGCCCAAGCGCGGTTCCCGGGCGAGAAATTCGATCAGACAGACCTCGAAAAACTTCCCTTTTCTGACAATTTCTTTAATGCGATCCTTTCCTTGGAAACGCTGGAACACGTGCCTCACCCGCTTCTCTTTATGAGCGAACTGTATAGGGTACTGCGGCCTGAGGGGCAGTTGGTCATGAGCGTCCCGACGTCAACCATGGAATGGCCCATGAGAATTTACCAGATACTGGTTCCCGATCACGGTGAAGGACCTCATCGCTTTCTGTTTCCCACGTCCGTAAAGAAACTCATCACGGATACAGGCTTCGAGCTACGGTTGCATCGCGGTACCTTGCTGCTGCCCGCGGGACCGACCCTCTTGAGAAATGCCGCGGACAGGCTGATGGAATTATTCCAAAACACCTTTCTGAAGAATTTCGGCTTGAGGCAATTCTACATTTGCAGAAAATCGTGAAGGGGAGTCAATGGTCTCCCTCTGCGTAACCGACAGTGCAGACCTTCCGTCTGCATAGGCTGATTCTCCATGGGAAACGCAAAATGAGCATTCTGGTTGATAGAGACACGCGAGTGATTTGCCAGGGAATTACTGGCAGCGCCGGGGCGTTCCACACCCGGCAAATGGTCGAGTATGGAACAAAGATGGTCGGGGGCGTCACGCCCGGCAAAGGGGGGCAGAATTTCGACGGCATCCCCATCTTCGATACGGTCGAGCAAGCGGTGAGGGAGACCGGGGCGAACGCATCCGTCATCTACGTGCCCGCCGCATTCGCCGCCGACGCAGTCATGGAGGCGGTGGACGCCGGACTGGACCTAATCGTCTGCATCACGGAAGGGATTCCGACGCTCGACATGGTGAAGGTGAAGCGATATATGGAAGGGAGGTCGAGCAGGCTGATCGGCCCCAATTGCCCCGGCGTCATCACGCCCGGGCAATGCAAGGTCGGAATTATGCCGGGCTACATCCACAAGCCGGGGCCGATCGGCGTCGTCTCCCGCAGTGGGACATTGACATACGAAGCGGTCTGGCAGTGCACTACCCTCGACCTCGGCCAGTCCACCTGCATCGGAATCGGCGGCGACCCCGTTCTCGGCACGGGATTCGTCGAGCTTCTCGGCCTTTTCGAGAAAGACCCAGAGACCAAAGCCATCGTCCTCATCGGCGAGATTGGCGGAACAGCCGAGGAGGAAGCTGCGGAATTCGTCAAGAATAACGTGACCAAGCCGGTCGTCGGCTTCATCTGCGGAAAGACTGCGCCGAAGGGAAAACGAATGGGGCACGCGGGCGCCATCATCTCCGGCGGGAAGGGAACCGCGCAGGAAAAGATTGATGCGTTCCTCACCGCCGGAATCACCGTCGCCGAAACCCCAGCCGTCATCGGCCAGACCGTAGCAAAAGTCTTGGGCAAGTGAAAGCGACAGTGCGCTTCGCCGTTGCAGTGTAGGGCTGGCGCGGCGGCCCGAGCGCCGTCAAGCCGGGTAAGGAGCGAGGTGGCACGGGCGTCTCGCCCGTGAATGCCATGGGCAAGATGCCCATGCTACCGGGGCAGCGAGCCTATGTCCTTCGATGTCTGCGGAGCAGCGACTCTTACCGGCTCCTGTGGGAAGGCAGTATGGAGATCAACCCGCAAATTCTGAGAGGAAACTGGAGCGCGGGCTGGGCACTCGATTTGCATACCGTATCGAGCAAGGCTCGTGGGGAAGGCGAGTTCGAGACACAACGCACCGAGATCGGAGAGGCGCTGTATCAGCTAAAATATCGTGGCGATAGGAGCAAAATTGAGCCGATTGCTCAGGCGGCAGCGGACTTTCTTGAGGCGAAGACGGAGTTGCGGGACCTCGAGGCAATTCTACCCGTACCGCCGTCGAATGAGGACCGCCCTTTTCAGCCCGTTTACGAGCTCGCCCGTGTGATCGCCAGGAGACTCGACCTGGTTCTTGCGCCGGGCTACCTGATAAAAATCAGACAGACGAAGGCTCTCAAGGAGCTCGACGACCGGCAGAGCCGCAGGCAGGAACTTGACGGCGCCTTTAGAGTGAAAGACTACCGGTTCGCCAGGAAGCCGGCTTTGCTCTTCGACGACCTTTATCGGTCCGGAGAGACCTTGAAGGAGATCACCCACGTTTTGTCGTCCGAAGGCAAAGTCTCGGACGTTTTCGTCCTGACCATAACAAAGACCAGAACGAAGAAATGACCGAAAAAACAGCGTTTGCATGGTATAGGCTCTTTCAGGCAGAGGGATTCGGGCCCAAAGCCATGTTCACAATCTGGTTGACGATGCGGGAATCCGGCCTCGCCCTGGAAAAACTGTTCGAGATGGAAAGGCTCGACTTCGAGAGCAGGTTTCCCAACCTCGGAAAGGGCAGACTCAAAAGCGCAGATTTCGGCACGCTCCATGCACAGGACGAGGACAAGCTTCACGAAGAATATCAGAACCTGCGAGACGACGGCGTCGAGATGGTCCATCCCGGTCACCCTTTGTGTGGCGAAAACCTCCTGGGTCTCGTAGAATATGGCGTGTTCCCCATTTTGTTCTGTAAGGGGCGGATTTCTCTGCTGAAATCTCAAGGCGTCGCCATCGTCGGCTCGAGAAATGCCTCCGAAGAAGGAATGAGTATAGCGAGGCAGTTCGCGGCTGACCTGGCCCTGGCGGGCGAAAACGTCATTTCCGGATATGCGAAAGGGATTGACACGAGCGCCCACGAGGGCGCCCTTGAGAAAGACGGAACGACCACCATCGTCTTGAGCCACGGAATTCTCCAGTTTTCAAAAAAGAAAGTTTTGGATAAACTGGCGCGGGAGGGAAATACATTGGTCGTCTCCCAGTTCCATCCAAGCGAGGGATGGAGCGCCGGAAACGCAATGGTCAGAAACAGACTCGTCTGCGCATTAT
>CAZFAP010000006.1:0-62333 GCA_964516325.1 uncultured Verrucomicrobiota bacterium
TCCCCCATGGCGCCGTCAATTCTCCCCTTTGGGATCTGGATCGGCTGCACCCCGTCAGATGGGTCAACGTACCCCTCCGCTCCGAACCGGATTTTCCGATTGCGCGAGGCGTCAATCAGTCCCTGAATCCAGATGTCCACATCGAGACCTCCCACAATCAACACGTCCGCCTCTCTCAGTTTCATCACTTGGCTGGGGCGCGGGTCGAAGAAGTGGAGGTCGTATTTTCCGGTCGAAATGGCATAAACACTGACTTTGTCGTCGCCGATCTGCGTAACGATGTCCGCCATGTCGAGGGTCGAGGCGACAACGGTCAGTTTTTTTGCCGCAAAACTGGTCAGCGTTGTCGTCAGGGCGAGAGCCGCTGCGGCTGCTCGTATCAAAACTTTCATGGGTAATTCACCTCCGGTTGAGCAGAATATCAGTCTTCCAGCCGATGGGCGTGGGGACCAAGACCCCAAACGAATTGCAGCACGAGCGCATGTTCCCCGCCGTCCGCCAGTTCGCTATAGCGATAGGTGGGCCTCAGGTACATGGAGTGGGTGAAGTAGTAACTCAGGAACGCTGACGCACTCCATTCGCTCTCGAGGTAATCGGGTTCCCACCAATCGTAACGAACGCCGGTCTCCCAGTACTTGTCCAGGGTCAACTGAAGGAGCGAATAAAGCCCCCAGGCATCGGCATCATACTTCGCAATGTGCATGTGCTCATGTTCATCTTCGAGTTCGTGCTCCTCGGCCAGTTCAAAATCGCCGAAGAAGAGCTCGTTCTGCCAGCGGATTTTCTTGTACGACTGAGGCCAGCGATGGACCAGGGTCAGGTCCGCCCCATGAAGAACACTCTCACCGCCCTCGCCCCCGGCTAAGCTGTAGCCGGTCATCAGGTTGGTATCGTCGCTCAGAGGGAAGTCAAGGCTGGCACGTGCGCTATACACGCGATCCCCCCAGTCCACGGGCCCTTGAAAGCCCAAAACGTTGTTTTCAACGCCGACGTGCTCATGTTCGTCGTCCTCCGCCTCGCCGAGTGCTCTCCCGTTCCAAACGCCTCCCTGTAATTTGAAGTAGACATCCCAGGGATTGGGGATCAGGGTGCTGACCTGAAAGCCGTCGTCGTACCAGGAATGATCCCCGAAAAGCCTGCGGAGGGGCAGAGGTGTGTCCGGAATGGCCCAGTGGTGGGGATGAATCGGGTTGAGCCTGCCGAAGTCCAGCAGTTTCCGGCCGACCTGGAGTTGGAAGTTGGCGGGCAAATCGAGAAAAGAGACGTACCCCTCTTCGATCTCGATATGAGTGTGTATGTGACCGCCATCCTCCGGATGCTGACCGACGGCGCCGATGAAGTCGGCTCGAATCCCCGGCCAGAGGTAGCTCTGGATGGCGAGTTCGGCGTGCTCGAGCATGATTTTCTCATCGAGGGGATTGGTTTCCGTGTCGGAAAGCAAGCCTTTCACGTCCACCACAAGGCTAATGTCCGGGTTCATCAACCCGCCGTAGGACCCGACGGGTACCGCTTTGTGCCGTGGCGCCTCGGCTTCCTCGAGCCGTTCCACTCTGCCCGCCAGCCCCTCGACATCCTCTCTCCTCTCCAGTTCAACCACTTTGTCGTTAAGGGCTTGAATCTCTTTCTGCTTTTCTTCGACGGCTGCTTTCAGGGCTTCCTGCTCGGATACTCTCTGTTCCAGTGCCCTGATTCGCGCCTCGTAGGAAGCCTTCATTTGCTCGAATTCCCCCTTGAGGTTCTGAAGTTCTTGCTTCAAGTCCGCGCTTTGCTCCGCCGCACTGCCGCAGGCGAACACCGGCAGGATGAGCAGAGTCCAAAGGCGCAGGAAGAGGTTACGATTGGCGAAAAGCATGGAATCCTCCATTCCCTAAGTCCAGACAGGTTTCTCTTCGGGCCTCGTGGAATGGCAGCCCATCTACGCTTCGAGGCCGCGAGTGTGAAGAGAGGTCAGAGAGACTGTCTCAACTCCAATAGGAAGGGGGAGAGCGTATGGAGAGTAGCCCGATTGGGTGGGTGAAGAGCAGAAGGGACATTCCGACCATGAGCAAAGTCCCCACCAGTGCCACTCCGTTCGGAAGGACAACCTGGTGAACAAGAGAGAAAAAGGAGCTCTGGTGGAGGCACGCGGCGCAGTCCCTGTGATACTTCGCATCGTGATGGTTGTGAATCGGCCCCAGCAGCAGCAGCGCCGACAGGAGCGCAGCGATGGCAACCCACGACACAGAACGCACAAAACGGCGCCTATCTGCCCGCAGCTTCATCTTCAACATGGCTACCTCTTACCCTTCGATCATCTTATAGTGTACACGGCGCCTCCCTCTTCTGTCAATACCAGCCGGACGCATCCGCCCGGGCTGGCGCGCGCTGGCCGCCTTGCATGGGGATATTGAAGGGCGCGTGCCCCCGTGCTATATGTTAGAAGTGGTTACCTCGGTGAGGGGATGAGACATGCCCCGTGCAATGGAGAGTTTGGGAAAGAGACTGCGAAGAGTACCAAAGCGGGACGCATGAAAATTCTGGCTTTGTCCGACGTGCATGGCGGGATGGAGAGGTTGCAGAGAGTGCGAGATGCGCTTTCCCCCGCCCCGGAGGTGATTGTTTTCACCGGCGACATTGTGAGAGGAAAAGCGCGCGGGGACGAGTGGCTCGAAGCGAAAGCACGGGGTCGCGATGCAAACCGCGATAAGGAAACGATCAAACGGGAAGAACAGGAGGACCTCTCGTTGTACCACGGGTTTTTCGAGATTCTTCGGGACTGGGGCATACCGACCTTTTTCGTTCCGGGAAACATGGATGCGCCGAAGCGGAGGTATTTCGAGGCGGTCTTGCGAAGTTGTTCGGGCGGTGGTAACATGAAATGTGTGCATGGAGTTCCGGCGTTCTCGCACGGTTTCCTCGTGTCGGGCGTTGGAGGGGAAATCACGGAGGATGACGACGAAGACTTCTTTGTGCTCCAGGTTCCGAGGTGGGAGGTGGAGCATTGTGTGAGCTTTCTGCCCGATTTTCGGGAGCGGAAGATTCTCCTGTTCCATACGCCGCCTGTGGGCACGCTCGACCTGGACAAGGGAAACCACAAGGGAAGCCGTGTAGTTAACGAAATTATGGAGAGATACAAGCCCTGGCTGGCTTTCTGCGGGCATGCTCACAATAGCCGGGGAAAAGAGAAGATGAGCGAGACGGTGGCGATAAATCCGGGATCGCTCAAAGCGGGGAATTACGCTTTGGTTGATTCCGAAACGAGAGAAGTTGAGTTTCGGAATGTGACGGGCTGAGGGAGGGAACCGGTGGGACCGGGTGTTGAGCAGTACCGCGAATTCGGCTGAAAGCGAGGCTCTTTGTGGTTATGAGCGACGACATAAGCAGAATTCTCAACGAATGGGAATACGAACCCTTCAGTCACGTCCGGAAAATCGTCGGCGACGACGGCAGGGAGAAAATCCAGGTGAGGGTCGAGCTGGGGATTCTCCAGATGGACGTGGATGGCAGGCCCGACGGGAAAAGGCCCTACGGTATGGAGTCCCTCCTCGACTACTACGAATCTCAACTCCACAACCACATTTCCGAGCACGGCAGCGATGAAGGATTTGAACTCGACGGCGAAGCATGCGAGGCGCTCCGGGGCGAGGGGCTACTGTACTATCACCGCTACGTCCTGTTCTTCGAGCTTGGCGATTACGAACGCACGGTCAGGGACACGGACCGGAACACCCGGCTTTTCGACTTCGTTTGGAGGCATGCGAAAGACAAGAAGAGTGCGCTGTCGCTCGAACAGTACAGACCCTACATCATCAGGATGAACGCTTCCGCACGGGCGCTGAGAGAGGCTCAGCTCCAGAATTTCGACTCTGCCATCTGGCACGTCCAGGACGCCATGGAGAAAATTGAAAAGCTCCCTCCCATGGACAACCCCACCTTCCTGTTTGAGAAGAATCGCTCCCTCTCCGTTCTTGCGGCAATGCTCAAGGAGCTTCAAGCCAAGAAGCCCCCTTCCAAAACGGACATCCTCAAGAGAGAGCTAAGAAGAGCCGTCGGCGAGGAGAGATTTGAGGACGCTGCCAGGCTTCGCGACGAGATCCAGAAGCTGGGGGAGTAACAGCGCAGCGGAAAAGGGGTCATCCGGAGACGAATTTCTCGAAGGCGGCGCGGGATTTGTCCAGCACCTCGTCGTGGATGCTTCCGCCGTGCGAGTCCATGGTCACCACGACGGGGAAGTCCTCGACCCGGATTACCCACATCGCCTCCGGCACTCCAAATTCCTCCAGCATGTACACGTTCTCGACTTCTTTCACCGCGTCGGCGAGGACCGTCCCCAGGCCCCCCGTGGCGCTGAAATAGACCGCCCCGTACCGCTGCAATGCTTCGCGGGTCTTAGGTCCCATTCCCCCTTTTCCTATGATTCCCATCACCTTGTAGAAGGCGATGACCTCCCCCTGGTATGGTTCCTCACGAGCGCTCGTGGTTGGTCCCGCGGCGACGAATTCATAGTTTCCATCAACTTCTCTGACGACGGGACCGCAATGATAGATAACGGAGCCGTTCAATATCTCGCTCAAGAACGCTGGTTTCTTCTCCACCATATACTTGTGGGCCATATCTCTTGCGGTCATCATGCGCCCGGACAAAAGGACCTCGTCGCCCACCCTGAGTTCTCGAATCTCGTCCTCTGAGACGGGAAGATGGATTCTAATCATAGAGAGCTTTGCCTCCCGTCAACGTCATTGACCGCCGACGATACGCCCAGCACATGTAAGAAACCGACACGAAATACGACGCTGGAACGCGATTCGCGATGCCGATTTTCACTCCCAGAACCGTGCTCCTGCCGCCCAGTCCCATGGGACCTATCCCCAGGGAGTTCAGTTTGTGAACCAGCCTCTCTTCCATTTCTCGGAGGGTCGGTTCCGGGTTGCTGTCATCCAGGCGACGGAAAAACTGCTCCTTGGAGAGAATGTACGACGACCCTCGATCCCCGCCGATTCCGACACCGATAATCCCCGGCGCGCACCCCTTTCCCTGAGCCTGGAATACCGCGTCAATCACGCATTTCTCGACGCCGCGCATGTCCCTTCCAGCCGAGAGAGAATCATCCGGCAGACTGTACTGGGCGCCGACATTCTCGCTGCCGCCGCCCTTGAGCATCAGGCGAAACCGAATGGACTTTCTCCCCCATTCGTGGAAATGGATGGAGGGATGTCCGATCCCGACGTTATTCCCGGTGTTTTTCCCGGTCAGTATCTCGACCGAGTTGGGACGGAGGTAGTTTCTGCGAGTGGCTTCTTTTACGGCGGCGAGGATGGCGGCGCGCAGGGGCGCGGTGCGCGCGCCGGCGGGATAGTCAACGTAGAGAATAACCGTGCCCGTGTCCTGGCAGACCGGGAGAGACTTTTCCCTCGAAAGCTCTACGTTCTTGAGAATCTGGTCCAGGACGCTCCGCGCCATGGACCCCGCTTCTTCCATCCGGCGAGCTTTTGTTATGGCATCAACAACGTCCTCCGAAATGTCAGTGGAAGTTCGCCTGACCAACTCGACGAGGTACTTCATCATGGCGAGGAATTCGCTCCTTCAACTTCATCCCACTTTCAATGAACAGACACCACCCCTTTTGAATCGGAGCGTCGCCAAGTCTATGCCCAATGCCATTCCGTGTCAACTCCAATGTGATTCCCGCCATGAGCCCTCAATTCTTGGGAGATTGACCGCAGAGAACGCAGAGCGCGCAGAGTCAGGGAGGCACTATGACCTAAACCCAGAACGGTGCGCGGCGCCATGGACGACTTCTCGGTTCTCGACGTGCTCTGCGACTTCCTGCCCGATGTTCATCCGAAAAACGGGTGTGGCCACATTTGAGTGGTCGGTTGTGCCCGCGCATTGGCGTTTGCGGGGGAATGGCGGACAGGGGTAACGCCGCCCCGCGTTCCGCGGGGCAGTCCCGCGGTTGCGACGGAAGAAGTCAAAGCGGCCGGCAAGATGCCCCCATACAGCCGGCAGGATGCCGGCGGTACGGCGACTTCACCTAGCGACTCCGCGGCTGCGCCGCCATGACCGTGCGACATGGCCAGCCCCACTGAGACGCAATGAGACCCACTGGAATACAGCCACACCCGGAAAAACGGTTGACTTTCCGTCGCTGTTTGATAAGTTGCAGTTGGATGGAAGAGAATCTCGTCATGGCGTATGAGAATCCGAGTTCCCCTGCCAGCGGAACGACAGGCGGGCCGACGTGAGGCGCTGATGCTGGTAATTCCTGCGATAGATTTGATGGAGGGCAAATGCGTTCGGCTCCTGAGAGGGAAGGCCGAGACGAAGGTTGTGTATTCCGACGATCCGGTCGCGGTTGCCAGGAAATGGGAATCCCTCGGAGCGGAATTCCTGCATCTCGTTGACCTCGACGGCGCCATCACAGGGAGAATCTCGAATCTCCGCCACATCCAGGAAATCGTGAGGTCTGTGGTCACCCGTACGGAGTTCGGCGGAGGCGTGAGAGGCATGGACCAGATTTCGGCGGTCTTGGAGTCGGGCGTGGACCGCGTAGTTTTGGGGACAAAAGCGTGTCAGAAAGATTTTCTCGCGGACACCCTCTCGTGGTTTGGGGAGAGAATTGCCGTCGGGATTGACGCCAGGGATGGGATGGTCGCCATCGAGGGCTGGACGCGCTCGACGAATCTGCCAGCGGTTGACCTCGCACGGCAGGTCGAGCAGATGGGCGCAAAGACCGTCATCTTCACCGATATTTCCGTTGACGGAACACTGGAAGGGCCGAATCTGGCGAGCATCGAGGCTCTGGCAAAAGCGGTTCACATGGATATAATCGCCTCGGGCGGCGTGAGCTCCCTTGACGATATTCGGAAGCTCAAGGCGCTGGAAAAGGACGGCGTCATCGGCGTCATCGTCGGGAAGGCATTGTACGAGGGGAAGATTGACCTTTCAGAGGCCGTCAAGATTGGGAAGGGGGAATAACAGATTCCGCAATCGGGCGAAATCTGCCCCATCCGTTACGAAGCGGCAGGATTGATGCCACTGAACAACTGAACGCGTCGGCGGAGAAATCGAGGATTGAAATGGCGCTCTCGGACGAACTGAAATTCGATGCAAATGGGCTTATTCCTGTGATCGTCCAGGATTATCGCACCGGGAAAGTCCTGATGCTCGGTTACATGAACAGAGAGGGAGTGGAGGAAACCCTTCGGATCAACCGTCCGGTCTTCTGGAGCCGAAGCAGGCAGACCCGATGGGTCAAGGGGGAGACTTCCGGACACACGCAGGAGATGAAGGAGTTTCTGTACGACTGCGACGCGGATGCGCTTCTGATCAAGGTCGAGCAGAGGGGGCCTGTGTGCCATACAAATTACGCGTCCTGTTTTTATCGAAGAGTTTTCCCCGACGGAAGCGAGGAAATCGTCGAGGAGAAGCTCGAAGATTAGGGGCGCTGCGATGCCCCAAAAGCAGCATGCGAATTGGACATGATACCAGGATTGAATGGGTGCCCCCTTGGATGGAATCTTGTACATCCCGCAAATCCCGTCCAGGAAGAAATCCCGACCGGATGACAGGATAGACCGGATAATCCTGAATATCCTGTAGTCCTGTCGGAATGGAGGAAGAGGTTGAGAGCCGTTGTTCAGAGAGTCAGCTCCGCGTCCGTTACGGTTGACGGGCAAATCACCGGCCAAATCGGCTTTGGCATGGTGCTTCTCCTCGGCGTCACCCATACCGACACGGAAGACCACGCCGAGCGTATGGCGGAAAAATTGGCCTTCCTGCGCTTTTTCCAGGACGATGCCGGAAAGATGAACCTTTCCTGTCTCGACGTCGCCGGAGAGGTTCTGGTCGTCTCGCAATTCACTCTCTACGGCGATTGCCGAAAGGGCCGCAGACCGAGCTACACCGACGCCGCCGACCCACAGAAAGCCGAGCGCCTGTACGAGTATTTCATCGAGAAAATGAAGGGCTACGGGCTTACGGTCGCCAGCGGCATCTTCGGAGCAATGATGAAGGTCTCGTTGGTGAACGAAGGCCCGGTGACGTTGATTGTAGATGTGTAGAGCAGCAAAATACTACCCTCTTTCGACGAATCGGCGTCAGGCGAGCGCCAGGGCGCCTCTCCCCTTCCCGCGGAGGCTCTGGTCGCTCATTATCCCAATCGTCCTGGCCTTTCCTGCGCTCTGGTCGTATGCTGAGGACGAGTTCGTTGGCGTCAGAAGTTACGATGGCAATTTCCTGATCACGGCGCCGGACCCGACGACGGCAGGATGGGTGGCAAAGGCAGCGGAGCTGACCAGAGAAAAACTGTTTGGTCTTCTGGGACACAAAAGCGAATGGGCGCAACCCGCAACCATTATCCTCCGCGCAACGAAACAGAAGACCGAGGCCGGAGAGTTGGAACTCTGGACCCTCTCGACGGCGAAAGAGGGATTCAAGATTGTCAATGCGGATGTCTATCCGAACAAAAGGGACGATGTTGTCGTGCTTCAACTTGTCAGTCTCTGCCTTGCGGACATAGCGGGGCTTCCACAGACTGGGACCGATGGTTTCGGGCGAATTCCCATTCCGGTCTGGCTCTCTTGCGGCGTTGCGGAGAATCTTTCTCCGACGAACCTGCTTCGCATCCGCAGCTACGTTGCGGAGGTCGTGAGAAGCGAAAAGTCTCTCCCCGTCGAAGAGCTTTTTCAGACGCAGAGCCTCCCCCTCGACGAATCAAAAAACGAACTCTTTTTCAAAGAGAGCGCCAGCGTCGTAGATTTCCTGCTTCATCGGGAGGATGGCAGTTCGAGACTCCGACAAGCTATCGGCCGTTTCCGACAGGAACGAGATTTCACGGCATCGCTTCTGTTCGCCTTCTCGCGCGATTTCACGTCGCTGGCGCAACTTCGAGACCAATGGAGGGCGTTCGCTGTTCAGCAAGCCGAGCGGATAGTCGGGGCGCCCAAAATGCCCCTCTCGGAAACAAAAGGGGCGCTGGCTCGCGTTCTCATTGTGGAAATTCTGACGGTGGACCAGAGTTCCCTGGAGGAAAAAGTCGTTACAACGGACTTGCCCGGGCTTTTTCGGCATCGGAACAAACGCCTCGTTCAGCAAATTGCCAGCGAGAAGGCGTCCGACGTTTTTCGCCTCAGCCTGAGGGCAGCACCCGAATATGCCCTCGTTCTTCAGGAGTACCTCGAGGCACTCACGGCAATCGCCAGGAACGACCGACCGGAATTCAAAAGGCATTTCGCCCTCGCCGAAAGGCTCAGAAAAAAAGTAGAAGAGTCACCTGACTTCAAAAATGAAGAAACCGGAAATGCGAATCCTGGTAACGAATGACGACGGCATCTACGCCGAGGGTCTTTTGACTCTCCGGAGGGCACTCGATACGGTCGCCGAGACCGTCGTCTTCGCCCCTTCGAGAGAAAAAAGCGGCGTGGCTCACGGCGTAACGCTCTCGTCCCCGGTTACCGTCGAGAAAATCATGCTCGATGGCGCAACCGCCTACGCTGTGGACGGAACGCCTGTGGATTGCATTAAGATCGCCGTCAAAGGAATGGGGGCGGAAAAGCCCGACCTCATCTTTTCCGGAATTAACCTCGGACCGAATGTCGGCATAGACGTGATTTATTCGGGGACAGTTTCTGCGGCGGTGGAAGCGGCGATTATCGGCATACCAGCCGTGGCTATCTCTCTCGGAACAAGGGAGTCGCCCGACTTTTCTTTCGCTGCAAGATTCGCCGCAAAGCTCGCCAGAGCACTGCTGGAAGAGCGCTTTCTTGCGAGCGGCGTTCTCCTGAACGTCAACGTCCCCGGCGTGCCGGAAGACCGGATCAAAGGAGTCGCTATCACGAAGCAGTCGAGGTGCTGCTACGGCGAGGAGTTTGAGAGAGAAGACGTGTCGCCGGACAAAATAGTTTTCACCCTCAGCGGTAAACTTGCCAATCGTTGCGAGTCTCTGGAGTCCGATGTAACGGCGCTGTCGGAGAACTACATCTCCGTGACTCCCATCCACTTTGACCTCACCCACTACGCGAGCATCGAAGCTCTTCTCCGACGGAAGATCGCAAGATGACCACTCTCCGAGCCGCCCGCTTTCATATTGCCAGATGCTCCCGATGCGGAAGTTGCCTCCCCCTTTGCCCAACTTATCAGTTGACCACCGACGAGAAAAGGGTCGCCAGAGGGAGGATTGCCCTTGCCGAAGCGGTGCTTGATAGCCAGCTATTCTTTACGCCGAAACTAAAGGAAAGCATCCAATCGTGCCTGAAGTGCCTGCGCTGTTCGTGGGCTTGTCCGAGCGGCGTCGAGGTTCAGGATATTATCGCGTTTCTCCGTCAGCGAATGCCCCGGAGGTACGGATTATCGCTCTGGAACAAGATCGTCTTCCGGTTCGTCCTCACGAGACGGAAGCTGATGGACCTCGTCGTGCGCCTCGCATCTCTCCTCCAATTTCTCCTCCCCGGCAAGAAAGGCACGACCCGCCACGTCCCGCTCTTGTTCAAGGGGCGCCGGCGCATTCCGCATTTGGCTTCTCGAACGGCTCTCCAGCGCTTCGGCTCGCATGAAGTGCCCCGCGACAATACAGTCTACCTCTTCGTCGGATGCTTGATGAACTATGCTTACCCGGAAATGATCGAGTCGTCCATCCACGCCCTTCAGAGCCTCGGCCATTCCGTCGTTGTGCCTCCTGGTCAACTCTGCTGCGGGACGCCGGCTCTTTCCCTCGGCGACGTCAAAGCGGCGCGGTGGATTGCGGAACTCAATCTGCGTGCCTTCCCGGGAGATGCGCCAATCGTTGTCCCCTGCGCGAGCTGCGGCAAGACCTTGAAAGACGAGTACCCAAAGCTCCTCGGAGAAAAGGGTGATGCGTTCGCTCGGAGGGTTTTCAGTTTCAGTGAGTTCATCGCCCCACGGCTCGACGGCAGAGTTGCCCCTCTCGACCAAACCGCGCTTTACCACGACCCGTGTCACCTCCGCTACGGACGCGACATCGCCGAGCAGCCGCGGGAGATTCTCCGCAAATCTGCACGCTATCTTTGGTCGGAGGGCGAGGACCTCTGCTGCGGAATGGGTGGCTTATTCAGCATCCATCATTACGGAATGTCATCGAGAATCGCTGACAGGAAAGTTGATGCGATCCGAAAGGCGGCCGCGGACGTCCTGGTGACGGAATGCCCCGGCTGCATCCTCCAGCTTCGCGGCCAACTCGCTCAGAGAGGCATCGAGCTGCCCGTTCTCCACATAGCGCAAGTCCTCGCCGAAGCCCTCCGTCCGTCCGAAAAGTCGCCCGGCCGGTAGAGCGTTCCCTCTGTCGCTGCCGGTCTCACTGCCGCCACTCGAAACACACCGGGAGTGCGCACTTCCCAGGAGTTACGTTCCCGTCTCGTTCAGCCGTGCGAAAAGTCGTTCGAGGGCCCTTGCCGCAGGGCGCTTGTGCATAGCCACCAGAACCCACGGCCACACGAATCCCCAGAATATAACCATTGCCCAGAAAATGACTTCCCCGCCAGCCTGTTGCCCTTTGAGTTTCGACCCGAACAGCAGAAACGCCGCAATCAAAACAATCCCGATGACGCCGCAAAGAGCCACGCAGTACGCCGCCCATGCCCAATAACCAACCTTGTACTGAATCTGAGGAGCGCCACCCGCAGCGGACTCAACTCGCACTCGAACGTCATTCCAGCCTATATTCAGCGAGGTCAGAAAACCGACACTCCGAAACCTCAGCTCGTTGTCCGACTCCTCGATGACGGCATACCTGTTCCGACGCTGACTTGCCACCGGAAGCAAGCCGCGCCGCACCCGCTCACCTAACGCAGCGATGAAATCCTCCCTCAGCCTCTCCGGCGTAAACGTTCCTTCAAACTCCGCGCGAAACATCCTGAGCATTTCAGTGGACCATCTGCAGTGAATCCTGGATCGAGAGGACAGATACCCTCATCTCGCTGCTCAAATATCGTTTTACCTCCTGGGTGTAGTCGGAGTCCTCAGTGACGAGATTCCTCGTCGTCGTTCGAGAGCAGACCGCAACGAACGGCCAATCATTGCGGTCGAATCGTAAGCGCCCAAGCGCTTGCTCCTGGTTTCTGGTCAGCTTACGGCTGAATCTTTGCGCGAGCTTATCCACCACAGCTTTGAACCATCTGTGCAGGAGCGTTGGGTCCCTTCCTTCGGCCTCAAGGCTTCTAAAGCACTCGTAGTACTGCCCCTCAATGCGCTGATCGTAGTCGAAAGTAACCGGGTGCTTCTTGTGGACGACGGCGAGCAGAAAGTAGCTCGCATCAAGGTCCGCGTTGCCCGCCTTGTAGAGCACGTTTGTGTCTATCGTCCAGTCCGAAGTCATGAGGCAGCTATTGCCCACGCGGCCCTTTTATGGCCTTAAGGTGCTCAAACGCCTCCATCAGGTCTTCCTCGAAGAAACCATCGGGGAAACGTTGGTACTGGCCATTCTCGTTTAGGGTCACCTCCTCTATGCGGGTACCCTCGCAGGTTGGCTGAAAATAGTAGATAGCAACCTTTTCTTTTTCTATCTTCCCTTCTGCAATCCGGCGCCGAACACGAGCAAGAACATGCTCACTGTGAGTTTCGATGATGAACGCGCGGTCCCCTTCGGCGGCGGCCTCGATGAAAAGGTCCCCCAGGGTTGCCTGAGCCTTAGGGTGGAGGTGAATCTCGGGCTGTTCTATCAGAATAACGCTCCCCAGCGGGGCGTAGAAGCTTTCGATGATAATGGGGAGCGTCTGCGAAGCCCCGAACCCTACGTCCGCAAGGTTCGGCTCAAAGCCGGTGGCCATGTCTGTGACAACAACCCTGTAGTAGTTCCCTCGGCTGAGACGCTCCAGACGGACGTCGAGAGCGATGCCAAATTCCTTCAGCCACCTGCGGGCTCCATCTTCGATTCCCCCGAGGGCCTTCGTATCGCTCCTATGTGAGAACCACAGCACATCCACAGCGCGCTCACCCCTCGTTCCAACATCCTGCGGCGCTTGTCCGCTGGTCACGTAGAACCTCTTGGGAAACTCCCGCAGTGGTCCCAGGTAGAACATCCTGCGAAATTCACTCTCTATAAGGTACGCATGAACGGACAAAACGCGCAGGGCCGCGGGCAGGTCCTCAACGTGCTTGCGGCGCCCCTTGCCGGGAGCCACGATCGAGAGGCCGTAGAACTTGATGGGTGTCACGTTCTCACCTGCGACCTCTTTTGTCTCGCCATCCTCTGGGTAGGTGAACTCTGCCGCGTACCGCTTCCCAGTTTGGTCACGGACCAGCCGCTGCCGGAACTTGCCGTCCAGGGCGATGTCCCGCTCTTTCAAATGGATCCGCGTGGTTTTCCGGTTGTAAGAGAAGACCGCGCTAAGCGCGAGCTTGCTCGGCTCCCTCCCGGTCAACTTTCTCTTCAGAATCGCGGGCACGAACTGCGTCAACTCAAGGCTCACCTCAAGCGGCCTGCGGTATTCCCCCTTGTAGATAAACTCGGGGTAGGCACCCATCTGGACCCACCCGTCGTTCGCGGCCAACGGATTCTCAATGTCGGTACTATCCACGGTCTGGCGAAGCATGAGGAGCATTTGAAGGACGCTGCTTTTCCCCGAGGAATTCGGCCCTACGAAGAAAGTTAGAGGGCGAATGACCAGGTCCCCCGTATCCTGCAAGCACTTGAAGTTCTTTATGCGAAGCTTCGTCAGCATTTGAGGCTCCTCCGTCTGTCAGCCATGAGACCCGCAAGCAAGAAATTCCCCCAATGGCCTCTGCAACCCACCCGGTGCCCTGTGCGACAAGAGAGGTTACCCGAACCGGTACCGTTCGTCAATGGACAATCTGGATTTCCGGAAGCTCTGGCGGCGGCGCTCATCAGCTTGGCGATGTTGCCCCGGCACCCTCCGCTTCCGCACCGCCCCGGTCACAGCCTTCGAGCTCACCCCAACGTCATCGTCATGCATTTCTCGTCGAGGAGGGCGAGTTTTTTGTTGCGGAAAGCGACGTCTGCCTGATACGGTGCTGAGACCGCCGTGTGACCGAGTTCGACGGGGGCTTCGGCTCTTTTCGGCTTCAGATGCGTTCGAAAAAATCCTGCACCTGAGGCTCCGTCGGGATGCCGCCGCCGGGCGCCGCGGCGCACCGGGTGCCGGTGGCAAACGATTCTCGCCGCGTGAGTCTTCTCCTCAGCGTAAACGCACCTGCGTTTCGGAAGAAAGAATCCACCCCTTATTTCCGGGGCAGTCTAATCCCGTGCGCAACGCCCGGTCAAGAACTTCGGAGCCCTGCCGAACGGAGGGACACAGGCAGCAGCACTTTGCCGCCCAAGATAAGCGCGATTGCCAGGGATCGTGCAGCTTGCGGGCATATTGACCCCCGTTTCCGCCGGTGATATAGTGGATTGAGATGGAGGCGGAGTCGCGGCAAAAATCCCTCAGTCCGAGAGTGTTGATATTCGTTTGCGGTGCTCTGTGCATTGCAGCCGCAGGCCTTACCGCGCATTTCTTTGAACTCCGCAACGAGGAGAAAGAAAAAAGGGTCGCCGCCGAAAAAAGGATTGAGGACCTCACTTCGGAGCTTCAGCTCCTGACTGAGAAGAACCGCGAACTGGCGGAAGAGCTCCGCGAGGCGAAGGAGATTGCCGACCAGCTCGCCAGGGAAAGGGAAGAGGTTCTGCTGGCGAGCGCGCGTGCTCCCGTGGTCACGCCGGAGCCACAACCGACAATTCAGCCCAGGGAAACGGAGGTAAAGCCTCAGTCTCTGTCCGCCGGCGTAGCAGTCGCCAATGGCACGACCGAGACAACGACGCGACCGTTGGTCGAGCCTGGGGGTCAGCAACCTCAAAAGGAGGGCGAGGCGCTTCCCATCGTCGCCGAGGCCGAGGCGGGAACCGAGAAAACAGCGCGGGCGGCGGGGGGCTTTGGCCTAAAAAGAATAGCGGCGGGTGTCGGCAGGATAACAGGCGCCGCAGGAGACGGCTTGCGAGGTTTGCAGATGACAATCGCCTCTTCGACGCGGCTTCGACAGCCAGACCGGGATTTGGCTTCAGTGAAGGGGGAGCCACCTCCGGAGGCCAAATCGCCGGAGGCGCTGGCGCCGCCGACACAACCCTCGGTCGCCCCGACTGAGACGCCTCAAAAGAGTGAGGCATCAACGGCCATGGAGATGCCGACTATCCCGGCGCCGTCATCCGCCAGCGCGAGCGCGACTCCGCAGGCGGAGAGCAGTCCGGCTTCCGCGGCCCCGAAAAAACTGACTGCCACCAGTGAGGAACTTCAAAAGGAACTCGAGGAGGTCAGGCGAGAGAAAAGGGAACTCGAAAAGGAAATCGCCGAGCGAACCGGCTCTCTTCCCGGCTCGGTTGACGTCGGGCAGGTAAAGATTACCACCGGGCGCCGGTTTAGCGGCAAGGTTCTCGTCGTCAATCCGAAGCACAATTTCGTTGTCATAGACATAGGTCGGGAAAAGGGACTCGAGAAGGGAGTCGTTCTCATCGTTCACAGAGGAAACAAGTTTGTCGGTAAGGCACAGGTCATAAAGGCGTACGAAAAAATGGCAGCCGCCGACCTCGTCGCGGATTGGATGCAGGACGAGGTCCAGGTCAACGACGGCGTCAAGAAGTTTTGAGCTCAGGAGATACTGCAAGTGAAAAGGTTGTTGCTCGTGTTGTTGCTCCTCGGCGGGATTCTTGCTCTCACCGGATGTGGGCAGGTAAGGGATGAGGACGTAAGTAAACCATGGACCGAGCCGGAACCGTGGGAGCGGACTATGGGTATCGGACCCATCGGCGGCCCGGAATAGACCCTCCATCGCCCCGGCTTCGCCAGAACAGGGCCCCGCCGCCCGGTCGTCTTGAGCGACTCATGCTTTTCGACCGGATAACAGGATGACCAGGATTATCGGCGAAGAAGAGATACACTCCCTTCGCCCGAGCCAGGCTTATCCGCAAAATCCTGTACATCCCGTTATCCCGTCTAAAGAAAACCGGCTGGTGAATCTGGTCAATTCATCCGCACCGTGGCAGTGCCACCCCCGATGCCGAACAGAATGTTGGGAAGCCACACTGCCAGCCACGGCGGCAGGTCGTGCGAAAGAGATAGCAGAACGTACAGCCCGTAGTACGCAAGGCATAGAATCATCGAGACGCCGACTCCAACCGCTATGTTGCCGCCCCGCCTTCCGCCTTTCACTCCGAAAGGAAGAGCCACCCCGATGACGAGGAGATTGAGAAGCGGAAGAGCCAGCCGCCGGTGAAGCTGCATCTCCAGCTCCCGGAGCTTCTGCGGCGTCGTGCGGTATTTCTTGATGTCCCGTCGCAGTTCCCGAAAGCTCATCTCCTCCGGAAACCTTTCCCCGGTAACCTCCTCCGGAAGGAAATCCCACTCGTACATCTTCATTTTCGAGTAGGACGGGCTGTACGTGCCGTCCGGATGCACGACCCTCACCCCGAACATCCACCACGCGTCTTCGATCCACGTCGCTCCGTCGGCCCGCACGATAATCTTCCCCTCCCCCGAGTCCGGGTTCGCCGTGTACTTCTGCCAGGTTATCATTTCGAACCGCTTTCCTTTGGTGTGATAGACCCCGAAGTGAAGGAGCGATCCCATCTCGTCCGTGAGCAAATCCCCTTCCGGGATAGCCTTCTCCACAGGCTTCCTGCCCTTGAGCGTCTCCTCGAAGCGTTTTGCCTCGCCGAAAGTCCTCGTAACGACCTTTTCAAACATTAAGAAGCTGAACGCCGTCAGCACAAGCCCCACAGCAAACAGAGGCGTCGCAATCCGCAACACGCTCACGCCGCACGCCCGCATGGCGGTAATCTCATTGTTCTTACTCATTTTCCCCATCCCCAGCACTATCGCCATGAGGATGACCATCGGCAAGCCTAGCGTGATCAGTTGCGGGACGTAGAGCGAGTAGAACCTGAGGATCGTCGTGAAAGGCACGCTCTGTTTGAGGAATCTCGCCATCTTGCTTGAGATGTCGTAAACCAGGAACAGACCAAGCAGGCTGACGAGAATGTACACGAAAGGAACCAGGAAGTTCCGGAGGATGTGCTTGTCAATGAGTTTCATTCTCAGCCAGTAGCCCCTCCGTTACAGGGGGACAACCCTACAAAAGTCCAAGCCGCCGGGGCGAGTCAACCCCTGCCCTGCTTCTTATCCGCGTCCATCTGCGTTCATCTGTGGTTCTATCCTTCCCGCCTGAAACTGCGGGGGCGCCTCAGCCAATCCCGCGTTGAATCCTTCGGAAGAAAAACACGCCAAGCAAAAGGAGAATCGCGTTCGGAAGCCACATCAAAAGCTCCGGGTGAAGGCTCGGCTTGTCCCTCAACTTCTCCGCAAGCATTACGAGCGTGTAGAACGCCATCGCCAGGGCAATGCCAATCGTGATTCCCACCGTCTTTTCGCCCCGGTGGATTCTCATCCCGAGGGGCGCCCCGATCAGTGCGAACGACAGGCAGGCGAAGGAATAGACCAGCCTCTTATTGAACTCCGTCAGGTACATTGCCGTATTCTCGCCGTTCTCCCTAGCGATCCGAATCCTCGACATCAACTCCCTGAACGTCATATCGCTTTCGTCTTTCTTGACCTGGATTTTCTGCACCGCACTGGCGATGTCGAACTCGATTGTAACGGACTCATCCTTTTCGTCCCAAAACTGCTCCCCACGATGCTTCCCCATTATCACCGTGACGTTCTTGAGCACGAGGGAAAGCCTGCCCAACCGGGGATTGTGCTTCACCGTCCCGCGCTCCGCGTCAATCCGCGTGGTTACGCCCTCCTTATCCACGCAGTGGATGACGACGTGGTAAAGCTCGTTTCCCTGTTTCTTTCGGAGGTAAATGCTGTATCCCGGAAAAACGTTGATGGTCTTTCCCGGCTCGAAAAGGAAGATGGGGTTGATGCTTCCAAGTTCCTTTCGCAGGTTCCGGAGAGCAAACGTCCCCTTCGGAGAGACTACCCCAAAGACGAAAAGCGAAAGAAAGAACGTCCCCACACCGAGCATCGCCATCGCGGAAGCCACACGTGAAAGGCTCACGCCGCTCGCCCGCAGAGCCAGTATCTCGTTCTGTGCGGAAAGCCTCCCATACACGAGAAGGCACGCTACCAGCGCCCCGAACGGAATCGAAAAGCCGAGTAGCGACGGGATCAGATAGACGAAGAGTCTCAGGACGAGCGAGAATTGCAGCCCCGCCGCCAAATGCCTCGCAATTTTGAACACGTTGAATATGAACAAAATCCCCGTGAAAAAGACGATGGTCATCACAAAGACCACCACCAGCCTTCGGAGGATGTATTTCTCGAAGATGAACATGCCGCAACCTCTCAGACTCTGGCGGCGTAGCCAGGTCGAACCCCATTTTAAGGGTGAAGCGTTCCCCGGACAAGGGCAAACCGCCGGGGCACGTAATCCCTCAGTTACGGGGGGCGACAACCGCACAAAAGTCCGAGTCACCGGGTCCTGTCAAACCCTCCCCCGTTTCTTATCCGCGTTCATCTGGGGTTCCGCCCTTCCTCCCGACGCCTTGAACCCTGCCACAGGCCTGCACTCCACCGCCCAAAACTGAGGCCTTACCGGGGCATGTGGCGCCGTCTCGGGGATGGCTGGCGGCCAACGACGACAGGAGGCGAACTTATCCCGCTCGGTGCTCCGGTTGCCTTCTCTCGTGGCATGGGCATCTTGCCCATGAAAGATCAGTTATTCACGGGTCTCGCCAAACGTGGGATGCCACCGAAGGGGAGTGCTGAGCGCCGGTGTTTTGAAGCGGCGACTCTGCCCCTGATATCCAGCCGCACGCAACAAAACCACTACAAGGCAGCAACCCTCGATGCTCCCTCACCGCACTTGGCTTGCCGGGTGCGGCTCTGTTTCAGGGGGCTCCAGAGCCCTTGCGTAGCGTCGTGCCCTTTGCCGGCTTCCAGTGGCGCCGGAGGCGCCATCAGCCACCTGCTTCAGCTGGTGGTGCGTCAGATCGCCCCGCCCCTCCCTATATTGCAGCAGGCTTCAGTGCCGCCCCGGCGGGACTTCTCGACGAACGCATTCATGCAAAGCGTGCCGCCAACATGGAACCAGACCTGCCTTGCCGAGGCGGTTGACGTGGCTGGGAGCCCGTGTTATCATCAGTCACGTTTCGGAGGAGTGGCCGAGTGGACTATGGCGACGGTCTTGAAAACCGTTTCCCGCTTTGCGGGACGTGGGTTCGAATCCTACCTCCTCCGCCATCAAATTCCCTCTGCCACGACGCGGCGGCTCCGATTCGGACACAGGTGACCAACGTCCTGCGCATCGTGACACAAGCGCAGGCGCGGGAAGGAACGCGGGGAGGCAAGCCCCCGATACGTTCAATCACCCACCCATTTCCGCCAATACTCAATGGACCGCTTCAGGTCGTCAAGGACGATTTGCTCGGTCTGCCCGAGAGAGTGGAAAATCTCAAACACGAGGTAATTCATCTCCGAGCCGGATTTCTCGATTGCCTCGAGGACCTTTTCGGGGTACACGATGCCCACCTTATTGTACTCGTCGGTGAACGGCCAATGGTGGCTTGCTCTGCCATCCGTCTGCTGAAGATGAATCACCGGGGAAACGTGGGCGAGTTTCTCGAGCCATAGGTACGGGTTGAGGTCCCCCTCAAAGTGCGGATAGTGGAGGTTGCACATGTGCCCGACGTCGAGCGTCAGGTATATCGGCACAGCCGCCCCCTGATTCACTCGCTCGTGAATATCCTTCGCCTCGGCGATGGTGTACGGCGCCTCGCTTGGTGTGTACATCTGCTCCCATGATAAGAACCTCAACTCGTGGTCTCTTGCATCACGGGAGAGCGATTGAAAAGAGCGAATCACCTCATCAATTCTCGCGGCTCGTTGCTTCGGGTCAAGGCAATCGGGATAGGCGATGGTGTCGAAGTGCCCTCCCAGCCCGCTTGCGCCCATCTTGCTGGCTACGACGATGGCGTCTCGACACCACTTTATCGCCCTCGCCCGCACCTGCCGCAACGGATGAGACAATAGGTTCAGGCAGTGAGTAATCACGCCGGTATAGTAGTCAACGATCGTCATGCCCCGATCCTGAAAAGCCCTCCGCGTTCGCTCGGCGAGCCGCGAGCGAGTCGGCTCCGGCACGAAAAACGGGTCGAGCAGGTCAGCCGTGAACTCCGCATATTTCAGCCCCAACTCTTCGTCTATAAGCTCCGCCCATTCTTCCGGCTCGACCCAGCGCTTCCGCAGAAAGCACATATTCATTGCGAGAATTGTCTTGGCCACTTTTGCCTCTCTTATCTCCGTGTGGTGCGGCGCAACCTGTCGGGGACCTTCGACATTGGAATCGAGAAAAGCCTGTTCCACCCGGCAAGTTCCATCCAGCCCACCGCGTGCGACAAAGGCTAACGGCCCGCCCTTTGACGTGTCAAGCCAGATTTCGGGAAGGTCCCCTTTTGAGGCTTGAACATCGTGAAGGCATGCTGTAATATGCGGGCAATTCCCGCACATGTCGCGTTTGCGTGGAGAACATACACTTTGCCGCTCAAATGAGTCTGGTGAGCGCATAGTCTCGAACCAGCGTCTTCTGACGCGTTTTCTCCAGGAGAGCCATGGCTGAAGGAAAAGGAAGCCCTCTATCAAAGTCCTATGTGTTAATCCCCTTCGTCCTTATCTGCTCGGGCATTGTGGCGGCGGCTCTTGCTCCACTCGTCAAACGACTGGTGGGGAGCATCCGGGGCAAGGACGTGGACTTCTATCGGGTGGTCTATCGCAGCGCCTCAATCCTTGCCATCATGCTCTTCATCACTTTTAGAAAATACCTGAAGTCCCAGGTCAAAGCTTCCCTGAATCCGAAGCAGAATCCCCCGGGCAAACCCTTCATCGGCGGGTTCCTCGTCGGACTCGTCGCCCTTCTTGTCGTGGCGGCGATCATGGCAATCCTGGGCGGTGCGCGCTTCATCAACCCCCACATCACCACGACCGCTTTCTGGAACGCTTTCGGCGCAGCGCTCGGCACGGCGATCGTCGTCGCCTTCTTTGAAGAGATTTTCTTCCGGGGCATTGTTTTTCAGGGACTTCGCGCGGACTTGGGGACGGGGCTGGCGACAATCATCGGCGGCGCCTTCTATTCTCTCGTGCACTTCATGCGTCCTCGCAACCTCCCGAAGATCGCCGATTCCGATCCGCTCGGGGGATTCAAGATCCTGCGGCACGCCTTCGATAGGTTCGGGAACTTCACCGAGATTCTTCCTTTTGCCATCGGTCTTTTCCTGATCGCGATTCTTCTGACGGTGGCTTATCTCCGAACCTCCGCGCTTTACCTTCCCATGGGGCTTCACGCCAGCCTCGTTTTCTTCAGCAAGCTCGACCGCCTTTTCTTCGTTCCGGGGAAGAAGGAATCGCCGCTCCTCTTCGGTTCGCCGGATGCGTACCCGCCGTTTCTGAGAGGCGTGGATGCCTTGCCGACATGGATCGTAGTTGTCGTTCTTGCAATCGTTATCGGAATTGTCGGGGGCAAGCTGAAGTCCAAGGGCGGACAGGGACCTTCTGCGAAAAAGGGCGCCTAAAAAGGAGATCAGAACTGGCCGCGCTCAGACCCTGTTTTTCCGTGGCCACGGGGTGAGTGAGCGCGGGGCGCGCCAGGGACAGGCAGGGTGATGGGATTTGTCAGGACAGCGACTCAGAACATCATCGGGCTGATATTCCCCAGTAGGTGCTTCATTTGCGAGGCGCCGCTTGATCCTCGCCAGGATTCCCCCCTCTGCATCAAGCATTCCAGAGCTATAGTGCGGACAATGCCACCCTTTTGCAGCAAGTGCGGAAGAAAAATGTACGGAACGACCGTCGAGGAATTGGTCTGCAAAGAGTGCCGCAAAAAGAAGGTCTATTACGATTCCGGCTATTCCGCATGCAAGTTTGACAGCCCCGTCAGAGAGCTCATTCACCTTTTCAAGTACGGGAAGAGGCGATACCTCGCGTCGTTTCTGGGAGGCTTAATCCTCGAACACGTGCGGGAGCGCGCGGACGTCTCGCGGTGCGATGCCATTGCGCCTGTTCCCCTGCACTGGTGGAGGCATTGGAGGCGGGGTTTCAATCAGTCGGCGGAACTCTCAAGATACCTCTCCAAGCGTCTCCGCATTCCACTCATCAAAAGAAACCTGACGCGAGTCCGCCACACTCGCCCGCAGGTTGGCCTCTCGCCCGACGAGAGAAACGACAACATCAAGAACGCCTTCAAAGTCAGGAAGCCCGCGAAAATCGCCGGAAAGAAAATCCTTCTCCTCGATGATGTAATCACGAGCGGCGCGACGCTGAACGAATGCGCTCGCGTTTTGAAAAAAGCCGGCGCCGCCAGCGTTACAATTCTGACCCTCGCCCACGCCTCCAACGATACCCCAATACGGTCCGACCTCTCGCTCATGTCGCCGCTTCACCCCTGACAGAGCCTGTCTGCCCAGTCCGCGAAATCTTTCGCCCCTGCTGTTGTTCTCATTCCAACCCGCAGGAAAAAGAAAGGCAGGGGTGTGCTTCTCAGCGGCGGCAGACGAACGGCATCCTTCTGCGTCGTCACGACGGCATGCGCGCCGTCCGCGGCGGCCTCCTTCAACACCTGCTCGATTTCGTCTTGTGAGAATCGGTGGTGGTCAAGAAACCGGATTGTTCTCTTGATTCGTCCGCCGAGCCGCTCGACCGCCATTTCAAAACTTTCTGGTCGGGCTATCGCGCTGAGCACGTGAACGTCCTTTCCGCGTACAAGCTCGACGCCCTCTCGTCGCCCTGAAATCACATCTTCGAGGTAAAGCGGCTCATGCGCCGTCTCGAGAATCTCAGCGTTTGGGTTGATCTCTCGCAGTCGGTCTTTGATAGGCGCCACTTCCGCGTAATTTGTCTTAGTGAGAACGAAACAGCTCGCCCTCCGGAGCGACTTCAGCGGCTCGCGGAGGATGCCGCGGGGCAGAAGGTGCCCATTTCCGAATGGGTCCGTGCAGTCAATCAGGACGAGGTTGTGGGTGCGGTCGAGAGCAAGGTATTGAAAACCGTCGTCGAGGATCAGCGTGTCTGCTCCAAAATGCGAAATCGCGTATTGCCCGGCTCTAACGCGATTCTTGTCAACGAGAATGGGCACACCGTCCAGGTTCGTGGCGAGCAAATAGGGTTCGTCTCCGGCTTGTTGCGCATCGAGAAAAATTCTTTGGCCGTCCGAAACGACACGCGGCGAACCGCCCGCGTCCGCAGGGCTCTCCCCGGCTTGCGGGCGTTTCTCGCTCTTATACCCCCGGCTCAATATGGCCACCTTTCGTCCCCTCTCGGAAAGGGCTCTGGCGAGAGCTTCTACAAGAGGCGTTTTTCCTGTCCCTCCAAGCGTGATGTTCCCGACGCTGATGGTAAGCCAACCGAGCGGACGCTGTCGGAAAACACCGACCGAATATAGCTTTCCTCTCGTCCAGACACCGAAGCGGTAAAGCTGGGAGACCAGCCATAGCAGGCATTTGATCGCCCTCGCCAAGGGACCATGGCGCCTGTCATACATGATGCCGAGGATGTACTGCTGCGTGCTTTGTCGCATAGAAGGGGCCTTATCCTTCCCTGAAGGCCGTCCCGAACCGATTCTCCCGCCGCGTTCTTGCTTTAGATTGCGTCGGTCGTTTACTATAAGGTCCACGATTCACCGTGTCAACGTGACCCTCGCCCCAGGAGGAGGCTGAGATGGCCAAAAGCAAAAGTATAGACGTCGTGGTCGCAGGGCACATCTGCCTCGACGTGATTCCGGAATTTCCCGAAGGTCTCGGCGGCGACCTCCACCGCATCCTCGTTCCGGGAAAGTTGATCAACGTCGGCAATGCGGCAACCTCCACCGGCGGTCCCATCTCCAACACGGGTCTCGCCCTCCAGCGCCTGGGTCTCAACGTGGCTGTCATGGGGAAAGTCGCCGACGATTTCTTCGGAAGAGCCATACTCGACAAGCTCAGAGAGCATGGAGTCGAAAAAGGGATGTCCATCGTCGGCACAGAAGGTTCATCCTATACGATTGCCATCGCCCCGCCCGGGATAGACCGCGTCTTCCTGCACCATCCGGGAACGAACGACACCTTCGGTCCGGAAGACGTCAGCCTCGAAATCGTGCGGCAGGCGAAGCTCTTTCATTTCGGCTATCCGCCCCTGATGAAAAGAATGTACCAGAGCGACGGCGAGGAGTTGGTGGAGATTTTCCGCAGGGTCAAGGAGACGGGCGTTACAACTTCCCTCGACATGTCTCTCCCGGACCCCTCTTCCCCTTCTGGCAAGGTCAACTGGGATTTGATTCTTCGGAACGTCCTCCCCTATGTTGACGTATTCCTGCCCAGCGCGGAAGAGACGATGTTCATGCTCGATAAGGACAAGTTCTTCGCCAAGAAGAAACTGGCGGGGTCAAAAGACATCCTCGAATTCTTCGATTTCGCGGACCTTTCGGAACTTGCGGAAAACCTCCTTTCGTACGGAGCCAAAGTCCTCGCCCTTAAATCTGGCCACCTGGGCTTCTACATCCGAACCGCAGGCTCTGAATCCCTCCGGGCGATCGGGCGGGCCAAACCGTCCGACCTTGAGAATTGGTCGAATAGAGAGCTTTTTGAGCCGTCGTTCCATGTGGATCACGTCGCCAGCACCACCGGTTCCGGAGACGCGACCATCGCAGGTTTCCTGGCGGCGTACCTCCGGCAGCACCCGATCGAATCCTGTATCAAGTACGGCTGTGCCGTAGGCGCCCAGAACGTCCAGGTCCTCGATGCTGTCAGCGGCATCAAATCCTGGGATGAGACGACCCAGCAGGTGCGGTCCGATTGGCCAAAGAACCCGATTGTTTGCAGCGTCCCCGGTTGGCGGTTTGACGAAAAGGGTCAGGTCTGGCACGGCCCCTCCGACAGAAGACACGCCTTCACGTAGGAAGAGCGGTGGTCAGCTCCCCCGATCCGGGAGCTCCAGCGCCCATGGCTACTTCATCCCGACCCGATAGAACCTTATGCCCACTGCGGGCGGCGTGTGGGTCCAGCGGGTGGTGAGTCCCTCGGATGCGAGGCCTGCTCCATCCTCTGCCCAGTTGCCGGTCAGCAGGTCAACGCATGACGAAATGGCGTAAGTCTCCTCCGGGTGGCTGGTCCAGATGAATTGGACCCCCGCGGGCACGCTCCTGATGCATGCCACGAAGGGATATGTGGGCGGAATATACTCGTAAGCGCCCATGTCGGCTCGCCAGGAGGACTTCCCAGGGAAGATGCGGGGATGCCCGTCCATGTCAACCCCATCCCACATCCAATCGTCGTTGGAGCCCACGTCAATGCATGGGGAATCTGCCGAGAGCCGGTAGTCATGTATCTCGTAGGTATCCCCTATGGCGACGAGCTGAGACGCATCTCCCCAGACAGTGATGGTTGTCGCAGAGTTGGAGGCAATGACAAACTGGCGCGGTTGACTTGTGTCGGGGTTGATGGTTAGGCCCGCCAGCGCATCCGGCTGCCACGATGCGCTCGCGTGCACGAGCGTCGTCTGGTAGGCAGCTTCGTCATAGGTGGGCTCCGCGCTCCATTGGCCGGTGCTCACTGGTCCCACAAAGCGGGGGTCCAGAGCAATGTTCCGGCGCTTCGGACTTCCGCTCCACCCTTGAATGCAGGAGTAAGTCGGCGTAAGCCCCTCGTGGACTTGCGCCCCAACGGGCGCCGTATTCCCCCAGATGATGCAATTGATGAGCGTGCCCCCGCAAGACTCTAGCCCGCCGCCGCTCTCCTCCGCGGAGTTTGCTGCGATTACATTGTTGTGGATGATCCCGCCGCAGCCCCAAAGCGCGGCCCCGGCTCCAGGCGTGCTGTTTCCCACGATGATGTTGTTGCGGATCGTCCCATTGCAAGACCCCAGCCCCCCGCCCCCTCTGCGTTCGCCGTAGTTGCCAGCGATCATGTTGCTCTCGATGGTGCCCCGGCAGCCTTCCAACCCGCATGCGTCCCCCGGGTCGTTCCGGCGGTTTCCCGTGATGATGTTGCAGCGGATCGTTCCGTCGCAGTCACCCAGGCCTCCACAATAGCGACCTGAATTGTCACAGATGGTGTTGTACTGGATCGTGCCGTGGCAAGCGTAGAGGCCGCCTGGATTGCTCCCCGCGTTCTTTGCGATGATGTTCCGTTCGATCAGGCCGCCGCATTCCACTAGGCCCCCGTACGGCGAGCTCAGGGCTATTGTGTTGTGCCGGATCGTACCGTCGCAATCGTATAAGCCGGCCTCGTTGGCCACTATCCTGTTCTGCTCGACGGTCCCTCCGCACTCGTATAAGCCCGTGCCGTTGTTGGCCGCTATGGCGTTGTATTGGACCGTGCCGTCGCAGTCGCCCAGGCCGGCGCCGAAGTCACCGGAGTTCTCGCTGATGGCGTTGTTCTGGATGGTGCCCGAGCAGCGGTACAGCCCGCCCCCCCGGTCGGCCGAGTTGCGCGTGACGATGTTGCTCTCGATCGTGCCGCCGCACTCGTAGAGGCCCGCTCCCTTGGCGTCCTCCCCCTCCGCCGAGTTGCCCTTCACCGTGTTTTTCTCGATAGTCCCGTCGCACCAGGCGATCCCACCACCCCCCGCGTCCGCCGAGCTGGCCGTGATCATGTTGTTCCGGATCATCGCACGGGCATGCTTGTCCGCTGTGCCACCGCAAATTCCCCCGCCATTGCGGGCCTTACCATTCTGAAGCGTGAAGCCCTCCAAAACGGCGCTCTCCGTCTCGTGTCCGCTGAACGCGACAACCGGGCCCGCCTTGTCCGCATCAATGATTGTGGCCGCCACTACGGCCGGGTCAAGCGGATCCTTGCTGCGCAGGACCACATTCTTTCCCCTGAACTGAACGTTCTCGAAGTAGGTGCCGTCCCCGACGATCACCGTATCGCCGTCGGCTGCGGCGCCAATTCCTTCCTGAATCGTCTGGAATGCCGTTTCCCAGGACTTCCCGTCGCCCGATGAAGGAAGGGAGCCGTCCACGTACCACGTTGCGCCTTGCACGCACAGCGACGCGCAGAGCACCGACAAGACAGATCCGAGGAGAACTGTTGGCCTCATTTGTGTACCCCCCTTTTGAAGTGTGACGCTGGTTATCCCTATGTGCCCGAAAAGCGACCGGGCAAGGTCCGCGAACCCGAACGTAGAGCGCGACCTCGCCCAATGTCAAGCGTGAAAATTTCGTAACAGTAAGGCCTTACTTATGGGCGGGCGGGGACCCGTCGAGGGGCCTCGATGCTGTCAGCGGCATCAAATCCTGGGAGGAGACGACCCAGCAAGTGCTGTCCGATTGGCCAAAGAACCCGATTGTTTGCAGCGTCCCTGGTTGGCGGTTTGACGAAAAGGGTCAGGTCTGGCACGGCCCCGCCGACAAGCCTCGAGAGTCCGCCTGACCCCAACATGCGGCGAAAATCCCCACGCCCTTCTTCCGTTTTTGCGGGCGACGCCCGCACGCTCCCTGCCGTGTGAAACGGCTCCGGCGAGGTCAGGCAGACGCCCAAAACCAGCGGGAGGGGGTGTTCGCAAATTCCATCGCGTTCTGTATCTCGCGTTTTGTCAAGGCATTACGCACTTGGTGGCGGCTTTGCGTCTTTCGCTGCCCCGCCTTCCAGGGGCGGCGGGGCGGGGACGTTTTTTGAAGGACTGGCTTGCTTCGCGCGGGGATGCTGTTTTTGCGTCAAATTTTCTTGACAAGAAACCCGTGTTGGGGATAGCTTACGGAGAGCACTCACTTCTGCAAACAGGGAGTGGGCTAAAGCCCGCTCTTTTCTGTTTAGGCTTTCGCCAATAGACTGGAGTTCCATGAGATGAATGGCGACCTGCTGAACGTTCTGGAATATATTGAACGCGAGAAAGGTATCTCCAGGGACACAATTCTGGAGGCGGTGGAGTCTTCTTTGGTCAGCGCCTCGAGGAAGACCTTGCCCACAGCCCAGGAGCTTTCCGTACAGATAGACCGGGAAAAGGGAACCATCCACGTTTTTGCGGACGTGGTGGTTGTCTCGGATGGGCCGACCGAGCTCCCCAAGACAATCTCCCTTCAGGATGCGGCTGCAATTGACCCCAATGCGAAGCCCGGCGAGCACGTGCGAGTGGAGGTAACGCCGCACGATTTCGGAAGGATTGCCGCACAGACCGCAAAACAGGTCATCATTCAAAGACTGCGAGAAGCCGAGAAAAACCTGGTCTTCAACGAATTCAAGGGACGCGTGGGGACGCTGGTCAATGGGACGGTCCGGCGGCAAGGGTACGGCGCCGTGGTCGTTGACGTGGGAAAAACCGAGGCGATTCTCCCCGCCAGAGAGCAGGCTTTTGGAGAGCGGTATCCGGTGGGAAGCCGGGTCAGCGTCTATGTAACCGAGGTCAAGGACGGGGTCAAAGGTCCGGAGGTCATCATCTCCCGCACGCACCCGGGCCTGGTGGAGAGACTCTTTGAGCTGGAGATTCCGGAGATAAGCGAGGGAATCGTTCAGATTAAGGGCATTGCCCGAGAAGCGGGATATCGCACCAAGATCGCTGTTCATTCCACGGATGAGAAAGTGGACCCCGTCGGGGCATGTGTGGGATTGAGAGGGGCAAGGGTTAAGAACATCGTCCGGGAACTGAACGGCGAGAAGATTGACATCATCAAGTGGAGCGAAGACATGGCGACGTACGTCGCCAACGCGCTTGGCCCCGCCAAACTGAAAAAGGTCGAAGTGAACCCGGCCGAGAAGTCCGTGACCGCCATCGTGAGCGAAGACCAGCTTTCTCTCGCCATCGGCAAAAAGGGCCAGAACGCCCGCCTCAGCGCAAAGCTTGTCGGCTGGAAGGTGGACATCTTCTCCGAAGAGAAGATGCGGGAGCTGCGGGAGTTCCAGAGGCAGAAGATACTCGACCTCCCAGGGGTCGGCGAAAGAACCCTCGAGGTCCTTACGGAGGCTGGATATACCAGCGTTGACGCCATCGCCATAGCAACCGAAGAGGATTTGGAAAAGCTCCCCGGTTTCGGCAGAGCGACCGCGGAAAAGGTGCTCAAGGCCGCAAGGGAATCGGTGCAAGGAGGTTAGCTTGGGTCGTAGAGCAAGCTTACTTGCGCAAGAACTCGGGGTCTCGAGCGATGAGATCGCCCGAAAGTGCGAGATCATGGGGCTCATCCTCAAGTCGTCTAACTCGACCATCCCCGATGACATCGCAGAGCGGCTTCGTATCGAGTTCACAAGGCCGGTTCGTCCACCGAAGCCCCTTCCGAAGAGAAAACCGAGAGCCAGGAAAGCGGAGCCCCCCGAGGCCGCCGTTGAGCCGCGAGAAAAGAAGCGAGCCAAGAAGGCGGAGGTATCGCCCAAGCTCAGAAGAGTCAAAAAGCCCGTCGAACCCAAGCTCGTCAAACTGACGCGGCCGCCGACGGTCCGCAGCCTTGCCGCCAAGTTCAACATGAAGCCCGCCGAATTGACCCGTCTGTGCAAGGACCTCGGATTGAAGGTCATCCAGACGGATACCCTGGACCGTGACACCATCGAGATCCTCGTTCACGAACTCGGTCATGAAGTCAGGTTCGAGCTTCCGGGGACGGCAGTGGAGGCGGAGGAGAAGTCGCCCGAGGTCACCCAGCCCACGCAGGAACTGGAAGCCCCCCAGGTCGTTGAGGCCGAGAAGGCGGCGGAGGCGGTAGAGGTTGAAGAAGTTAAGGAAGAAGAAATTCCCGTCCCGCGGGCGCCGGTGGTTACTTTCATCGGACACGTGGACCATGGCAAGACTTCGCTTTTGGACGTCATTCGCAAGACCAACGTCGTCGCGGGAGAAGTTGGAGGAATCACCCAGCACATCGGGGCATACAAGGTAACGGTGGATGGGCATTTCATCGTTTTCCTGGATACGCCGGGGCATGAAGCGTTCACCGAGATGAGGAAACGAGGTGTGGGCGTCACCGATATCTGCGTCTTGGTGATAGCCGCAGACGACGGGGTCATGCCTCAGACAATTGAAGCCATCAACCACGCCAAGGAGGCGAGCGTGCCATTGGTGGTCGCCATCAACAAGACCGACAAAGCTAACGCTTCCCCTGACAGAGTCCGCCAACAACTGACGGAACGAGGCCTGTCCCCCGAAGAATGGGGCGGCGAGACCATTTGTGTCGAAGTTTCTGCGGTGACGGGCAAGGGAATTGATCACCTTCTGGAGATGATTCTCCTCCAGGGGGAAATGATGGAACTCAAGTGCCGTCCCAAGGGCCAGATGAGGGGCGTGGTGATCGAATCGAGTCTCTCCGCAGGCCGGGGGCCGGTGGCGACGATCATCGTGAAGGATGGCACTCTTCACGTGGGAAACTATGTCGTAGCCGGAGACGCCTACGGCAAAGTTCGCTCGCTCCTGGACGAGCGGGGAAATAGGCTCGCGGAGGCGGAGCCCTCGACGCCGGTCGAAGTTCTCGGATTCAACACGGTGCCGCCGGTCGGCTCCGAGGTCATCTCTCCGAAGTCTGACCGGGAGGCGAGGGAGATGGCTCGCCAGAGGCAGCAGCCCGGTCGGCAACTGGACATCACGGAGCTTCGAAGAGCGACGCTCGAGGAGTTCCTCAAGACGGAACTCGGGCAGGAGAAACAGGAATTAAAGCTGATTGTCAAAGGAGACGTGCAAGGGTCGGTGGAAGCCTTGTGCCGTTCCCTGGAGAAGATAACCAGTGAGAAGGTTTCCTTGAAAATCATCCACAGCAACGTCGGCGATGTGAACGACTCTGACATCATGCTGGCTGCCGCTTCCAAGGCGATTGTGGTCGCTTTCCACAGCAAGGTCAGCCCCTCCGCCGTGGATATCGCCCGCCGCGAAAACGTCGTGGTGGAGACTTTCGACATCATCTACGAGGCAATAGACAGGATCAGGCTGGCCATGGAAGGGCTTCTCCCACCCAAAATCCGGGAGGTCGTAATCGGGCGGGCCGAAATCCGCAGGGTGTTCGTCTCTTCAGCTCTGGGCCGTCTGGCGGGGTGTTACGTTAAGGAAGGCAAGGCGCAGGCAGGCGCCACAGCCGTTCAGCTCCGGGAGGGCAACCAAATCTGGAGGGGCGATATGACCAGCCTCAAGCATTTCAAGGACGACGCCAGGGAGGTGAAGAGCGGACTGGAGTGCGGGATCAAGTTGCGGGGACAGGAAGACATTCAGGAAGGAGACATCATAGAGTTTTACGTGACGGAGAAAATCCCTCAAACCCTGTGAGGCGGGATGGAAATAGTTCGAGTCGCGACATTCGAGCGGAAACGCCGAACACGGGAAGGGAGGACGGACAAGTAGATGACGATCGGGCTTCTGGAAGTTCAGATGCGAATCCCCGGCGCCACCTCGCTCAAAAGCAAGAGAATGGTGGTCAAGAGCCTTAAGGATAGGATCAGAAACAACTTCAACGTTTCCGTTTCGGAGATTTCCCACCTTTCCAGCAGGCAGACTTGCTTGCTGGGGGTCGCACACCTGAGCACCGAGAAGTCCTTTACGAACAGCGTCCTGTCGGAAGTCGTCAATTTCATCCAGTCGTGCCGACAGATCGAACTCGTGGACTTTCAGATGACGATGTTCTGACCCTGCCCCGACGACAGCGGGGCGAACGAGGTAACTCCCCGTTACTTCTCTGACCGTCTCACGACCGTTTACCAGAAGGGGGACACCATGGCCACAAAGAGGACCCTGAGAATCGGTGCACTAATCAAAAGGGAGATTGCTGATATTCTCTGCCGGGAAATTAGGAACCCGAAATTGGGTTTCGTCACGGTCAACGATGTGGACGTCACGGCCGACCTCAAGACCGCCCTCGTGAGAATCAGCGTTCTGGGGAACGAAGAACATCGGAAGGAATCCCTCGGCTGCCTGGATTCTGCCGCTGGCTTTATTCAGAAGAAGCTTTCTTCGCGGCTGAGATTGAGGTATATTCCGAAACTTCAGTTCAGCCTGGACAGGTCCATTGACCACTTCATGCGCATCTCGCAACTCCTATCAGAAATCAAGGAAAGCGAGTCCGCGCACCGTCAGCCGGAAGGACAGCGACCCTCCGAGGAGACCGAGACCGAGTCAGAACCGAAATGAACGTCAACCGAATGGAGACGATACGAACTGAAATAACCGAGGCGGTCCGTGCTCATCAGGAGTTCTTGCTCCTGGCGCACGTCAACCCCGACGGGGATTCCCTTGGAAGCGCGGTTGCGCTGAGCCGAGTCCTCGCCAGCCTGGGGAAGCGAAGCTACTTCCTTTTCCCCGGGGACCCGCCCCCGGAGCTTTCTTTTCTTCTGTCCGGCGAGGACCTGCTTCGTGCGCTTCCTTCGCGCCAGAGGTGGGAGGTGATTTTCGTTCTCGACATACCGTGCGCCTCCCGTCTCCCTGAATCGCTGTCGGGCAAGTTTCCGCCGTGCAAGGAACTCATCAACATTGACCATCACGGGGACAACACGGTCCCCGGCACGATCAACTGGGTGGACCCGCACGTGTCCTGTGTCGGGGAAATGCTGTTCTGGCTGTTTCAGGACGCTGGGTACGCCATCACCGCGGGAGCGGCCACGGCCCTCTACACGGCGATTCTGACCGACACCGGCTCCTTCCGGTTCCCGAACACTACGTCCTCCTGTCTGACCGCGGCCGCGCGGCTGCTGGATTATGGGGCCGATGCAGCCTGCGTGGCGGAACAGGTCTATGCCCGCCACTCCCTTCAGAAATACAGGCTTCTGGGGGAAGCTCTCGGCACGCTCCAGACATGTTGTTCCGGCAGGGCGGCGTACATATGGGTGACGAAGAAGATGCTTGATAAGATAGGCATTTCGGTCGTCGAGACGGAGGGATTCGTGAACTTCCCAAGGGACCTTAAGGGCATCGAGGTCGCGGTCTTATTCAAGGAAGAAGAGGATACCGGAAAAATCAAGGTAAGCCTGCGGTCGAAGGGCAATCGGGTTGAGGTAGCAAGCATCGCCGCAATGTTTCAGGGAGGAGGACACCCGACAGCGGCGGGCTGCGTCGTATCGGGGTCAGCCGACTCCGTTCAAGGGCGGGTATTGGAGGCGGTTGCCCAGGAGTTGGCGCGGGCGGATGCGGCTGCTCCTGACGGCTGTGATCGTTCCTCGAAAGGATGAAATCAAGGTGGCGCCAGACACATTGCGTTCCTCTCCTGACGGTTTTCTTATCGTGGATAAGCCCGATGGCATCACGTCCCACGGCGTGGTGCAGAGGATGAGGCGCTGCCTCCGCTTGCGCAAAATCGGGCATCTTGGAACGCTCGACCCGATAGGGACGGGAGTGCTCGTTCTGGCCGTCGGGAAAGCGACCAAGGCCGTGAAGCATTTCATCAACGACGACAAGGTGTATTTGACGACCCTCCTGCTCGGTGTAGCAACCGATACTCAGGACATCCAGGGGAAGGTCCTCCGCGAAAGCCCATGCCCCGAGGTCTCTACCGAGGACGTCGAGAGTGTTTTTGAGGGCTTCCGGGGTGAGATTCAGCAGATTCCGCCCATGGTCTCCGCGAAGAAGATCAAAGGGCAGAGATTGTACAAGCTCCACCGCAAGGGCATCGAGGTTCCCCGGGAGCCGAAGAGCATTTTCATCAAAAGACTGGAGCTGCTGAGCCTCGACCCGCCGGAGGTCACCTTTCTCGTCGAGTGTTCCAAGGGAACGTACGTCCGCACCCTCTGTGCGGACATGGGGGATAAGCTGGGACCGGGGGGCTGCATGTTGCGACTCTGTCGCCTTCGTTCCGGCTTCTTCTCCCTGCGAGACGCTCATCTTCTCAGCGTTCTTGAAGCCTCGTCGCGAGAGGAAGTGGCGTCTTCTCTTCTCCCTCTGGGGGCGGCGATGGAGAAAAAGATTCAATCCCTGAGACGGTGATTTCCCCGTCCCTGGCGGGGTCGGAAGGGCAAGGGCGCCGATCGCTGCTCCATGCCCAGAACAGAAACATGAGGATTATCAAAAGCATTGAGAAATTATCCGCCTTCCGGCATCCGACGTGTCTTACCATCGGCATGTTCGATGGCGTCCACCTGGGCCACCAACAGGTCATCAGGAGAGTAGTCGAAAAAGCCGCCACCTCCGGACTCACGAGCGTGGTGATGACTTTCGACGCGCACCCGCGAAGTTCCCTCGGAAAAGGGCTCTCGCCCCCGCTTCTGACCTGCACCGCCCACAAGCTTTCCCTCATGGAGAAGCTTGGGATGGACGTGTGCCTCGTGGCCAAGCTCGACAGAAGTCTCGCCTCGATGTCTGCGAGGGATTTCGTGATGGAGATTCTGGTCGAAAGACTGAGGGTCGCGGGCGTCGTGGCGGGACCGCGTTTGAGATTCGGAAAAGACCGTTCAGGGACTCCCGCTCTTCTGAAAGAACTTGGGGACGAGCTGGGATTCTGGGTGGAGGTCGTGGGTGAGGTGTTTGTCAAGGGCGTGCCTGTCAGCAGTACCGTCGTCCGCCGGAAGATTCTCGAAGGGAACCTGCCAGCCGCCGAGCTTTTCCTCGGGAGGCGATTTTCCATTGTCGGCCGGGTCGTACGGGGGAGGACCGTCGGGAGAAAACTGGGATACCGCACCGCCAACATCAATCCTCTCGACCAGATTATTCCTCCGCGGGGGGTCTATTCCGTGGAGGTCGTCGTAAGCGGAGGTACGCATCCCGGGGCGCTCAACGTCGGCTCCCGGCCGACTTTCTCTGCCGGGGAAGACTCGCCCCCGGTCTTGGAGGTGCATATCCTCGACTTCGACAAGCCCATTTACGGCAAGAGAGTCGAGGTCATCTTTCATCGTCGTCTTCGGGACGAGCGTCGTTTCGCCAGTCCGGACGAGTTAGCGAGGCAGATTGCGACGGACATCGAAGAGGTCAAACAGTATTTTCGGACGGAGCCTGGCTTCGGCGGGCTGGGCGGCACCGCGGCCGGACGTGGAATTTCCCTTGCGGGGAATCGAAATTATTGATAGACAACAGCCGCCGCACTACGGTAAGTTCACAAATGCCGCGTTTGGCATTGTCGGCGAGAAGTAGGTTTAACGTCTTGACTGGGAGGGCAGGAGAGCACGTATGGCACTCGCAAAAGAGCGAAAGCAACAGATCACACAACAGTTCCAACTCCACGAGGGAGACACCGGCTCTTCCGATGTCCAGATTGCTATCCTGACCCAACGGATCAACGACGTTACGGAGCATCTGAAGAGACACCTAAAAGACCATCATTCTCGAGGGGGCCTGCTGAAACTGGTAGGAAGAAGGAGAAGACTTCTCGACTACCTCAGTCAGAAGGACCCAGAGAGATACCAGGTCCTTTTGAAGAAGTTAAACTTAAGACGATGAGCTCGTTGTTCTTCCCGATGGCATCACGCCCGGGGCGGGCTCATCCAGAGGCTTTTGCACAACCCGCCGCTGAGCTTCTTTCGTTGATCATTAGAGACGATTTCACGACCCTCCGGGGCGCCAACTACGGGCTGCCTCGACATTGTCCCCTTCCAGCGCAACACCTGCACTGGCTCCCACGGACAGGTTGGTGAGGTCGCGGCATCGCCTCTGATGACCAAGGAAGAAGCGCACGGCGGCAACGCGATTCGTAGGAGGAACCATGGCTGATTCGATCACAATTTCAGTTGGGCGAAATGACCTGACCATTGAAACCGGTAAGGTAGCCAAGCAAGCTAACGGGGCCGTCACCGTGCGCTATGGCGACACCATCGTTCTGTCGGCAGTGGTCGTTGCTGACACTCCCCGGGAGGAAGTGGACTTCTTCCCACTCACCGTGGAGTACCGGGAGAAAACCTCCGCGGCAGGGCGTTTTCCTGGGGGATACATCAAGAGAGAGGGAAGACCGACGGAGAAGGAGGTTCTCACGTGCAGGCTCACCGACCGACCGCTTCGTCCCCTCTTCCCGAAGGGGATGCGCGAGGAGGTGCAAATTGTTTCCGAGGTGCTTTCGGCGGACGACGTAAACGACCCGGACGTCCTGGCAGCTATCGGCGCCTCGGCCGCTCTGAGCATTTCGGACATTCCCTTCGCCGGTCCCGTCGGGATGGTGAGGGTGGGGCTTGTGGACGGAAATCTCGCAATCAACCCGACTCACCAGCAGATGGAAACCTCCGCTCTCGACATCGTGATGGCGGGAACCGAAGAGGCCGTAACGATGGTCGAGGGATCAGGCAAGTTTGTTTCGGAGCAGACCTTCCTGGAAGCCATAGAGTTCGGGCATAACGCCATCAAGCAAATCGCGCGGGGAATCCGGGAACTTCGGGAAAGGTGTGGCAAGCCCAAAGTCGAGCACCAGATCCTCGTTGTTCCCGACGAGCTCATGGCTGCTGTCGAGAATCGGGTCGGCGCCGAAATTGTGCCTGCCATAACCATTCCAGAAAAGGCCAAACGGAACGAAGCCATCGCCGCCCTGAAAGAGCGCCTGAAGACCGATCTCATTGGCGAGCAGGAGACCCCGCCTTTCAGTGAGGCGCAAATCGAGGTCGCTTTTAAGGAAATCCAACGCAGACGCCTTCGAGAGCTCGCCCTCCAAGACGGCAAAAGAGCCGATGGTCGCGGCCCCCTCGATATCCGCCCCATTTCCTGCGAGGTCGGGCTTCTCCCACGAACCCACGGTTCCGCCCTTTTCACCCGCGGTGAAACCCAGGCGTTAGCCATCGCCACGCTCGGAACGGTCTCCGACCAGCAGCGCGCCGATACCCTGCTGGGGCAGCAATCCAAGAGGTTCATGGTTCACTACAACTTTCCCCCCTTCAGCGTCGGAGAAGTCAAGCCGATGCGGGGTCCCAGCCGCCGGGATATCGGTCACGGCGCCCTCGCGGAGAGGTCTCTTGAGCTGGTGCTGCCGAACGAGATTGACTTCCCCTATACCATTCGAATCACGTCGGACATTTTGCAGTCCAACGGCTCCTCTTCCATGGCCACGGTCTGCGGCGGCTCCCTGGCTCTCATGGACGCCGGTGTGTCGGTATCTGCCCCTGTCGCGGGAATCGCCATGGGCTTAATCAAGGAGGGAGACCGCCACCTCGTCCTCGCCGACATTCTGGGGATTGAGGACGCTTTGGGCGACATGGATTTCAAGATCGCCGGAACCCGCGAAGGCATCACCGCCTTCCAGATGGACATCAAGACGACCGGAATCACGAGAGAGATTATGTCCGAGGCTCTCCACGAGGCGAGAAAAGCCCGGCTTCACGTCTTGGACCTCATGAGCACCGCCATTGATAAGCCCAGACCGTCGGTTTCGGTCTATGCTCCCAAGATCACCATTCTCCAGATCAACCCGGACAAGATCGGAGCGGTCATCGGCCCGGGCGGCAGCGTTATCCGGGGCATCACGAGTAAGACGGGCGCCGTGATTGACATTGAGGATTCCGGCAAAATCACCATCGCCAGCGCCAGTCTGGAATCGGCTCAGGCCGCTGTCCGGGAAATCCAGGCTCTCACCGAGGAGGTCGAAGTCGGCAAAGTGTATCGCGGCACCGTCAAGAACATCGTGGATTTCGGCGCCTTCGTCGAGATTCTTCCCGGCAAAGAAGGGCTTGTCCATATTTCGAGGCTCGCAGACCATCGCGTCGGCCGGGTGGAGGACGTCGTCAAACTTGGGGACGAGATCATGGTCAAGGTGACGGAGATTGACGACCGAGGAAGGATCAACCTCAGCCGTCGAGACGCCCTCAGCGACAGCAAGGGGGAAGGCCAGGGCCCCACGCCCAGTGGCCGCGAAAACCAGCCCAATAGAAAATGGGGTGACCGACGGGATGACCATCGAAAGGGTCGCGGTAGGCGTTAACGAGAGCAACTGCTATCTGGTGGCGGAAAACATCGGCTGCCGGGGGGTCATTGTTGACCCCGGCGGGGATGCCGCGGTCGTCATCGAGCGCTGTTCGGCTCTCAAGCTCTCCGTTGCCAGGATACTCATCACCCATTGCCACTGGGACCACATCGGGGCGGTTCGCGAGGTGAAGGAGCAGACTTCCGCAGAGATTTGCTGCCACAAAGACGACCTTCCTCTCTACAACGCGTTCGTCGAGCAGATGGGGTTTATGGGAATGGAGGGCGAGCTGCTGCCGCCGGTGGACCGCTTCGTGAAAGACAACGAGGTGATCACGGTCAACGGTCTCCGGTTCACCGTCCTTCACACGCCCGGTCACAGTCCGGGGAGCGTCTCCTACCTTCTCGACAATTCTCTTTTCTGCGGAGATTTGCTTTTCGAGGGCGGCGCCGTGGGAAGGACGGACTTGCCGGGCGGCTCCTCGTCGCAGCTTCGGGATTCCATCCTGAACCGCGTCTTCTGTTTGCCCTTAGAGACGGTCATTTATCCGGGGCACGGAGCTGTTACAACGGTTTGGAAAGAAAAGACCTCTGACCTGTTCTTCTTCTGAAGCGGCGGGACCAGCCCGGAGAACGGAGTCAGGGGAGGGAAGACGCGGAAAAGTCGGGACGCGGACCCTGGCGAAAAAAAAGTAGCCCCTGCGGGAATCGAACCCGCGTCTGATGGCTGAGAACCACCTGTCCTAGGCCACTAGACGAAGGGGCCGCCAATGCGCATTCCAGCGTGCTTCTTCTCGAATGAGCGTGCTGTAAGGTAACCATCCAACGCCGTTTTGTCAAACCTTTTTCTCCCCAACGCTGAATCCCTCAACTACGGGAGGACAACGCCACAGAAGTCCCACTTATCGGGGTCACTCAAACGTTCCCCCGGTCCTTATCTGCGTCCATCTGCGTTCATCCGCGGTTCCGTCCTTTTCCGTGGCACGCCTGGCCGAGCGAGAGTGTGCTGCCCAAAACTGAACGGTTACACCTGCGCTGCGTTCACACTCTGCTGACCGCGGCTTAGAAGTTACGAGGGATTCCCGGGGTAAGCGAGTCTTCCGTCCTGAAGCTTCGCGCCCGACGTGTACTCATGAGTGATAGCGCGGTCTTCTCCTGGCGAGACTGCCACCCCAATGTGGAGCACACTGACGCCCATCATTCTCAGGTAATCCGAGATGAGCATTCGGTGACAGCGGAAATAGAGCCTTTCCGCGCACAGAATCGCTGTCGGACACAACTCCGCTTGCTCCATCAACAGACCGATTGCCCCGCGGAATTCCTCGGTCAGCATGTAATCGCCGTAATTGCGAAACGCAGGGCTTCGCAGCCCGGCGTTTGGCGAGTCGGCGGCGACTTGCCCGTGCCGTCGTCCTCCGAGTTGCTCCATCCAGATATATTCGATTCCGCGCTCGCGGAGAGACTTCGCCAACTCGCCGCGGTTGAAGTGGGGGAACTTCCTCGACGAGGGAAACCGCCTTACATCCGCGACACAGCGGATGTCATATCGCCTCAGAAAGCCAAGGAATTCCTCCAAGCTCCTCGTCGAATGTCCGATCGTATAGATTGTCGTGCTCATGGCTCAGAACAGAGAAGCTGAGCGGCGCTTCTCGTGCGCCGGGTTACCCATGGCGCCTGCGTAGGCCAAGCGGAGCGTTAATCCCGAGGACCATATGCTCCGTCGGTCGCGGTCCCTTACCTCTTATCCCTCTCGCCCGAGTAAAGTTTCAGGTCTGGCGGCGCCTGGCAACTGATGCAGACCATCCCATTCGGGCCGGCGATGGTTCCGTGGACTTCTGCGGCGGGGACATACACAACATCCCCTGCTCTTATCGGTCGCTCCACGTCCCCCTGCTTCAGCACCCCGGAACCCTCCAGAACCACGAATACGTCCTCCGACTCCCCGTGTTCGTGCTGGGGGAACTCTTGCCCCGGACCGAAAACGATGTAATTGAGCGTGAGGTTCTTCGCCCCCATTTCGGGATACACGATCCTTCTGGCATCGCCTTTCCCCATCCGAAATCGGATGCCTTCCTTCAACTTCAATATCTTTGCCATCTTCTCACCTCAGACAAGGACTCTTTCACGCCAACTCGGGAAATACCCTATCCGTGCATGTTGTTCTGTTCTCTACCTTATCACACCCGATTCCCCGCCAGGCAGCGCAAATAACTTGCGGCCTGACTGGCCCCAGCGGATAATTCTCCTCTGAGGTGACGTTCCCCGACCCGGAAGGACCGCAGCAGAACATTCGAGGCGTACATCGAGTGCACACGAAAGAAACAACTCGCCTTCGTTTCAACCGTTCACTCCGGGCTTCCTCGCTGAGGCTTCGGCAGAGGGTCATTCGCTCTATCACGTCTTTGGCCGTCGTTTTCCTCCTCGCATGCGCTCCTGCGTCGGAGCCGCTGCGCTCCGCGAAGCCAGACACCGTCGGAATGGACGCAAGCGTTCTAACGGAAATAGACGCTGTCGTCGAGAAAGCAATCTCGGAAGGCAGAATCCCCGGCTGCGTCGTCCTGGTGTCCCGGAACGGCGCGATTGTCCTGGAGAAAGCGTATGGCTGCCGCTCCCTTCGTCCCGACAAAGTCCCCAATTCCGCCTCGACGGTTTATGATCTCGCTTCCCTTACCAAGCCGATAGCCACGGCAACTGCGGTCGCGCTCCTGATCGAAGACGGTAAGCTATCTCTTGACGATAAGGTCGTCAACTACCTGCCATCTTTTGCCCAAAACGAAAAGTCGGACGTGACGGTCGCTCATCTGCTCACGCACACCTCCGGTCTTAAGCCTTACCTCGACATGGACTTCATCAAAAAGAAATGGGGCCCCACGCCGAACCCAAACGCCATCCTCGAGGAGATTTGCGCTCTCCCCAAAGTCTATGAGACGGGTAAATCATCCATCTATAGCTGCCTGAATTTTGTGCTATTGGCGAGGATTGTCGAGGAAGTCTCCGGTGAGCCGATGCACGGGTTTTTGAGGCGACGGGTCTGGCGACCACTGAGAATGACTGACACGGATTTCCTCCTGAACGGCCGACAGCGAAAGCGAGCCGCACCCACGCTTCCCGACGGCGCCGACGGCGACCGCGGCACGGTTCACGACCCTCTGGCTCGTTACTACATCAGCTCCAAACGAACGCCCGGCAACGCCGGTCTCTTCTCGACTGCCCGTGACCTCGCCATCTTCGCGCAGATGCTGCTGAACCGGGGCGAATATGGCGGCGTGCGAATCCTCAAGCCGGAAACCGTTGATCTCCTCACCGGCGTGCAGACTCCGCGCGACTTACCAAAGAGAGGACTTGGCTGGGACATTGACTCGCCTTATGCGGCGCAGGCGCGCGGTCCGATCATCCCCGCGGAAAGCTCGTTCGGCCACACCGGCTTCACCGGCGCCTCTCTGTGGATGGACAAAAAGAGTGGGACGTTCTTCATCATTCTCTCCAACTGCACTCACGTCGAGAAAGGGAGCGTCCAGCAGCTCCGCAGCGACATTGCCACCATCGTCGGCCGCTCGATAGACTTCTACACCACGGACCGGTCCAATGAATGCCCCGTCGAATAATCCGGCGCAACTCGCCGAGAATCCTGTCGGCCTCTTTCGAGAGGTGGGCGCAGACGCACCCCGGGCAACGCGGATACGAGGGACGGTCGCAAGGTTCGGGGCACAGGATTATTCGGTTGGGAAACCGAGCCGAGTTTGTCTATCAGGTCTCCGGCGTCGGTTTCGTCGAAAAGAAGACGGGCCTGAGCTCGTCAAGAACGTGGGAGACGTGAGTGCCCTGCCAATAAAGCTTGTCGCAGGAAGGACACCGCACGAAACTTTTCTGCGTCTGGAAAACAAACGGGGGCACTCGGTCCTGAACTTCCTCTCTTGGGATGGGTTCGAGAGGGGAGTTGCAGAGAAGACACCGGGAGAAGAGACTCTCCGAGGAGACTTTCAGTTTCAGCTCGGCGACGACCTGTTTCAACTGCTCAATCCAGTTATCGCTCGCGATGAGGAGGCATCGAGCCGAGCCGGGGTCGCCCGCAATGTCCGTATCTCTCGTCAGGATGACCCTGTTTTCCTCGACAGCTCGTCTGATAAGCTCCTGGTTCTCGATCTTCGGGAAGTAAAGCGTGTCGAACCCGAGAATCCTCAGCCACCTCGCGAGCTTCGCCAGATGGTCATCCGCGACCAGCCCCGGCGGCGGTTCGGCTTGTGGGTCGGCATTTCTTGAAGGGGTTTCCTGAGACTTCATCGCATCAACAGGTCAAATGCAAGCAGGTTACTACGCGGGCCGATTTGCTCAGTTTATTATGCGTGTCGCAGGCTTCTTTAGTCTCTTCGGCAACCAATTTTATTCCCAACGACCCGACATACTCCCGCGTTTCGAGAGGCACGGACATGTACCCGTAGGCGCCCGTCCCCACGATGAGGATTTCGGGCTTGGCGGCGAGGGCGTCCGTGAGGTCCTCGACGCAAAGGCGATGCCCTTCCTTTCGCCACCAACGGCTGTCCACCCTATCGGGATAGATAATCACGTCGGAGCGATATTTCTCCCCGTCAATGGAGACGCACCCGAAAGTGTAGCTCTCAATCATGGCCTGACCTCCCTATTCGCCGCGAAGTGCAGAACTGCCGAGTCCGGTCCATCCCACGGTCAACCACACCGACGACGACGCCGAAGCGAATTCTATTCCCTTGCCGATCACGCAGTCAATAATGCCGACGCTGTTCGTGTGTACGCGTCCGTATCAGCAAGAACTCACCGCAGAGGGCGCCGACGGCGCAGAGGACCGATGGTTGCGGCACCTGCCCTTGGAGGGACCCGTGAAGCCCCATGGGCAAGATGCCCATGCCACGATCCTCCTGCGGGCGGTGCTGCCTCTGAGGTCTCTGCGAACTCTGCGGTTTCATCCTCACAGGGGGGACCCCGGGATTGCCGGTGACTTCCGCCACGGGTAACTGAGGGGATACACAGCCACGCTCAAATGAGTTGACGGGGAGGTCGTTTGCTGATAAAAACTCTATTGGCACAGGGTCAGCAAGGTGGAGGCGCTCTCGAACGCCCCTCGCGTACGTGAGTTCACCCCGCCATGCTTCTGCTTGCGCGATTACGTCGGCGCCACACGAAAGTTTTCGGCGGCGAGGTCGCGTTGATGCGGAGAGGGCCTCTGCGTCGCGTTCCCAAAGAAATTCCCCATGCAGCGTCTCTTCGACGAGATAAAGAAGAGTGGGGTCTTTGACGGGTTTGTCTCCCAGGTATCCAGAGGGGAAGACCTTGTCGTCGAAGGACTCTGGGATTCGATAAAAGCCCTTCTCTGCGCTGTTCTCGTTGATCCAGGGGGAAGGACTGCGCTCTATGTCGCGAGGTCGCCGACCGAGGCGGATGTCGTTCACGACGACATCAACAGCTTCAAGCCCGGCGCCGCAATGCTCTTCCCTTCCTGGGAAACCCTGCCTCACGAGAAGATTCCCCCGCACCCGGAAATCGTCAGCGACAGATTCAACGTTCTCAAACGGCTTCTCGACGCTGGCCCCTCCAAAAAGCCCTTTGTCGTGGTCACGAGCATCCACGCGGCACTCCAGAAGATTGTCTCGCCCCGCAAATTGAAGGAAGGCTTGTTCACGGTCGCGGCTGGGGACGAGATTCCTATGGAGGAACTGCTGACGCGGCTGGTTTCCCTTTCCTACGGGCGGGAGCAGATGGTGGAAGAAAAAGGCGCCTTTTCGGTCCGGGGAGGGATCGTGGACGTTTTCTCGATAACGGACACCTTCCCGACGAGGTTGGAATTCTTTGGGAACACGATCGAGTCCATCCGCGAATTTGACCCTGTCAGCCAACGCTCGACTCGCAAAGTGGACTATGTGACGATCCTGCCAGCCAACGAGGTCGTTCTCAACGCCGAGAGCGGCAGCGAACTTTCCACAATCCTCGATTTTTTCGACCCAAAAACTGTGACCATGATGTGCGACGACCTTTCGGAGATTCACAGAAGGGCAGAGGAGATTCTGGCGCAAGTTCCGCCCGAAGCGGGGCAGTTCCTCAGTGTTGAGCAATTCGAGCGACAGGCGGAGCCCTGGCCCAAAATCTTCTTCAACGACCTACCTCTGGTGACCGCGCGGACGGCGGAAACGGCACGCTTTGTCGTCAACGTCAAGCCCCTGGGGTCCTTGGCGGGCGTCAAGTTCGTGGCGGAGGATTCCGATGAAGCGCGGATGGAAATCTTCGAGTCCATTCCCGCATGGCTGAAAGAGGATCGCCGCATCTATTTCGTCTGCAACAAGACCGGCGAAGAGGAACGGCTGCGGGGAATTCTCGAGGAGAAAGGGATTGGAATCACGCCGAATATGCGGTTCGCGACGGGCCGATTGAATTCCGGCTTCTTTCTCGAGGACATTGCCACCATCGTCGTTCCGGATAAGGAAATCTTCCACCGATACAAGATCCGGCGTGCGCCGCGAAAGTTCGTCAGCACCGCCCCGTTGCGGGACCTGGGGGAGCTTTCGAGGAGGGACTACGTCGTCCACCTGCACCACGGAATCGGACGCTTTCTTGGCATTGTGACGCTGAAGGAGCACGACCCGAATAGAGAATTCCTCGCGATTGAATACGCCGACGACGCGAAGCTCTACGTGCCAATAGCTCAAGCAAACCTGGTCACCAAATACATTGGTCCCACGAAGCGTGTGCCGAAACTGGACACCCTCGGAGGAACCCGCTGGGCGGGGCGAAAAAGGAGAGTGGAGCTGGCTCTTCAGAATTACGCAAGCGACTTGTTGGAGCTGTACGCCACGCGGCAGTCGGCGGACGGCACAGCCTTCTCGCCGGACACCGAGTGGCAGAGAGAATTCGAGGACGCCTTCATCTACGAGGAGACTCCCGACCAGACCAAGGCTATCGAAGACCTGAAAAGGGACATGGAATCCCCTCGCCCGACGGACAGGCTGATCTGCGGGGATGTGGGGTACGGGAAAACGGAGGTGGCGATTCGGGCGGCTTTCAAGGCGGTCATGGACAACCGGCAAGTGGCGGTGCTCGTGCCGACGACGGTTCTCGCTCAGCAGCACTACCACACATTTTCGGAACGAATGGCGGACTACCCGGTCGCCATCGAAGTCCTCAGCCGATTCAAGAAGCCCGCGGAACAGAAGCGAATCATCAAGGGACTCAAATCCGCCGCCATTGATATTGTCATCGGAACGCACCGCCTGATCCAGAGGGACATCAACTTCAAGGACCTCGGTTTGGTCATCGTTGACGAGGAGCAGCGTTTCGGGGTCAAGCACAAAGAAAAGCTCAAGCAGCTTCGGCGAATGGTTGACGTGCTGACCATGACCGCCACGCCGATCCCCCGGACTCTCTACATGTCGCTCGTCGGCGCCCGGGACATGAGCAACATTGACACGCCGCCCCTCGACAGGCTTCCCGTCAAAACCCTACTCGTGGAATTTGACCCGCAGATGATTCGGTCGGCAATCCTCCGGGAGTTGAACCGCGATGGGCAGGTCTATTTTCTTCACAACCGCGTGCACACAATAGAGAAAATGAAGGAGTACCTCGAGAAGCTCGTCCCTGAAGCCACCATCATGACCGCCCATGGGCAGATGGACGAGGAAGAACTCGAAATGGTCATGGAGTATTTCATCAACGGCTCCATTGACGTGCTCGTCTGCACGACCATCATTGAGTCCGGGCTGGACATACCGAACGCAAACACCATCATCATTGACCGAGCGGACGCCTTCGGGCTGGCGGACCTCTATCAGCTCCGCGGAAGGGTTGGGCGATGGAAGCATCAGGCGTACGCGTATTTGATGGTGCCTCGAAGTCGCGAGATTCTGGAAGATGCGAGAAAACGGTTGAAAGCGATCCTCGAGGCACAGGGCTTCGGGGCGGGCTTTCAGATTGCCATGAAAGACCTGGAGATCCGAGGCGCGGGAAATATCCTTGGCACCGAGCAGCACGGGCATATCGCGGCAGTGGGCTTTGCGCTTTATTGCCATCTTTTGAAGAGGACCATCGAGCGGCTCAGGGGCAAGCAAGTTCCGGAAGATATAGACGTCGCTGTGAGGCTCGACCTCGATGCCTACATCCCCACCTCGTACATTCCCGACGACAAGCAGAGGATTGACATTTACAAACGGCTCGCAGACGCTCCCGGCGATGAAGAAGTCCGGGAGATCGCCGCCGAGATGGAGGACCGGTTTGGTCCCCTCCCTGAAGAGGTCCGCAATCTCATCGAAGTTGCCAGTTTGAAGGTTTGGGCAAAAAATGAGAAGATAACGCGAATCGAAGTCAGCGACGGCAAAATCATCGCGGAGAGAGCGGGCCGCAAGCTCATGATAGACGGGCGGTTTCCCCGCATACAAAAGGCGGAGGGAAGAGCCATTGCCCGCGAAATCCGAAGGAGCCTTCAAGCGCTGCTTCAGTGAAGCTTCCCGCAAAACGGCGCCGCGCGGGCCCCGTCCCGCTTGACTCCGAGCGCTCGCCCGACGAGACGGAAAAGAGCGTGCGGGCCTCACGATCGGAGTAAAGAGCGCGTGAGGGCGAGGCGGCACCGAAGGGCGTTGAGCCAAACGGCAAGATCGAGAGAACGTTCCATGAGACGAACGACGAAGGCTGCTGTGGGCATCGCGATATTGATCCTCGCGGCGTCGAGCTGCGTCCGCAAAACCCCCGAGGAAAGGGACCTGGTTCTGGCGATTATCGGCGAGAGAAGAGTAAGGGGAAGCGATTTTCGCCGAGAACTTGACCGGCTCGACCCGAGCCTGAGAAGCCGATACAGCAGGGACCGGATGGCTCTGCTGAATAAGATGATCGAAGATCACGTCATCTATCAGAAAGCCGTCGAGAAGAACGTGTCCCGAACCCGGGAAGCCCAAAGGCGTCTGGCGTGGGCGGAGGCAGAGGCGGCTATCGCTCGCCTCAAAGAAAGGGAGTTCTATACGAAGGTCGCCGTTTCCAAGGAAGAGATGGAGAAAAGGTACCAGGAGGAAATCGCGCGGCCCGAGCAGTCCAAAATCGTCAAGCCGGTCTTGTACATCTCCAGTTACCCGGACGACGACACAAGCAGCGTGATCAACATGATCGAGTCCGGACTCGGACAAGGGCTTTCTTTCCCCGAGATTGCCAGGCGCGATTCCCTCCCCTACGATACGATCGAGTTCGACTCGCCCCGTTTTGGCGAGCTTCCGCCCCAGATTCAGAAGGTTGCCGTCTCGATGAACAGCAGGACGGTTGTAGCTGCGAAGATGGGGGAAGCGATCCTTTATTTGGTCAAAGACGTTGCGCCTCTCTCCTCCTCGTTTCGGGAGGTCCGGCGCGTCATACGCAACGAGAAGAGTGAGAAGGCGGTGCGAGAGTGGCTTTCCTCTCAGCGTGCGCGAAGCACCATCCGCGTCCACGAAGAGGCTCAGGACTCGTCCAACACCGACGCCGTTGCTGTCGAAGTCAACGGGACGGAGATAACTGTCGGGGACATAGTGGCGCTTTTCCGAGGTCTGCCCGAGCCGCAGAGGAGTGAAAGGGCCTCGGACTGGAAGGCTCTCGTGGACGAGGCTATTGACAGGGAGATTCTCAGGCAGGAAGCGTGGAAAAAAGGGGTTCAGAACGATCCGACAATTAAGAAAAACGTGGAGCGAGAAAGCCGCCGAATTCTCGTCGAGCTTCTCACGGAGCAGTCGGTGAGCGGCTATACTCCGGCGGCAAGGGAAGAGGCGCGCGCCCGGTGGGTGGAGGGGCTGAAAAAAGCGGCTGGCGTGAAAGTGTTTTCCGAAAACGTGAAAAAGATGTATATTCCACCATCCAGAGAAATACAGGAAGTCTTCGGAGGACAATCTATCTGAGGAAGCTATGAACCGTTCGGGCGGCGAGCGAAAGAGCGATGGCGTGCGTGAGGCTCCGAATGCCGTGCTGCTTAAGGGAGGGAGCAGCGTGAGGAAATGGTCCCGGAGACGCCTGACGGGCGTCCTCGGTTGCGGACTCGTCCTCTGTTTCCTTTTGTTAGCCTGTGGCAGAGCGGAGGAAGTGGCTGCGCCCGCTCCTTCCGGCACAGGGGCAAGTCCAAGCGTCCAGCAACCGAAGCAACCGGCGCCTCCTCCGGAACCAACTTTCACCCCGATGCTCGCCCTCGACACCGTCGTGGCATTAGTGAACAGCCAGGCAATAACCCTCGACGACCTTCAGCACCAGAGCAGTGCCCTCCTCGAATACAGTCAGAGAAGAGGGAGACCGGAGGAATGGCCTCGCATCAGAGAAGCGATACTCAAGGCTCAGTTGGAGGTTCTGATTGACAAAACGTTGATCCTCATGGAAGCCAAGCAGCTCGGCGCCCGGGTGGACGACTGGCGGGTGCGCGAAGCGATTATGTCGTTGAGGGAACTAAAGTCCGCGTTCGAGGGGGACCTTGCGAAATATCTCGTGGCGAGGGGAATGACGTACCGCCAACTCTATGACGAAATTGCGGACCAGCTTTTGTACAGCGGGATGGTCCAGGCGAAAATGCTGCCGAAGGTCCGCGTCTCCCCGACGGAGATCGAGCAGTACTATCAGAAGAACATCGAAAAGTTCACCGAGCAGGCGGCGATTCATTGCTTCGCCATAACCTTCATGAAGCGCGACAATCCGGAATCCGCCGCCGCTGTCCTCACAAAGGCACGCCAGGCTCTTCAGAAAATCGCCGCGGGGGGCTATTTCCCCGACGTGGCGAAGGAATACTCCGAGGACCCCGCCCACGCGGAGAAGGGAGGCGACTGGGGTTGGATCACACCGCAAACCCTGGAGAAAAAGGCTTCCGATGCGGCATTTGCCCTCAAGGAAGGGGAGTTCAGCGGCGTTGTGGAGGGCGACGCCGCCTATTGGATTCTCTGGGTCAAGGAGAAACGGGATATGTCGGTCATTCCTCTCTCAGCCGCCTGGAGGGAGATCGAGCTGGACATCAAGACGCAGAAACTGGATGCGGAAATTCGGCGATGGGGACAGGCTCTCCGACGGAAGGCGGCGATAACCTACCCCGTTCCGATCAGCGAAATCCTCGGAAAGTGAAATCGGCGGTGAAGTTCAGCGTCGGTCGCTTTCGGGGTCGTCATTCGTTTCTTCCCTCTGCCTGAACATCTGAGCACTCGCCATGAATGGACGAAATTTCGTGAGAAGCAAGAATCTTCCCCTTCTCGGCGTCACTATGGGGGATGCCGCCGGCATCGGGCCGGAAGTCATCGCGAAAGCGCTGACCGATAGAAGGGTCGCGCAATCCTGCCGGTGCGTCATCTACGGCGACGAGAGAGTCTTCTCCTGCGTCCTCCGGGACCTCCGGCTGGAGCTTCCGTTTCAATTGGTGGAATCTCCAGAGAACGCCGTTGATGCCCGGATTTCGTTTCTCCATTGTCCGCAGCACCCAATGTCCCACGTGAAGTACGGCGAGATGGATGACCGGTGCGCAGTGAACTCCGTTCGTTACATTAGCCGAGCGATAGACGACGCTCTCTCGTCCAGAATAGACGGGATGGTCACGGCGCCAATAAACAAGGCGTCCATCCGGCAGGCAGGGCTTCCGCTCGATGGACACACCGGCTATCTTGCCGAGAAGTCCGGGGCGACCGACTACGCCATGATGTTCGTCGGAGGAGGGCTACGGGTTGTCTTGATGACGGTTCATATTCGTCTGGCGGCTGTTCCCCAGCGAATCACGGAATCCGCTGTTCTCGGGAAAATCCGGCTGACGCACCGCTATCTGCAAGGCTGGTTTGGGATTGACAAGCCGCGCATCGCCGTCTGTGGACTGAATCCCCACGCGGGCGAGGAAGGGATGTTTGGCGACGAGGAAAGTGAAAGCATTTTGCCCGCTATCCGCACGGCGCAATCCGAAAAAATGGCCGTCTCTGGTCCCTATCCGGCGGACACGGTTTTCAATCGCTGCAAAAGCGGCGAGTTCGACGTCGTCATAGCGATGTACCACGACCAGGGATTGCTCCCCGTCAAGCTCCTGGCTTTCGACGAGGGCGTCAACATCACCATCGGCCTCCCCTTCGTGAGAACCTCGCCCGACCACGGCACCGCGTACGACATCGCTGGCAAAGGCGTCGCTCATCCCGGCAGCATGACCGCCGCTGTCCTGCTGGCAGCCGAAATCGCGGCCAGACTGAAGAAAGCCACACCGCATGGTCGTCCCTGATTCCGGAGCTCGTCTTGCATGCCCGCGATTCACCTGAAAAAAGACCTCGGTCAAAACCTCCTGATGGATTCCTCCGTGAGGGACAGAATCGTCTCGGCGGCATCCATCACGCCGTCCGACCTCGTCATCGAGATCGGACCGGGGAAGGGAGTGTTGACGTTTCCGCTCGTCGAGAACGCGCTCTTTGTGTTGGCGGTCGAGATTGATTCGCGGTTCTGCGACTATCTGCGCGAGCGACTTACCGACGTGAGAAACATCGAGGTCCGTAACGCGGATTTCCTCCGTCTCGACCTTAAAGAAGAGGTGGGCAGGCTCAAGGAGCGCTTTCCGAACGCAGAAGCGGTGAAAGTCGTCTCCAACCTTCCTTTCTACATTACCACGCCGATCATCACGAGAATCGTCGAGAACCGTTCCCTGATAGACTTCAGCATCCTCACGGTTCAAAGAGAGGTCGCCGAGCGATTCACTGCCGACGCCGGCTCCAAGCGCTACGGGGCAATCACTCTGTTTTTGAATTATTACACGAAAGTGGGTATTCTATTCGTCATCCCGAAAGACGCTTTTCGTCCCCAGCCCGAAGTGGACGGCGCCGTCATTTCCATGACTCCGCGGAGCGGGCCGCCAGTCGAACTGAAAGACGAAACGCTGTTCTTCCGGGTGATCAGGGGTGCATTCCAGCAGAGGAGAAAAATGCTAAAGAACTCTCTGCTGAGCCTCGGATTTGGGCAGAATGCCACAGAGCGGGCTCTTCGAGAGAGCGATATTGATGCGGCTCTCCGGCCCGAGTGCCTCTCAATGAAAGACTTTGCCAGGCTTTCCGATTCGCTTTCGGAGGGAGCGAGGGAGCAAATTCGGTGAGCGTCGAGCCTCTGGATTGCGTCGCTCGATAGCTCTTCCCGCAAGGAGATAGAGGATGAAAGAGATAACCGTTGAGGATGTCGAATACGCCGCAAGGCTCGCCCGGCTCGAGTTGACCGAGCAGGAAAAGAAATCCATGACCGCCCAGCTGCGAGACGTCCTCCAATACGTCGCAAAATTAAACGAGCTGAACACCGATGATGTCGAGCCAACCGCTCACGTCCTCCCCATCAAGAACGTGTGGCGTCCCGATGAAAGACAAGAATCCCTTGACGTGGAGAAACTCTTGAAGATTGCGCCGAAGGCTCGGGAGGGAATGCTTCGCGTGCCCCGAGTCGTCGAATAGGAGAAACCGATGCGCCTGAACCTGTGCAGCGCAAGAGATATTGTGCGGATGATTCGAGAGAAAGAGGTCTCCGCTAAACAAGTAGCGCAGGACATTCTGGAGGCTATCGCCCGGATCGATCCTTCGGTAAAAGCCTATTTGAGGGTTGACGAGAAAGCCGCACTGCGACAGGCGGAGCAGGTTGACAAAAGGCTCGCCAGCAGGGAGGAAATCGGTCCCCTGGGCGGGCTGCCCATCGCGCTGAAGGATATTTTCTGCGTCGAAGGCGAGGAGACAACCTGCGCCTCCAAAATCCTCCGGGGCTACTATGCCCCTTACGACGGCACTGTCATCAGGAGGCTGCGGGAGGCGGGCACCGTCTTCGTCGGACGAACGAACATGGACGAGTTCGCCATGGGCTCCACGACCGAGAACTCCGCGTTTGGCGTTACGCGAAACCCCTGGAACCTCGAGAGGATTCCGGGCGGCTCCAGCGGCGGGTCGGCGGCAGCGGTCGCTGCTCGGGAAGCAATTGCGTCGCTCGGCTCAGACACCGGCGGTTCGATACGCATGCCAGCTTCGTTCTGCGGCTGCGTTGGCATAAAGCCTACGTATGGAAGGGTCTCTCGCTATGGTCTCGTCGCCTATGCGTCGTCTCTCGACCAGATCGGCAATTTCGGGAACGACGTCTGGGACTGTGCGATGGTCCTGAAGGTGATTGCCGGGCACGACCCGAAAGATTCCACGTCCGCTGACATTCCCGTTCCGGATTACACCGCTTTACTCAAAGGGGAAATTCACGGCGTCAAGATCGGCATCCCGAGAGAATATTTTGGCGAGGGGCTGGGCAAAGAAGTCCGCTCCGCGATTGAGCAAGCCATCAGGACGCTCCAGTCGCTCGGCGCAATAATCGTGGAGGTCTCGCTGCCTCACACGGAATACGCCATCGCGGCTTACTATATCATCGCCTCTGCCGAAGCGAGCTCCAACCTCGCCCGTTACGACGGCGTGCAATACGGACATCGAACAAAGTCCCCCGGCGACCTCGAGGAAATGTACACCAAAAGTAAAGGAGAGGGCTTTGGTCCAGAAGTCAAGCGGCGGATTATCATGGGGACGTACGCCCTCAGTTCCGGTTATTACGACGCCTATTACCTCAAGGCGCTCAAAGTCCGGACGCTCATAAAGAGGGATTTCGACGAGGCGCTCAAGAAGGTGGATTGCCTGATCACTCCTGTTTCACCGACGGCAGCCTTCAAAATCGGCGAGAAAATCGGCGACCCGTTGACCATGTACCTCTCCGACATATACACGATTTCCACAAACCTCGCGGGGCTACCTGGGATTTCGATTCCGTCCGGCTTCGATTCGGAGGGGATGCCCATCAGCTTCCAGTTGCTGGGGCAGCACTTTGGGGAAGAGACAATCTTCCGGATCGGGCACGCCTACCAGCAGGTAACCGATTTCCACAAGAAGCTTCCCCCAATCGTGCAACAGCAAGGCGCCGAGCAGAACGCCCGACCCTAAGTACACCGATTCGTAAATACGGTGGCGTATTTTCGAGAGCATCCCGCGGCCCGCGGTGTGATCTCCCTGTCTTTTGGACAGAGTCAACTGGATGCACGGGATTGACGGCGCCATCCGGTTCCTCCTGGTATCCTGTCTGATCTCTTCTCTCCCGACAGGCAGTTTTCTGTTGTGCTAAGAGCAGGCCGTGTGGTAAATGCTTCTGCGGTTAGGTTCGCGTCTTTCGGAGGTGTAATGCTGCAGAAAATTCTTTTACTGTACTCTCCCGACCATTCCGGCCACAAGATGGCTGCTACGGCATTGGAGGAGGCGTTTCGTCTCAAGCACCCCCAGATAGAGGTAAAGGGGATGAATTTGATAAAGTACACCAACCCCCTCCTCGGTGCCGCGGTTACAAAGACATACCTCGGATTAATCCGAAACAACCCTTCCGTCTGGAGCTATCTCTACGACAACGTCGGGTTCAAAGAGAAGACCGAGAAACTCCGCGACGTCGTCTATCTGAGCAGCTACGTCCGCCTGCGGAAGATTATGAAGGACTACCGACCGGACGCTGTGGTTTGCACGCAGGCGTTTCCCTGCATCATCGTTGACAAGTACAAAGCATTGACGGGCAGCAGTCTGCCCCTGGTCGGGGTCGTGACTGATTTCTTTGTGAATCTGTACTGGAAACTGGAAGGGGTTGACCTTTTCTGCGTCGCGGCGACAGAATCGAAGGAGGATTTCGCCCGGATGGGCGTGGCGGCAGACCGGATCGAGGTGACGGGCATTCCGGTTCGTCCGCGATTCGCCGAAGTTCACCACCCTGGAAAGCCCCGCGAACGGGATGCCCACAGGACAGCCTTAGTCATGGGGGGAGTCCGGGGCTTGGGACCGATACCGTCGGTGGCCGAAAGGCTGTGCAGCCTCCGAGGCGACGTGCGGGTTCTTGTCATCGCAGGAAGGAATAAGCGCCTCCTGAAGAAACTGGAGGCGGTCCGCAGAAGGTTTCCTGGCCGAATCACCATTCTGAAGTACGTGGACAATGTTCACGAACTGATGTCGCAGTCAGACCTCCTGATCTCAAAAGCTGGCGGCATAACAACATCGGAGTGCTTGGCCAAACAATTGCCGATGGTCCTGGTGTCGCCCATCCCCGGACATGAAATGCGGAATGCCAATTTCCTCGTGGACAAAGGCGCGGCGGCTCTGGCGAACACTCCCGAGGAGGCGGCAAGAACCGCCGCCAATTTGCTCGGAGACGAGGCGACCCTGAACTCCATGAGGGCGAGGATGGCAGACCTCAGCCGTCCCGATTCCTCTTTCCGCATCGTTGACAGGATTGTTTCGACCTGGAGCTGACAGCGGCCGCCGCCCGAGAATAGACTCCCTTTGCCGACCCCGTTGAAAGCTCCTGCCCGAAGCTCGGCCAGCAATTCCCGACCTCGCAACGAGGTTGCTGTTCACCAGGAGGCGGGCGCCGTCGGAAAGCCCACGCACTCGAGGCGCCGGATTCTCAATGGGCGTGCCAGGCAGGTTTTCGTGCCCCGATGCAGCCGACGCGTCCACCCTGACGCAAGATTTCAGTCCGGGGAAAATGACCTGCGGGAGAGGCGAGATGGAGGTTTGTGCGCTCATCCCCGTTTTCAACGAAGCTCCTTATGTCGAAAGGGTTGTCCGAGGATGCCTCAGGCATGTGAGGGCAGTTTTCGTCGTTGACGACGGTTCCACGGACGGAAGCGGCCAAGTCGCCCGGAAAGCGGGTGCCATCGTCCTAACACACCCGGTGAACCGGGGAAAAGGAGCGGCTCTGAAGACGGGATTTGCGGCGGTCTTGGACGAAAGGACATGGGATGCCATTGTCATTCTGGACGGGGACGGACAGCACGATTGGAATGAGATTCCCAAGTTTGTCTCCTGCCTGACAGTGGGAGATTATGATATTGTCTTGGGAGACCGCATGGGGGACGTGCGCGCCATGCCACTCCGGCGAAAAGTCACCAACTGGCTGACCTCGCGCATCCTGAGCGCGCTGACGAGCCGAAAGATCACGGACAGTCAGTGCGGCTTCCGGCTCCTGAAAACGGAGCTCCTGAGGGGGATCGTCCTCAAAACAACGAAATTCGATACCGAGTCCGAGATTTTGCTCGAGGCGGCGAGGAAGGGAGTTAGGATAGGAACTGTCTCCGTTGCCACAATCTATGGCAGCGAAACGAGCTATGTTCATCCCGTCCCTGACACCTTGCGCTTTGTTCGGGTTGGGCTGAAGTACGTCTTTTGGAGAAGGGCAAGGCCGAAAAAGGAAGCTCCCAAGAGGAACAACGAATGCTGATGCCCGCAGAAAAAGAGGACGGGTTCCTCAGCAAGAGGGAGGCAATGGTCCAGAGACAGCTCGCCTCCAAGGGAATCCGAGACCCTCGTGTCCTGGAGGCGATGAGGACTGTCCCGAGGGAGCGATTTGTCCTGCCGCGGGACCTCAGCGAAGCCTACGCCGACACCCCTTTGCCCATAGACTGTGGTCAGACGATCTCTCAGCCTTATATGGTTGCGCTGATGACCGAGTGCCTGGACCTTGAGGGCGGCGAAAAAGTTCTTGAAATCGGCACAGGTTCCGGGTATCAAACCGCTATTTTGTGTCTCTTGTGCGAGACCGTGTATTCCGTGGAAAAGCATCCGGAGCTGTGCGCCAAGGCGTCCTCCTTGCTGAGGGAACTCGGTTTCGATAATGTCCGCCTGAAAGTAGGGGACGGCACGAAAGGCTGGCCCGAATACGCTCCCTATGACGGCATCATCGTGACCGCCGGGGCGCCGGAGATTCCGCAACCGCTTTTCGAGCAGTTGGCGCTCGGAGGCCGGCTGGTGATACCGGTGGGCGACGCCTACTGCCAGATGCTGAAGAAACTCATCAAAACGGAAACCGGGCATGAACTGAAAGACGTGTGCGGCTGCCGCTTCGTTCCCCTCGTCGGCGAGTACGGCTGGGACGAGTGAGGGGTTCGGCGACGAAAACGAAGCGGAGTCCAGACCACAGGATGACGGGCGCCCCAAAGAAACGGAACAAAAAAGGAGTTGAATGGCATTTATTAACAGCATTGCGAATTGGGTAAAAGGTCTTCTCGCCCCTGAATACTCTTCTTACTGGATAATTTTCCTGTCACTCATTGCGTTCGTGGAATCCTCGATCTTCCCCACGCAGCTTCTGTTCATGATGCCGCCGGACGTTCCTCTGATAGTTTTCGCCATCCACAAGCCCGAATGGGCGCTCCTCTTTGGTCTGGTCTGCACGGTGCTGTCGGTAATGGGAGCGTCGTTTGCCTTCTTTCTCGGCAAAAAAGGAGGCCGCCCGTTCTTGAGGAAGTTCTTGACGGAGGACAAGCTTGCGGCGGTGGACAAACTATTCGCAAAGTATGGCGTGGCAGCGGTCGGCATAGCCGGATTCACGCCGGTGCCATACATCGCCTTCACGTGGACGGCAGGCGCTTTCAAGCTCGACTTTCGCGCTTTTCTTTTGATATCATTTATCAGTAGAGGAACGCGGTTCTTTGCAGAGGCGGTTTTCTGCAAGTTCTGGGGCGAGAAGGTCAAGGGCTTATTCTCCAAGTACTTCGACTGGGCGACGCTTGCCATTGCGGCGCTGGTGGTGGCCGTTGCTGTGGGCGTACGACACTTCCTGAGGAAAGGGAAGAAAGCCGGGACAAAACCGTAGCTGCCCCATTGCCTGACGCAAGGAAATGTGAAAGAATAGACTGACACGAGCGGCACGCGTGTTCTTTGGATTCGTCCGCGGTGAGAAAATCTGATTGGTTCATCGGGGTGTAGCTCAGTGGTTTAGAGCACTGCGTTCGGGACGCAGGGGTCGCTGGTTCAAGTCCAGTCACCCCGATTTTTGATTATTGCCATATGGAGCATTTGGCCAGTAACGCTTTTCCGGAATGAAACACCTTCACGCATTGTTCTCGGGGTATGTTCAAGGGGTGGGGTTCCGGTACACCGCCAGGAGAGTTGCCCAATCCCTTGGGCTTGTGGGCTGGGTGAAGAACTGCTACGACGGCCGAGTTGAGCTCGTCGCCGAAGGCGAGGAGGACACCCTCCAGCAGATGCTGACTCAGCTCAACTGCACGTTCGAGGACTACGTGAAACACTCGGACGTCGCGTGGTCGGAAGGCACGGGGGAATTTTCTTCCTTTTCGATAAGATTCTGAAATGAAGAACATCTGGCACTTGTCGGTTGTCTCCTACAAGGACTCCATCCGCAAGCGTATTCTCTGGGTCTTTCTGATTTTCTCCCTCGTATTGATCGCCGTTTCCGTGGCTCTCAAAGTCATGTCCCTGGAGAGGACCAGCGTCTATGACCAAACCGCAGGCCTGGCAGCATCGGACGCCAAAGCCACCGAAGAGAAAATGACCAAAGACATGGCAGTGGCGAGCATCGCCATTTTCGCCGTGCTGATCATCTTGTTCACCGCCGCCAGCCAGATTCCGGAAGAGATCGAAGGTCGCACCCTTTATACCCTTCTCACGTTCCCCCTGAAGCGGCGGCACTACATCCTGGGCAAATTTCTCGGGCAAGTCCTTGTCATCCTCACAATTGTCCCGGTCATGACGGCGATTCTGTACGCGGCGCTCTTCCTGAAGTATAAAACGTTGGACCTGACGATGCTCAAGGGGATTTACACGCTGATTCTCCAGTTGTTGGTCCTCGCATCGGTCTGCGTCATGCTCTCGACCTTCGCCCCGGTCAACTTCAACATCATTTTCTGCTTTATCCTTTTTCTTGCTGGGCACACGAGGGGCTACATCTCAACCCTCGCAAAGGGGACGGAGTTCGTTCCGGCGAAGTGGGGGTTGACAGCTCTTTACACCATCATTCCGAACTTTGAATACTTCAACCTCTCCAATGAGCTGGCGCTAAAAACGGACGTATCTTTCGCCTATCTTTTCTCCGTAACACTCTACGGTTTGATTTATATAGCAAGCATGTTGACGATTGGGGTTGCGGCCTTCAGGGACAGGCAAATTTAGAAATCGCAAGAGGTCGCTCGTGGTTCGACTCGCGGGCGCCGGAATTGCAAGAGGGTAGCTTGGATAGCATGGACCGAAATGTCGTCGTAAAAACTGTTGACCTCACGAAGGTCTATAGGACGTTCTGGGGTAAGACCTACGTCCGGGCTTTGAACAAGGTGAACCTCGAGATTTACGAGGGGGAAATCTTTGCGCTCCTCGGGCCGAACGGCTCGGGAAAGACAACCACCATGAAGCTCCTTCTCGGAATCATGTTCCCGACGGATGGGCGGGTGGAAGTTTTTGGCAAGTCTCCCAGGGACGTCGAGATCAAAAAAGACGTGGGATTCATGCCCGAAGAATCGTACCTCTACCGCTTCCTGAACGCCAACGAGACCCTGAGTTTCTACGGAAATTTGATGGGGCTGGACCGAAGGACGAGGAAGAAGAGGATTGACGAGGTGCTCGAAGTCGTCGGCCTAACGGAGGCACGCAGGAGGCGGACGAGAGAGTATTCCAAAGGAATGTCCCGCAGGATAGGTATGGCTCAGGTTCTCCTCAAAGACCCGAAGTTAGTCATTCTGGATGAGCCGACCATTGGGCTTGACCCCATGGGGGCAAGGGAAATGAAGGACGTCATCCTCGACCTGAAGAACAGGGGGAAGACAGTGATTTTGTCTTCTCACCTTCTGGCTGACGTTCAGGACATCTGCGACAGAATCGCCATTCTGCACCGGGGCGACCTCATCAAGACAGACAGGGTCGAGAACCTCCTGACAGTCGAAGACACCTGGGAAATTGTCGCAAAGAACCTCACCGAGGAGACTCGCCGGAAAGTGCAGGAGCTGATTGAGAAAGGCGGAGGGGACCTCCAGCGGATCGGACACCCGCGAGAGTCTCTGGAGTCGCTTTTCCTCAAGACCATTAAGGAGAAAGAAATCAAGGAGTGAAAGCCTTTTTCGACTTCTTGAAAGATAACTCTTCAACGATCCTGATGGCGCTCGGTGCGCTTTCACTGGTCCTCTTTGTGCTTGGGGGCGCCTCAGTGAGGGTCCGCGCGATCGCCCTGAACACTATCCGGGAAGAGCTGCGGAAGAAAATCCTCTACTTCCTTGTCCTTTTCGGGATCATATTCGTGGCCGCGTCCGGGGCGATTTCGACCATTCAGCCCGGCAGGGAGGGAGAGGCGATCACACAAACGGGGCTGTTCACAATAAGCCTGTTCGGGATGTTGCTCACGGTTTTTTCGGCAACGACGGTGCTTTTCTCGGAGATTCGAAGCCGGACGATTTTCATTCTGTTCTCGCATCCGGTTTGGAGCTTTCACATTATTCTCGGGAAGTTCCTGGGCGTGGTGGGGATTGTTTTCATTTCCGTGGCTCTGATGGGGGCGGCGTTGGTCGTCTATTTCGGTTTCACCCCCTGGTTTGCGGTCGTGAGCAAGGTCCTGCCAGCGGTTGCCTTAATCTTTTTCCAACTCGTGATGCTGACCGCCATGTGCGTGCTCGGGTCAACGTTTCTGTCTCGGATCACAAATATCCTCCTTGCCATGATTCTGTTTGTCCTCGGGAGCGGTCATTCCTTTTTCAAGGACATGGTCGAGATGATGAAAGTCCCGGTGATGAGGCACTACGTCCAGGCTTTTATGTTTGTTCTGCCAAATTTCGAGAGATTTGCCGTTGGCAGCAGAATGTTCTCCCTTGAGTTCTCCCTGGATGCTACTTATGTTCTTTCTGCGATGGGCGATTCCCTGTTTCGTTCGGCGGCGATGATCGCGCTGGGGATACTCTTTTTCCACGTCAAGGAAGTCGGCACCGAAAGGTGGGAGTGAGCGGAGAAGTGTTCGGTAGGAAGATTGTCCATTACATTGCGGCTATCGTCCTCCTTGCGGCCCTCGTCCCTCTTCAAGGCAACATTGACAGGAGGAGGGTCGAAGAGAAACTCGAGGCTCAGGACCGCCCGGCAATCCGCCCCGGCGAGGCAGCTATTGGGCTTCTGCTGGCGGGTTTTCGCGGTCTGGCAGCAAATGTGCTATGGTTTCGGGCGATGGTCCTGTTCGAGCAGGGCAGGGTGACAGAGGAGATTCCGCTATTTCAGGCGATTTCCTACTTGCAGCCGCGGTTTCGGGCGACGTGGTCGTTCGGAGCCTGGCACATGGCTTATAACGTTTCTGCACACTTCTATGAGAGAAAAGACCTAACCGACGAGGAAGTTGACCGCTACCGATTCGAGTGCTTCAAAATCGGGGACGAGTTCTTACGGAAAGGGATACAGTACAATTACTATAACTACGAGCTGCATTGGGACCTTGGCTTCACGATTCTCTATTACAAGCAGTACAAGATGTCGAAAGAGAAGGGGTGGGGCGAAGAGAAGGAGGCTTTGAAGGCGGCTCTCGACGAAATGAGGATTGCAACGCTGTTTCAGCCGCCTCTTTCGGAGCATCCCCCCTATGTGGACAGGATCATTGCAGTCATCATGCGAGAAGGGGGATTGCTTGACGATGCCTACAAGGTATGGTACAGGCTGGCAAACACCCCGGCGAACGCGGATAGAATCGTGTCCAGCATAATGAGAGAATGTGGGATGTCCAAAGCAGAGGCGGAAAACGTCCTGACCCGAATGAGTCGCTGGCGAGACGAAACACGAAGTGTAAACCTTGTCCGGAAGCATACGAGTCGGGTTGCGGACAGGATCACTGTGGAAGAGGCGAAGTCTTACGCGGTCGAAATGGAAAAGCAAGACAAGCTCGCCGAGGCATACACCGTCTGGCATAACCTCCTGAGCGAGGCCGAAAAAAAGAAGTCGCAGCTTGCCCAGGACAAACTGGCGGACCCGGAACTCGTCAAACAAACGGAAGACGATGTGAAGGAATTCTCGGAGAGCACCCAGAAACTGGCGGAGGTTCTCAGGGAAAAAGGAACGGACGTCGAATCGCTCAACAAGGTCTCATCGGAAGAAGGTCTGCCAGCCGCCCTTCGACAGAGAATCGAGGGGCGATTCCGAGCTCTTGGGGAGCAGGCGGAAAAAGACCGCGAGGCCGACATCGCTGAAACGTTGAAGATGTATCGAGAACTGACGAAGCCTGCCCCGAACCTTGACTGGTGGGTATTGCTGTTTATCCCGCTGTTCTTGCTGGCAGCGGGTTATCTGTTATTCGGAAAGGAGTCGTATGCGAGCTGAGCCGCAACCTGCAAGATACGCGATCTTTGGCGACGTCCACGGAAATCTCGAAGCCCTCAACGCGGTCCTTGAGTCCATGGAAGAGGAAGGGGTGACCCATTACGCCTGCGTGGGCGACAGCGTGGGGTATGGAGCAAATCCGGTCGAGTGCGTGGAGAAGATTCGGGCTTTGGAGTGCAAAGTGGTGCTCGGCAATCACGATGCCGGCGTCGTCGGAAAAACGGACGTCAGGTTCTTCAACAGCGCCGCGAGAGCCGCCATCGAATGGTCGAGGGAAGTTACCGACGGGACATCGGCGAGCTTCCTGTCAAGCCTGCCCTACGTGGCCAAAACCGAGCGTTTCACACTTGTCCACGCCACGCTCGGAAACCCCGAGCTGTGGACGTACATCTTCAGCCCCATTGAAGCGGAGACCTATTTCCCCTACCAGACCGATCCGGTCTGTTTTATTGGGCATACGCATATCCCCTGCGTTTTTTCCACCGATGCCATGCAGAGTTTCAGCCGGGCAACGACCGTACGCCTCAACCCCGATGTCAAATACCTCGTCAACGTCGGCAGCGTCGGCCAGCCGAGGGACGGCAATCCGCTATCGTCGTATGTCATCTACGATCTGGCGGAAGAGGTGCTTCGGTTCCTCCGCGTTCCATACGATGTGGCTGTCGCGCAGAAAAAAATCATTGATGCTGGGCTGCCTCATATCCTGGCAATGAGGTTGGAGTGGGGAAAGTAATCCGCGGGGCGCGAAGACCCTTTCTGATCGCCTTATCCTGGGTTCTCGTCGCGGGCTGGGCGGGGTTTATCTGGGCCCTTTTGACCCTCCCCGGAGAGCAAACCCCCGACGTTAGCTTCATTCCCTTTGGAGACAAGCTCGGACACGCCGGATTGTACTTCATCTGGGGGCTTCTCGTTTGCTGGGCTGCGGTGGGGTCCTTTCGGCTGCTCTCAAGGCTCGGCGTGGCGGCAGCGTGCGTCGCGGCGGCGGCGCTTTACGGAGCGGTCTCCGAAGTCTATCAGGCACGGATAGGGCGAGAAGCGGACGTGCTGGATATTGGCGCGGATTTGTTGGGGGCGATTGCGGCACAGTACATCTGGTTTTCACCCAGGGTGAGAACTTTCCTGAAAAGCGGCATTCGGAGGCGAGTCATTCCGACGAGACCGAGTTCCCCCGCTTTCCCGCCTTCGGACAAGCTCCATTTGCCGAACAACGTTGCGCCGCGCGCCGAACCAAAACAAGAGAAGTAAGCTTCCCTACCCCGCAGTGCCTCCCCGGACAAAGGCGATCTCCATGAGCCTCCAGCCAACCCATCTTCCGCGAGACACGAGTGTGCCTGCCCGATGGGCCGCGGACGACGGCGGTGCTATTGGGGGGAGACCGACCTCGAGGAAGGGAATTGTCGGGTGGAGCCCCGGGGACCGCGCCGCGGTGGATCGCCAGACCGTGTAGGGCCCCCTCCTCATTGCCCTGCCAGCGTGCACCACGGTCCCACACGGCAGCCAGTCCCTCCCCACAAAAGGTTTACTGAAGGTCTGCACCGCGCGGCCGGCTCTGAGGCCGCCCATGGTCTAGAGACTTAGCCGGAAAGCCCATGTTTTGCTGACGTGCTGGGCCTGGGTGATA
>CAZFAP010000007.1:0-54804 GCA_964516325.1 uncultured Verrucomicrobiota bacterium
TCTATGCGCCTGTGTCTCCTTAGCCCCTCACACCCTCCTCCCTTCTGCCCTCTTTCACCGCCAAGGACCTCTTTTCTCGGCGGACCCTCCCCCTCTGTAACCGCCCACCAACCCCTTCCAGCCCCAAAAGCACTATCTTGCGGAATCGCTGCAGAGGTCTCCAGCCTATTGTCACGCCGCAAGGAATCGGGTATAATATTTATTTTGATGCAGCTCAGTAATCTTCTGATGAGCCGGGGCCGCGGGGGGGCAAGCCCGACCAATATCAAATCTCTCAGAGGAAAACGATGAAGAGACTTTCGCTCGGTTTTCTGCTGTTTTGGTCCATTGCGATTTCGTCGGAAGGGATGGTGATCAGCGAGATCATGTATCACCCAACCGCCGAGAACGAAGCGAGTTACGAATGGATTGAACTGTACAACGATTATGCCGTCCCCCTTGACATCGGGGGGTGGTCTTTCTCGAGAGGAATCGCTTATGAGTTCCCCCGCGGGATCATCATGCAGGGGAAGGCATACCTCGTCGTCTGCGCGGACAAGGCTGCCATGGAGGCAATGTACGGCATTCCATCGGGGAAACTCATGGGGCCTTTCGAGGGACGCCTCGATAACAGCGGCGAGGACATTGCCCTTGTGGACAGGATGAGCGCCGTCATGGCACACGTTGACTACAAGGACAGAGACCCCTGGCCCGCTGGGGCGGACGGCGCCGGACATTCCTTAGCCCTCATCAACACGGACCTGGAAAACGACGAGAGCGAAAGCTGGGCGGTCAGCCCGCAGAGATTCGGAAGTCCGGGGGAGGCAAATGGGTTTGAGGTGCTCACCACCGTAACCGATACGGCCCTGGTGGAGGTTGGGGAATACTGGAAGTATTTCAAAGGGACTGTGCCGCCCTCCGACCCTGTGGATGCATGGATTGACCCGGAATTCGACGATTCCGACCCCACGAAATGGCTTTCCGGGCAGACCGGCATCGGATACGGCGACGGGGATGACGCCATGATTCTGGATGACATGCAAGACGGCTACTTTTCGGTCTATCTTCGCAAACGGTTCGGGGTAACCGACCTTGCCTCGATCGAGACCGTGGTGCTCAAAGTGGCTTACGACGATGGATTCATAGCCTGGGTCAACAGGCACTACATCGGCAGAAAAAACATGGGGCAAGAGGAGGAGGTCTTCACGTTCGATCAACCGTCCTCGGGGAGCGTCGGGGAGCTCCCGGAGTCGGTGGAGTTCAATGTCCTGAAATCGTATCTGCACGAGGGGCCGGACAACGTGCTGGCGATTCAGGTTCACAATTCCAGTAAGGGGAGCACGGACCTCTCGATGATCCCGTCCTTGGTGAGCCGGAGGGTGAAGACTACGGGCGGCGTTACCCCGATGCCGGTGGTGATTAACGAGTTTCTCGCCAACTCTACCGGGGAGACGTTCGTGGAACTGTTCAACAACAGCAATTCCCGGGTGGACATAGGGCTTACGTATCTCAGCGACGACCGCGCCAACCTGACGAAGTTCCGGATTCCGCAGGATACCTTCCTGGAGGCGTGGGACCACATTGCCTTTACGGGGACGGAGATGGGGTTTGCGCTGCCGCAGACGGACGCCGCGATCTACTTCACGACGGCGGATGGATCCCGGGTTGTTGACGCCTACGCGTACGCAGCGGAGCGACCCGAGATGAGCCGCGGTCGCTATCCGGATGGAGGAAAAACCTGGTACACGATGACGACTCCGACACCGGGAGACCCGAATCAAGTCTCTCTGAATACCTCCATTGTGATCAACGAGCTGATGTACCATCCGTACGACAACAACGATGACCTGGAGTACATCGAGCTGTATAACCGGGGAAACGAGGACGTGGACCTTTCCGGATGGAGGTTCAGCAAAGGAGTGGATTTCGTTTTTCAGCCGGGAATGAGCCTTGCCTCTGGCGACTACCTGGTGGTGGCCAAGAACCAGGAGGTAATCTCGCAGAGGTACGGAATCAGCAACGTGGTCGGCAACTTCACCGGCAGCCTCGATAACGAGGGCGAGAACGTCCAGTTGGTTGACACCCTGGACAACATGATTGACGAAGTTCGTTATTCCGGCGGGGAACCGTGGCCGATATGGTCCGCGGGATGGGGGGCGAGCCTGGAGTTGATTGACCCCAGGCAGGACAATGACGCCGCTTGCTCGTGGGAAGCCAGCGACGAGAGTGGTAGGGGGGGATGGACTCATATCCAGTACACCGGCCAGTTCAACGGGGGAGAGTCGGAATTCCATTTCTTCTTGATGCATCGAGGAGAATGCCTCATTGACGACATCAGCATGACGCGAGCCGGACAGGAGCACATCGGGAACGGGTCGTTCGAATCAGGCACTTCCGGCTGGAAGATCGAGGGAGACCACATCCGGTCAACGATTTCCACGCAGGAAGCCCATACGGGATCGAGATGCTTGAGGATCATCGCAACGGGCCGCGGAGATACTGGGGCGAATCGCATCGAATGCGACACCACGACCGCACTGGCAGCCGGACAGAGCTACACGATTTCGTTCTGGGTGAAATGGCAGAAGGGCATCAATCTCATTTACACCCGCACGCACAATCAGGGAGCGGCGAAGGCGAACCGCTTCCCGATGCCGGAACCCCGCGGAACCCCGGGAAAACGCAACACCGCGTTCCGGGCGAACGCGGGACCGGCAATATCCAACGTCATCCACAAACCGATTGTGCCGAAATCGAACGAGCTTGTGAAAGTCACGGCGCGGATAACAGACGCCGATGGCGTGTCGTCGGTGTCGCTTTTCTACAAGGGAGACAACGACACGACGTACAACAGCGTGCCGATGTACGACGACGGCTTGCACAATGATATGAGAGCGAACGACGGGCTTTGTGTGGGAGAAATCCCTCCGCGCGGCGCCACAACTTTGATGAGGTTCTACATAGTCGCACAGGACAGCGTAGCCGCGTCGCAGCGCTTCCCGACGGTGGACGGGACGTACTGCCTCTATCAGATCGAGGACACGCCGCCCGCAACGAAACTCCCGATTTACCGCATTCTTCTCACGCGAGAGGTGGACCAGGTGCTTCGCAGCCGCGCCCGGTTGAGCAATCAACTGGAGGACTACACGTTCATTCTGAATAACAGCCAGGTCTTCTACAACTGCGGCATTCGGCCCCGCGGCAGCGGCTGGACGAGGAGCAATCACCCGGCGTCTCAGTACCGCATTGAGTTCCCCGCCGACAAGCTCCTGCTGGGCATCTGGAAGGAGATCAATCTGGATTGGCACGGCGACGGGACGAAGCAGCACGACCGGACGGTCCATCACCTCTTGCGGGAGCTGGGCGGTGTCCAGACCAGCTATCACAAGTACGTGCACGTGAGATTCAACGGGGCTTTCACAGCCCTTGGGGAGGACGTGCAAAAGGTGGACGGAGATTTCGTGCGGCTTTACTGGCCGGACGACGCGCAGGGAAATCTCTTCGAGGTGGACGACTACTTCGAGTGGACCGATTCCTGGAGTCACAGCCACTGGGATGCGTACCTGCGCTGGGAAGGACCCGACAAAGAGGAGTACCGATGGAACTGGGAACTGCGGACGAATGAGAAGGAGGACGATTACACCGACTTCCTGAACCTCGTCTATTTCATGGACCCCACGAAGACAAATAACACCGATTTTGACGCCCGCGCGGAAACCATGGTCGAGGTGGATGAGTGGCTCAGGGTCCTCTGCGTTCGGTTCCTCGTGGACGATTGGGATACGTTCGGGTACAGCCGCGGGAAGAACGCCTCCATTTACAAGCCCTACCATAGAGGAGACGGAACTGTGGAAGACCCGGCGCGGTACGGGAAATGGTTCCTGATTCCGTGGGATAGCGATTTGACTTTTGGGAACGCGAACGCGCCCATCATCAGCAGCAACTTCCCCTGCGTCAAGAGAATGATCGAGAGACCGCAATACCTGCGGCGCTACTATTCGTACTATCTCGCTCTGACGGATTCCAAGAGCGGCGCCTTCGCCCGCACCAACATTGATCCAGTTCTCGACAGAAACTATTATGCGCTGACCGGCGAGTCGGGCGTGCCGAGCAGCCCGCAGGGAATGAAGGACTTTATCACAAACCGAATCTCGGTGGTTCGCTCGCTGATCCCCTCCAACCCCAAATTCGCCGTTACGACAAATTCCGGGCTCGATTTTGAGGTCCAGGAGCCATCGGTTACTCTGGAGGGGACCTCCCCCTATAGTGCCAGAACAATGACGGTCAGCATCAACGATGGTCCCGCGCAGCCCTTCGAACCAAAATGGTTGGACACCAGGCGCTGGCAGGCGACATTTGCCCTCGGCCCCGCCGAGAACCACATGCGGTTGGCCGCGTACGATTGGAACAATACCGCCGCCGGGGCCTACACCATCACGGTAACGTGGCCACTCAGCCCGACGGAGGATTCCGACGGCGACGGGCTTTTCGATAGGGATGAAGTGCAAGTCTATCTGACCGATTACCTCAATCCCGACACGGACGGGGATACCCTGACCGACGGGAACGAGGTGCTCCTCTACCTGACCAACCCGAAGGATAAGGACACCGACGCCGATGGACTGACCGACCCCGATGAGTTGAACGTCTATTCGACCAACCCAAGAAAGCCGGACAGCGACGACGATACGCTCCCCGATAAATGGGAAGTCGAGAACGACCTCGACCCGAACGTCGCCGATGGCGATCAAGGGAGCGCCGGTGACCCCGACCACGATGGACTGACCAATTCGGACGAGTACCAGAACGGCACCAACCCCCAGAGCGCCGACACGGATGTGGACGGGATGTCAGACTCGTGGGAAATTCGGTGGGGATTGAATCCAAAAGTTGCGACAGGAGCGGACGGGCCGGATGACGACCCGGATGCCGACGGTTTAACGAACTTGCAGGAGTCCCAAAACGCCACCAACCCGAAGAGCGGCGATTCCGACGGAGACGAGTTGAGCGACCTCTGGGAGGTGCAGAACAATCTCGATCCCAATAGCGCCGAGGGCGCCAACGGCGCCAATGGCGACCCGGATTCGGACGGGCTGACGAATTCGCAGGAGCATGACTCCGGCACGAATCCGAGGACCAATGACACCGACGGCGACCTTATGGATGATCGGTGGGAGTTGGAGACCAGCCTTGACCCGACCAGCGGCGAAGGCGAGAACGGTAGCGACGGTGACCCCGATGGAGACGGACTGCCCAATATTCAGGAGTATCAAAACAGGACCCTCCCGAAAAAGGCGGATAGCGACGACGATGGCATGGATGACCGATGGGAACTCGACAGCGGGCTTGACCCGATGCTTGGCACGGGCGACGATGGACCGGACGGCGACCCCGACGGCGACCAGATAACAAACCTCCAGGAGTACCAATACGGCTTGGACCCTCTGACCCCCAACACCGATACTGACGCGGACGGGCTGGGCGACCTGTGGGAAATCGGCTATGGGCTTAGCCCCACGAGTTCTGAAGGCGGCGACGGGGCCGATGGCGACCCGGACGGAGACACCCTCACGAACGCGGGCGAGCTCCAGAGTGGAACAAGCCCCGTCAATGCAGATACCGATTCCGACGAAATGCCCGATGGATGGGAAGCCAGGAATGGGCTTGACCCCACGAGCAACTCGGGCGACGACGGGGCCACCGGAGACCCCGACGCAGACACCTTGACAAACGCGGACGAATATCACCACGGCACGAACCCGAAAAACGGGGATACCGATGCCGACACGATGTCGGATTCTTGGGAGGTGCAGAACGGCTTAAATCCGACGAGCGCCGAAGGCGACGACGGGGCGAATGGCGACCCGGACGGCGATGGGCTGACGAACCTTCAGGAGCAGACCCACTCCACGAATCCTCACAGCGGCGACACCGACCAGGACAACCTGAGGGATTTGTGGGAGGTTGAAAACTCGCTCGACCCAACGAGCGGCCTTGGGGACGATGGTTCCGACGGCGACCCCGATGCCGACGGCAGCCAAAATCTTGAGGAGATGATTGCAGGCACCGACCCCCACTCCGCGGAGTCGCTGTTCACGGTCGTTTCCATCACGAACAATGCCTCCTACGTCACGGTCTCGTGGACGACGGTCGGCAGCAAGCGGTATCGGCTCCTGGCCGCTGACAAATTAGAGGGACCCTGGACGCCCATCGCGGAGGGAATCTTCGGGACGGGAATGCCGGAGAACTTCGCGGATCATGAAGCTGTCGCCGACGGGGCCAAGTTCTACAAAGTGGAAGTCTATTGAGCCAGGGGCGAGTTGCGCCGCGCTGGTAATACAGCGGGGAGACGTCAACGCGATTTCCGGGACACCTTCCGGACACGGCGCCGTTGTGGCTGCTCCTCTGCTTTTCCGAAGACGGCTATATACGTTTCCACGATTCTGGCGCAGCTCTCGCAGAGCTCGGGCGGCTGGTCACGAAAAGCTCGTGCAATTCGCTCGATGGGTCTGCTCCTCTGCTCGTTGAGGAGTTTCAAATACCCCTCCGGCTTCACCACCTCTCCCTCATAGAAGGAGAACGAAGCGAGCGTCTCCATCTCCTCGGGAGTAATGTCGTTGGGCTTGAGGTCCGATTTGAGAAAAGTCTGGAGATTCTCCGGCAAAGACTCCATCGGAGTGAGGAGGTACCCGAGGTCCTTGAGCATCTCCGGGAGAGACATTCGCAGCGCGGCGGCAATCCTTCCCAGGGTTTTGATCTTCGGCAATCCCCTTTCTTCCTTCGACAGCCTCGATATGTGGGCATCCGAAATGCCAGCTTCTCTCGATAACTCGCTCTGAGAAATCCCTTTCTCCTTAAGTTTCCGCAACAGATACGTGCCGAAGCTCGTCATGGGAAGACCCTCCTTCACTCGGGGTGATTCTGCCAAAGCCCAGGCCAAAAACGGGGCTCACCAGAGGACCGACCTGTGCTCGTCGCCCTCCAAACCGAAAGTCTATTACAGGAAACGAAGATGTCAAACCTAAAGTTGCACAAACGGTAAGCCCTCAGTTACGGGGGGACAACCTCACAAGAGTCCGACCTGCCGGGGCGGGGCAGTGCTCGCCTGTTTGTTATCTGCGTCCATCTGCGGTTTCCCATCATCGCGTTAATCCTGCGAATCCTGTTATCCCGCCAAATTTCTTCTTCTCTGCGCCCTCTGCGCTCTCTGCGGTGAGTCCCTCCCGAAAGTGAGCGCTTGCCAAAAACCGAAAAAAGTGCTTGCTTTGCGGGCCGCGTATCTCTACAATCTCGCGCGAGTACTAATGAACACAACCAAGGAGGTGCAGCTATGTGTAACACGTGCGGATGCAGGACGAAGAAGGCAGTACCGAAAAAGCCCGCTGCCAAGAAACCCGCAAAGAAGAAGTAACTCTCGCCTCACTTGAGCACGTGATGCCCCGGCGCTCCACTTGGGGCGCCGGGCGCCAAGCGGTCTCGGTTGGTCAAACGCGCCTCCCTCGGCGCTAATGATTCACGAGGGCGTTGTTTCTTATTCTCCCGTAATTCTTCCGCACCGCAAAGGCGCGGTTTTCTTTTCTCATTCTGTCCCGCTTGATTGTAGCTCACGAGGGCGGCTTCCCCCGCCGAGATGAGTCCGTGATGATTCCGTAAACGTCCGGGCGGCGTTCCGCGAGAACCCACGCCCGGAAATCGTCGTCCGCGCCGGCGGTGAATGAAGGGGCGATCCTCTTCCGGTCGAGGTTCACCTCTGCAATCGCAATTCCCTCCTCGAAACCCGCGTTTGAAATGTGATTCCCGTAGGGGTCAATGATGCCAGAGCGGGCCATGTTCATTCCGGGGCGCCAGAACTGCCCCGGAGGCGGCGCGAGTCCGACGTGCACGAGGTAAACGGCATTGTCAATCGCGCGGCTGCGGATGACCGTATAGGAAAGCTCGTCTCCCCAGCCGCTCCACATCGTCGGCCAGAATATGACCTCCGCCCCCGCCAGCATGAGGCACCGAGCGGATTCCGGGAAACTCATGTCGTGGCAGATGATGATTCCGACTTTTCCGAACGGTAAATCGAACACGGAAAAAGAGTTTCCGGGAACCGTCCCCGACCGACGCTCGCCCCAGGTGGGATGGACTTTGCAGTAAACTCCGACCATGTTTCCGGAGTTGTCAAACACGACCGCGACGTTGCGGAAGGCGCCGTCGTGATAGGCGTTCATGGGGAGAATGAGGTGAATGCGGCGCCGCCGCGCCAGGGCGCTCGCCCATTGTGCCGTCGGACCGGCGATGGCTTCCTCCCAGACCTTGCGGTCATCGGGCGCGGCACGGATGCCGTGCGTCGCCGCGAGCTCGCAGAAGCAGGCGATGTCCGCCCCCTTGCTTGCCGCCTCGGCGACCGATCGCTCTATCCTCCGACGCTGAAACGCCTTGATCTCGTCGGGCGTCTTGCCCTCGACACGGTCCCGGAGCTGAACCGCAGCAATGCGCACGATGCGAGAGGACGGGGCCCCTTCTCCTTCCGTTGGCTTCCGGGCTTCGCCGACGGCCTGTTCCGCGTTGAGCGATTGAACGGCCAAGCTACCAAGCCCCACGGCTCCCGCCGCGCGAAGGAAATCACGACGAGAACAGGGAAAACCGCGGTCAGGCTGTGATGACGCTTGCTTCATCGAAATCCCTCCTGGTTATCAAATGGTTGACCACGCTTTCTGTGCCTGTCACGGCCGCTCACCCTTTCAGGACAGGTGTGAGCTGTGGTCTAATACTCGACGACTGCGTTAAGTTTCTCGCCGGTCGTCGGCAGCAACACCAGCTCCTTTGACGCATCGAACCGAACCCAGGGCTTGCCGTTGATCTGGACTGCCCGAATGGGCTTCCCCTGCGGATGACGGATGCGAAGCCATAGTTCCTTCGGTGGACGTCTCGACGGTGGGAGAACCTCCGCGTGGATGCCCCCTTTCGCAGCGTGAGAAATCACACGGAAACTAACCTCGCCAAAATACGTTGGCAATCGCTCGACGCTGATTTCTTGCCCGTCGGAGAACCATTCTCTCGGCGCCGCCGGGCACAGAGTGAGCTTTTCACCTTCTTCCACCGCGAGAAGGTATCGCAGCCAGACGATGAATGCGGACTCGTCAGGTGTCTTATAGAACGGTCCCCCGCCGCGACCGAACTGCGCTGGTAACCACTCGCAGAACGCCCGGACGTCCTCATAGACGCTCGCGGCAAGCGTGTTGTACAAGCAGCGGACCGCTCGCTCCGGCTCATCTCGGCGGACATAGACAATGGGAGTCGGGACAAGGTTCGGCTGGAGGGTCATGCCGCCGTGGCTGAACCACCATTTGACGGTATCTATCCCAAGCCCGCGCTCTTTGGAGACGAAAACGTTGTTCTCGGCGTCGTAAAGAATCCATGTGGCCTCGATGCTGTTCGGCGGATATATGCCGCAGTCAATCAGGTGAATGGGACCGTAGAGGCTGTCGCGAATCCAGCCGAGATCGCGTCCGCGGAGGAGGCCTCGCGTTGGCTGATGGGGAATGTACGTGCCGTCTCCCTGATTGACAACCGGCGAGAGGAGCATGGACCGTCGAGCGGCTCGCCTGATGTCCGTCAGGTATTCCGCCGCTTCTTTTTGAATGCGGTCGGCGTCCGGCGAGGAGATTTCAGCGAGCACGTCGGCGGCGTCCGTCATCCCCCTGCACGCGTAGGCGTTCACGGCGTACCAGTGGAGAAATTCGGGATTGTCCTCAAGGTGTCCGGGCGGGAGAACCCCATATTGCCAGACTTTCCGTCCGCCAGCGTCGGTGAGTTTTGTGGCCTCCCTTTCGCGGACGATGAAATCGCACGCCTTCACGATATTTGGCTCCACTCGCTTCAGCCATTCCTTGTCCCCGGTGAGGCGGAAATGCTCGCAAAGCATCCAGAGCACAAATCCGTGGTCGAGGTTGTAGTTGAAGGTCTGATAGTCAACGCCCTCCTTGACGCGCAGTCCATGAAGCACACCGTCCGAGGAACGGAATCTGCCGTGGAGCGGACGCGTGCCTTGAAGACGGATGAATGGCTCGAGATATTCTTCAGCCAGTTTGGAATACCCGCGAAGGTCGAGCGAGCGAATTTGATGGCAAGCTTCGTTCGCGCAGACGTTGTAATGAAACGTCGCGGCTGGAAGCATCGTCAGACCGGTGTCAACGTCCTTATCGGCGCTGACGGTTATGTGCCAGAACTGAGCCCGGACCAAATCATTGAGCAGCGGGTTGGGAACGCGAATCTTTGCTCCGCCGTCAATTCCGGTGTGCCAGTAGCGCACTGTCCGCTCAAGCTCACCTCCGAAATTCATCTCCCGCAGGCGGGAGATTTCCTCGTCGGTCAGAGAAGAAAGGAACGGAATCTTGAAAACAATTCGCTGTTTTGCCTTCGGTGGAAGAGTCGTTTCAAAAGCAGCGACGCCGGAACCATCTCCGGCATGGGAAGTCGCCCAGGAGGGCACGGCGCCCTCTGCGCGGAAGTCAACAAACAAGCGAAGACGCGGTTCCGAATACGTTTCCTTGCTTTTCTCGTTCGCCACGCCATAAATGAAACCATCTCTCAGCTCGAGAGTCTCGGGTGGCGTCGTCCCAAGCGTCACACGGACTGGGAGCAGCCCGTTCGAGGGATTTTCGGCGATGAGCGAAACGAGGAGAACGGAAGTCTCGTCCCCGCGTAAGCTCGCGGGGTCAGCATCCTCCGGCGCGAGCAGGGCTGCGACCGCTGACTCGCGGAACAAAATCCCGCCATTCTCCCATTCGGTCTTAATGACGGGAAGATAGCCTTCGAGGAGGGATTGTCTGGCTGCTCCCTCCCTTTCGCGAAAATCGGCGGGCGTTCCAGTTCCGATTTTGTAAATAATCTCGTCTGCGGGCCAGAGCATTCGGCTGTCCTCTCGTCCCGGCGATTTCAGCGCTCTTTTCATGAGGAGCACGTTTCCGTTGTAAAGCACGCCAAACTCCTGCCGGTTGCCATCGCAGCCGAGGGGGAAGTAGCTGCCGTACGGTCTGTGCTCCGTGTCCTTCAACGCCGGTATCTCCGCGCGAGCGCGCTGATAGGTCTGTTCCGGCTGCGCTGCTGCCTTTTCCCAGACAGTGCTCGGCTCGCCCGACCGACGAGCGAACTCCGTCTCGCCAAAGCTCTTGCCATCCTTCTGCGCTATCCACAGCCCGAATTCCGGGATGAAAACGCCGTCGCGGACCGCGTCTGTCGGAAGGAACGATACGCCTTCCGTCTCGCCATCGCCCCAGCGCAGGGTCACAATGGTCCTGTCGGGCGAATCCTCCGGCGAGTCCGAGCAAAGGACGCTGAGAAGGTAGTGGGCGGTTTCGCCGTTCGGGGGATCAGGCTGCAAAGGCGTCAGGACATGTCCGCAAAAGACACTGGCGGAAGTAAGCCTCAGAGGTTTCGCCTGCGAACCAACGCCGGTCTCGATTTTCAGGTCAGCTTGCTTCCACTTGTGCGGCGAAAAAACGCGAAGTGCAAGTATTGGGGGATGTTGTCCGTCGGGGAAAGCGATCCGGACCTTGAACGTTCGACGATGGGGAACCTGTAGCCCCCTGGAATCCCGTATCTCCTCCTCGCTCAGCGGAAGAGTCTCGTAAGCCCACCTGTTGCCCTCTCGTCGGAATTCGGCCTTTGGACGCTTCCAGGCTCCGTTGAACGGGTCGTCGAGGCGTGTCCATCCTCCGCGGTCCTGCGGGGGCCATGAATCGTGCCAGTACTGAAAAGCGTTCTCGCCCGAAATCGCTGCATCCTCCTCTCTTAAGAACTCGACCTCGACGCCAGCGACATTCTGCGGAAAATCCCACTCTACGCCAATGTGCGGCTCTTTCCCCCGCGAAGCTTCGGCGGGGAGAAGCGCGCTCTGCCCATCCCGGAATTGGCGTCTCCCCGCCCGATGCCACTCGATGTCCATAGCGGCCGTTCCCGTCCACGTGCACAAATGCCCAAACGGCGCGACGTCAACCCGGTCTTCTGCCCGGGGGACACGCTCGGCCCCGAAAGCCCCGGAGGCTGCACGCATCAGAGCGAGGCCAGAAATCAACGCACCAACACATCTATTCATCAGCCTATCTCCTATCGTCCGGTCATACATCCCCACGAAGACGCGCTCCATAACGAAAAAAGGGCGATCCTTTTTTTGGGAGAACGACGCATTCAAAATTAAAGCAAAGAAGGGAGTTTGGAAAGGCTTATTCGAGGGCTGAGGTAAGGGTTCGACGAAAACGTTCAGACGGAGCTCAAACCGCTCGTAGCGCGATGCTGCGGCCCGAGGGTGACTTCAACAAGCAATGTGAGCCATACTTGAAGCAGACCAAGGGATGCTCCCTCGCAAAGGCGCAGACAGCCGAAGCTCTCCCATCAAGCCCTGGTGTGCTGCGCGTCTTGGCGAGAAAAAGGGGGATTCGGAGAAGGGGACCGGCGGCAACATGAGACCCTGCGGCCGGTTCGATGCTCACGCCGTAGAGCTTGTCCTTTTCCCATAGCCGTTTTCCTTCTCGCGAACGAAGGGAATCAGCCGCCCCGCGGTTTCGGCAGGTTCGGGTGGTTATGGCAGATGAAGGATGTCCTCGAGATCCTTCGGACGACCACATACCTTTTTGTTTTTCTTCAGGGCATCAAGTCCGATGACGTTCACGCGAACCCCCTCGATTTCAACCGTCTCCCGGTCCCTGTGGCATTCCTCGAAGACCACACCGGATGCGCCGGTAATGACTTCGATCCTCACAGGGGGAACCCCCATCCGGATGACCTTATCCTTTTCCAGAAACAGACCGGAGCGGAGTTGGTCTTCCGGCATGCCGAACTCCCGGAGCGCCTTGCAGGCTCTCTCCGCGTTTTCCTTGTCAACGGGGATCCACACATCCAGGTCCGCCGTCGCGCGGGGGTAACCGTGATAGCCGACCGCATACCCGCCAACCAGCAGATACCTAACGCCGTTCGAGTTCAGCAATCTCAAGAAATCTCTGAAGTCGGGATGTAGTTCGATTACAGCCATATACCATTCGCCGGCTCAGCTCAACCGCCGCCAGGCGCTCTCCGGGCGTCTTGGCATGCCAATAAGCCCGATCAGGGTCCGAGTCTCGCAACGAAACGATGGAAAGAGCCGTCTTGTCCAGCTTCGGCAATCCTTTCTCCACCATCTGCTTCCCTCAGAATATGGCCGCCTGCGCCTCGGCCGCGTCTGCCCCGCGCAGCACGACGCCTGCCCCGGCGCGTCTTATTGCTCTGCCCGCTGCTTCTCTTTCACGCGGGCTTGTTTCCCGACTTTCCCGCGCAGGTAATAGAGCTTTGCTCTCCTCGCTCTTCCGTGCCTCTCGACGGTTATCTTCTGCACGGACGGCGAGTGAATGGGGACAACTTTCTCGACCCCCTCCCCGAAGACAACCTTTCGGAGGGTGATTCTTTCGGAGAGCCCGGAACCCTTTCTTCCGATGAGGATGCCGGTGAACGTCTGAGTTCTCACGCGGTCGCCTTCGACGACTTTCGTCTGAACCTTGACCGTATCTCCGATGGAAACGGAAGGGGTTTTTTCCTTCATCTGCTCTTTTTCCAAAAGACTACGCAGATCCATCTTGTTCTCCTCGCAACAAGTCAGGCCTGACCTTCTTGGTTCGCTTCAACGCCATCTTTTTTCTCCACTTTCGGATCTCGGGGTGATTTCCCGAGAGAAGTATCTCCGGCGCCTTCATCCCTCGGAATTCCGCCGGTCGGGTGTACTGCGGATAATCCAATAGCCCATTGGCGAACGACTCCTCCTTCGCCGATTCCGCATCGCCCAGCGCCCCGGGAATCAACCGAACTACGCAATCCACGACGACCATCGCCGGAATTTCTCCGTTGCTCAGAACGTAGTCGCCAATCGAAATCTCTTCTCCGACGAGGGCTACGCGAATTCTCTCGTCAATCTCTTCGTAGTGCCCGCACAAGAGGACCAGCCGCTCCCGACGGGAAAGCTCCTCGGCTTTCCTCTGAGAAAATCTCTCGCCCTGGGGCGTCAAATAGATCAGAGGGCAGCCCTCCGGGCCAATCTTCTCGACGCACTCGAAAACCGGCTCCGGCTTCAGAATCATCCCCGGGCCGCCGCCGAACGGGCGGTCGTCCACCTTCCGGTGCTTGTCGTGGCTGTAGTCCCTGATGTTATGTACGTGAATCTCGACCAGCCCTTTTTCCCTGGCTCTTTTGACGATGCTCTCGTCAAAGACGCCGCGAAAAAGCTCCGGGAAAAGGGTCAATATATCTATCCGCAACTCGTGCGACCTCTCCGCATGCATCCGTGCGCCAAAAGCAGGGAATCGTTCCTTTCCGCCGACCTTACGACAGACGCGGCGAAAAAGGCGCCCTCCCTTCTTAAACCTGTTGAGCAGGGAAGAAGACCTCTGCAGTGAGGAACTCAGTCAAACCTTACGGTCCGCTCCGGCACTGCCCTGAAGTGCGGTTCCAACGCCGAGAAAGCTCCCGAGACTGCTCAAGTCGAGTCCGCTTCGCCGAGCCGCTTATTCCAGAATCTCCAGCACGGCTCTTTGCCCATGTTTTGCGGCGGTTGTGGTGAGCAGCGTTCGGATCGCCCGGATAGTTCTCCCGTTCTTACCGATAATCTTTCCGATATCGGACTTGTTCACTCGCAGCTCGAAAACCATCGTCTTCTCGCCGTCTATCCGTTTGGCCTCCACTTGCTCAGGATAGTCCACAAGGGTTCTGGCGATGAACTCGATGAACTCCTTCATCTCCGAGACGCTTTTGTCCTGAGCTTGCTCGCCCGTATTCTTCTTCTGCTCGCCCGCAGGAGCGGGTGGCTGTTCTTCGTTGTTCTTCTTCTTATCTTTTCGAGACCAGAATGCCGCCATTTTTCAACACACCCTTTGCCTTGTCCGTTGGTTGTGCTCCCTGCCCCAGCCAGTATTTGACTCGTTCCGCATTGACCACAACCTTGTTGGTTTCTTTTCTGGGATCATAATACCCCAATTCCTCGATCGCTCTTCCATCTCTGGAAGTCTTCGCGTCCGCCACCACCACCCGGAAATGCGGCTGTCCGCGAGTCCCAACCCGTTTCAACCTGATAACTACCGCCATGCAGAACCTCCCATTTTCATAATCCCTTTCTGGAATCTTCCCATTCGCTTGATCATCTTTCTGGCCTGCTCGAACCCTTTCAGAAGCCTGTTCACATCCTGCACCGTCGTTCCGCTTCCCGCAGCAATCCTCCGTTTCCGGCTGCCGTCAAGAACATGAGGATTGCGCCGTTCCATCGGAGTCATGGATTGAATCATCGCCTCGACCTTGTCCAGTTCTTTCTCCGCCGGCACAACGCCCTTCAACTGGTTGAACCCCGGCATCATGCTCAGCACGCTCTCCAAGGAGCCCATTTTTCGTATGGACTGCATCTGGCTGAGGTAGTCCTCGAGGTCGAGGCCCTGCTTGCGCATCTTTCGCTCAAGCTTTTCGGCCTCCTCGTGGTCAATCCCCTCCTGCGCTTTTTCGACGAGGCTTACGACGTCCCCCATGCCGAGTATCCGGGCGGCCATTCGGTCCGGATGGAATGGCTCCAGGTCGTCCACCTTCTCGCCGATTCCCACGAACTTGATCGGCTTGCCCGTCACCGCCTTGATGGACAGAGCCGCTCCCCCTCTTGTATCGCCGTCGAGCTTCGTGAGGACCGCGCCGGTGATGTCCAGAACCCCATTGAAGGTCTCAGCGATGTTCACGGCGTCCTGTCCCGTCATGGCGTCCACGACGAGCAGAACCTCTCTCGGCGACAGGCGTTCCTTCATCGCGCGGAGCTCGTTCATCAGCTCCTCGTCAATGTGGAGCCTTCCCGCCGTGTCGAGAATCACCGTGTCGAAATGTTTGTCCCGTGCGTGCTCGACAGATTTCGCAGCGATCTCGACCACGTCTTTTTCGTCTCCCGGTTCGTAAACAATCTCGCCGAGCTGTCGTCCGAGGGCGACAAGCTGCTCGACGGCCGCCGCTCTCTTCGTATCGCACGGCACGAGGATCGGATTGCGACCCTTTTTCTTCAGGCGTCTGGCGAGCTTCGCCGCCGTTGTCGTCTTTCCGGAACCTTGCAGCCCCACGAGCATCACGACCGATGGAGAGGACGACAGGTCCATCTCCTTGACGCCCCCGCCCATCAGGTTCACCAGTTCGTCGTGCACAATCTTGATCAGTTGCTGCCCCGGAAGGACGCCCCGCAGAGCCTCCTGCCCGACGGCCTTCTCCTTCACCCCCTCGATGAAATCCTTGACGACCTTATAGTTCACGTCGGCTTCGAGCAGAGCAAGACGAACCTCCCTCACCGCGTCCGCGATGTTCGACTCCGATAGCCTGCCGTACCCGGCGATCTTCCGAAAAACGCCCTGTAACTTCTCCGATAAACCCTCAAACACTTTCGCTACTCCGGGAAGGACTCGTCAGCCCTGCCTTCAGCCTAAACGGCTGCCTCGCGGGACAAACCTCACTCCGATTTCAGTCTTCGCATTTTCGCGCCGAGTTTGGACAGCTTGTTCTCGATGTCCATGTATCCCCTGTCAATGTGGTAGATTCTGTGGACAAAGGTTTCTCCTTCGGCGACCAATCCGGCGATGATTAGCGCAGCGCTCGCGCGCAAGTCGGAAGCCATCACCGGGGCGCCGCTCAGCGAAGGGACTCCGCGAACCAGCGCGCTGTTGCTGTCCACCGAAATCTCCGCCCCAAGGCGAGCCAGTTCCCCCACGTGCATGAACCGGTCTGGATAGATTTTCTCGACGATGCGGCTCACCCCAGGCGTAATGGACATCAGAGCCATGAACTGTGCCTGGAGGTCCGTCGGGAAACCCGGATAAGGGAGCGTCGTCAAATCCGTAGCCCCTCTGCTGCCAGCCCCCCGGACACGGATTTTTCCATTCTGCACGGATACCTCCACCCCGGTCTCCTGAAGTTTCGAGGTTACCGCTTCGAGGTGGTTCACGTCGGCGCCGAGGAGTGTGACGTCGCCGTCGGTGGCGGCAGCGGCAATCATGAACGTGCCCGCCTCGACTCGGTCAGGGATAACCTCATGCTCCGCGCCGTGCAGTTCCTTCACGCCTTCAATGGTCAATCGCGGCGTCCCGGCGCCCGTGATTTTTGCCCCCATCTTGTTGAGGAACGTCGCCACGTCCGTGACCTCAGGCTCGCACGCCGCGCTTTCGATAATGCTCTCGCCTTCCGCCTTCACGGCCGCAAGCATGACGTTGACTGTGGCGCCAACGCTTGAGCCGAAAGCACCGCCCAGGAAAATCCTTGCTCCTCGCAACTGCTTCGCGGTCGCGACCATGTAGCCGTGCCGCTTCTCGATGTTGGCGCCGAGCGCCATAAGACCTTTGATGTGAAGGTCAATGGGTCTTGGCCCGATGACGCAGCCACCCGGCAGCGACACGATGGCTCTGCCGAGCTTGCCGAGGAGCGCGCCCAGCGCATAGACGGACGATCTCATTTTCCTGACGAGGCCATATGAAGCCTCCCATTTCTTCAGAGTGCTGGGATCAATCTCGATATCGCCTTCGTAGCTCCGCTTGGTTGACACACCGAGGTTGTCGAGAATCATGAGCATGGTGTCAACGTCTCTCAGCCACGGAGTTCTCCTGATTACCGACGGCGTCTCCGCGAGGATGGCCGCTGCCATCAGAGGCAACACGGCGTTTTTCGAGGAGCTTACTTGCACCTCGCCCTGGAGACGCTCACCTCCCCAGATCACGAATTTGTCCATAGGTGCGAAATCACTCCTTCTTACGGGTGGTTCCTACGCCGGTAACAGACTCTGCTTCCCAATGCGAGGATTCTTTCTCCTCGCAGCATCTTCCAGCAAACGCCTCAACGCCGACCCAAACTCACTCGGCTTGCCTAACGAGGCGTTTCCTCGTCGGCGAGGCGTCGTTCCACGAGAGAGAGCTTTGCCCAAACTATCCTCTCGACTCCATTATAATCCCGCCGACTTCCAATGTCCACATACCTTTCACGAGCCTCGAGAAGCCCGACAACCGCGTCTCTCTGCCCCGCCCCCCCCCCCAAAAAGATGCTGCCCCCCGGTCTCAGAAACAACTCCGCGTAGCCGACAATCCTTCGGAGGAAATCGAGTCCCCCTTTCCCCGCCAGGAGCGATTCTCGCGGCTCAAACCTCGCGACCTCGTCGGGCAGAGAGTCCCAGTCCTCTTCCGCGATGTACGGAGGATTGCAGACGATCACGTCCGCCTTCGGGGCGCCGCACGCGGCGAACGGCTCGAACAAATCCCCAAAAAGAAAGGTCACCCTTCCGGCGACCCCGTTCTTCTCCGCGTTCCGCCTGGCGAGAGCAATCGCCTCCGAGGAGAGGTCAGAAGCGAAAACCCTGCACTTTTCCACGCTGCAAGCCACACTGATGGCGATGCAGCCGCAGCCCGTCCCAATATCGTACACGATGCGGTCACCCGCGCCCGAAGAGCGCATGCTCTTGACCACTTCTTCGACGAGAATCTCCGTCTCCGGCCGCGGGATAAAAACCCCCTCTGACATCAGAAAGGGGAGCGAGAAGAACTCGGTCTTCCCAAGAACGTACTGAAGGGGCTTCCGGGTTGCCCTGTCCTTCAGCAGTTTTCTCAAAGAACTCAGTTGTCTCTCGGGGACGGGCTTGTCGTGCTCGAGGTACAGCTCGATTCGCGGCTTGCCGAGCACCTCCGAGAGCAGCAACTCCGCGGTCAGCCGCGCCCGAGGAACGCCATGGGATTTCAAATACTTCGTCGAGAGAGATAGAATATCTATGACCCGATGCATCCATTCAAACTTGCGATTTCTTTTCGAGAACGCCCACCTTGTTCTGGGTATTCCGCAGCGGGACAATCAGCGAGTCCAGATCGCCATCCAGGATGGACCCCAGGTCGTAAATCGTCAGTCCTATACGATGGTCCGTGACTCGGTTCTGCGGAAAATTGTAGGTGCGGATTTTCTCGCTCCGATCGCCGCTTCGCACCTGGGCCTTTCGCGTTTCCGCAATCTCTTTGTCCCGCCTGGCTATCTCCATTTCCAGCAGCTTCGCCCGGAGATGCCTCATAGCCTTTTCTCGGTTCTGATGCTGAGACCTCTCGTCCTGGCACTGCACCACGATCTTCGTGGGGAGGTGCGTGATCCGCACCGCGGAGTCCATCGTGTTGACGCTCTGCCCGCCGTGCCCTGACGACCTGAAAACGTCTATCCGAATGTCCTTGGGGTCTATTTCCACCTCCACGGGGTCCGGCTCTGGCAGCACGGCCACCGTCACCGCGGAGGTATGGATGCGCCCGCTTGCCTCCGTGACGGGAACTCGCTGCACCCTGTGAATTCCGCTCTCGAATTTCAACTTCCGGTAAACGCCTTTCCCCTGCACCTCAAAGACGATTTCCTTGAAGCCCCCCAGTTCCGTCGGATGGCTGTTCAGGGTCTCGACCTTCCAGCCTTGCGAATCGGCATAGCGGGAGTACATCCGAAACAATTCCCCCGCAAAGAGGCTCGCCTCCGCGCCGCCGGTGCCCGCCCGTATCTCCACGATGGTGTCGCGGCTGTCGTCCTTGGAGCTTGGGTTAAGCAAATCCTGAAGCTCTTCGAGGAGCTCGCCCTCCTTTTGCTCGAACGACGCCACTTCCTCTTCGAGGAGAGTTCGCAATTCGACCTCTTCGGCGGCTTCGCGGAGAAGCTTCCGATTCTCGGCGAGCGCAGAGCACAATCTCTGGTAAGCGGCATGCTTCTCGACTACCCGGGAAAGATGATAATGCTCCTTATAGAGCTGCTGAAATTCCCGATGGTTTGCCGCAAGCGCCGGATCAGCAAGCTTCGCCTCAATCTCATCCTTCTTCTTCTTCAGGTCTTCAATGACCGCCGACAGCTCTTCCATTCGCAGACCATCCGATCATTCGGATTTCTTCTTCTGACCGTACATCTTCCGGAAGCGCTCGACCCGCCCTGCCGTATCCACATACTTTTGTTTCCCGGTGAAAAACGGGTGGCAATTCGAGCAGATGCCGACGTGAATTTCCGCGGCCGTCGAGCGGGTTTTTATGACGTTCCCGCAGGCACAGGTTATTGTGGATTCCACGTACTTTGGGTGAATGTCCTTTTTCATGTTTACCCTCCAGCCAGTTAGGCAAATGTTTCTCTTTTGTCAGCCAGCTTCCGCCTTCGCGAACCCGGCAAACGACCGACGAGACGCTAAAGCCACGCCGTTGTCTGTGAGTGGTCTGGCTTCGCTCGAGAAGGTTCTCCGCGAAAAGGAAAGCTTGCTCCCCTATTACGCCGACGCCTTTCGTAAAATTATACTCGAGTGTCTGCTCTTAAGCAACGGGAAGTTCAACGCGGCGTGCAACACCTCTTTGGGGGGAGCGATTCAACGCGGCGAGAGCTCCTGACCGCCCGGCGAGGCCCTTCTCGCAAGGCCGCAGGCGCCGATCAGCTCGTCTTCAAGGAGAGGAGAAATTCGGCGTTGGTTTGGGTCTTCTTCAGTCTCTCGACGATAAGCTCCATGCATTCGACCGGCTTCATGCCGTTGAGGGCTCTCCTCAGCAGCCAGATTCTCTCCAGCTCACCCGGGTCGTAGAGACGTTCCTCCTTTCGCGTTCCCGACCTCTCGATGTCTATCGCCGGATAAACTCGCTTGTCAACGAGGCGACGGTCGAGGTTCAACTCCATGTTGCCGGTTCCTTTGAACTCCTCGAAAATCACCTCGTCCATCCGGCTGCCCGTATCAATCAGCGCGGTCGCCATAATGGTCAGACTCCCTCCCTCTTCCAGGTTTCGGGCTGCCCCAAAGAAACGCTTCGGCTTGTGAAGGGCGTTGGAGTCAATGCCGCCGGACATGATCTTACCGCTGTGGGGTTGAACCGCGTTGTAGGCGCGGGCCAACCGGGTGATGCTGTCCAGCAAGATGACGACGTCCCTCTTGTGCTCGACGAGCCGTTTCGCTTTCTCTAAGACGATCTCCGCCACCTGAATGTGTCGCTCCGCAGGCTCATCGAATGTCGAGCTTATGACTTCCCCTTTCACGGACCGTTTCCAGTCCGTCACCTCCTCGGGTCGCTCGTCTATGAGCAGCACGATCAAATAGACCTCGGGGTTGTTCGTCGTGACGCTGTTCGCGATTTTCTGGAGCAGAACCGTCTTTCCCGTCCGCGGCGCCGCCACAATCAACCCTCGTTGCCCTTTCCCTATCGGCGTCAGGAGGTCCATCACCCGCATGGATACCTCTTCCGAGACCGTCTCCAGCATGAATCTCTTGTCCGGGAACAGCGGCGTCAGGTTGTCGAACAGCGTCCTTTCCTTGGCCTTGTCCGGGTTCTCAAAGTTTATGGCGTGCACTTTGAGAAGCGCGAAGTACCGCTCCTTATCCTTCGGCGGACGAATCTCGCCGGAGACCGTATCGCCGGTCTTCAAGTCAAACCTTCGTATCTGAGAAGGAGAGACGTAAATGTCTTCCGGGCACGGCAAGTAATTGTAATTGGGCGATCGCAGAAAGCCGAATCCATCGGGAAGGGTCTCCAGAACCCCCTCTCCGAACATGTTCCCCTCCTTCTCGCTTTCGGCTTTCAGGACCTCGAAAATCAGCTCGTGCTTCTTCATGCTGCCAATCCCCTGGATTTTCAGGCTCCTGGCAAGCTTGTTGAGTTCGCCGACTTTCATTTCTTGAAGTTTCACTATGTCCACCATCGAAACTACCTCCTTTACAAAACGAATCTATCTTCTGACATCCTCTTTTTCAGTTCCTGGTTTTGCTGGCATCGCGCGACCCGCGCAACCCGCGGCGACGGGGCTTTCCCTCCACCCGAATCCGGTCATAGACGTTTTTGACCTGCTCAAAAGTCTTCTCGACGGAACCATCGTTCTCGATAACGTAGTCCGCGAATTTCACCTTTTCGTCCATGTTCATCTGGTTGGCAATTCTCCTGTCAAGATCGCTCCTGGTCTTTCCTCCTCTTTGGCAGAACCTCCTCAATTGATTTTCGTAATTCGCCTTTACCACGACGATGACATCGTACAGCTCGAGGGCTCCCCCCTCGATCAGAAGGGGAACCTCTGCCACGCAGACCTGCTCCTGTCCCGCCTTCTCCCTTTCCTCAAAGAACCTTCGCATCTCCAGCCTGACCCTCGGATGCAGCAAGTCCGTCAACTGCCGCAACCTCCGCCCATCCGTGAAAACGATTCCCGCGAGCTTGCCCCGATCAACGCAGCCGTCCTGGGCAAGCACCTCCTTTCCGAAGATCGAAACCACTGCTGCTTTCACTTCCTCCTCTTCTTTGAGGAGCCTGTGCACGACATCATCCGCGCTTATCACCGGCACCCCCAGGCGAGAGAACATCTCCGCGACCGTCGTTTTGCCCGTGCAGACTCCGCCGGTCAAGCCGACTCGGATCATTTTCTTCGGTCGCTCAGAATTTGCTTCCAGCGTTCGACCTCCAGGCTTGCCCTGTTGCGATCGCCCTTGATCGTGTAAACGGTGCTGAGCATCGAGTGAGCCTCCGCGGAGCCGGGGAAAAGCTCGACCGCGCGGAGCAATTCATCTTCTGCCAATTGGAGCGACTCCTGATCGCCGTCGGAATTGTATTTTTCGAAGTGCGCGCGGGCGGCACGCACGTGCCCTTCAGCATCCTCGATTCCCTTCTCCGACACGACCTTGAAGACCCGATAGTAGAAGCCGAACGGGTCCGCCGCCATCGAGACGTCCGTCAGCTTCTTGAAGTACTGCAATCTGTCCGGGTTGTAGCGCATCGCGAGAGTCGCGTACTCCGGCTGTCTTTCCGCTCGGTCAACCATGTACCGGTGCGAGTACATCCAATCTCCACTGGTTGGTCCGCTGAACACTCCCGGATGCAGCACGTAATAATCCACGCCGTACTTGACGCAAAAGTCGTGGAAATCCTTCTCGTCCTCGCTGAACAACGCCTCCAGGTATTCTTTCACCTTCATCCGCATTTGCTTGGACTCAAACTTGGGATGGAGAACAATCGCTCGTCCCGCGTCGGCAAATATCGTCGGCTCCAGGGTGAAATTGGCGAGGACGACGGCATCCTCTTCGGTGTTCTCTCGCAGCCAATCAACCAAAACCTTATTGGCGGCATAAGGGCTGCCAGTGTCCGCCGCTCGATATATCTTCCTGAACGACGAATACGTGTCCGCTTCGGCAATCAACCCCAGCAGAACGACTGCGGACCATACCAGCAGCGCCACCGTCCTTGCCGCCGTCCTGCGAAACAGAGACAGCCAGTACCGAACTCCCAATCCGATCAGGCAGCACAGGAAAAACACCAAAAACACTTCCATCCTGACAAACAACACGTACAGCACGAAGAACGCAACGACCCAGTACAGAAGAGCCTTTTCGCCCCCCTCGGCTTTGCGCTTGAGCAGCGACCTCATTAGCAGGACGAGAGGTCCCAGCCCAAGGACGAACAGAACTTCAAAGTCGGATATGGGATACTTTCCCTGGAACTTGGACGTCGCCGAGTGCAGCGCCGGAGTCCACAGGATTCTCGCCTCGTAGCTGAGCTTCGCCGGATCGAGCGGCTTGACGTTCAAATACCTCAGCTTCGCCAGAAACAGACTCGGAAAGTGCGAGTAGGTCTCCGGGTACGTCGTCTGGCTCATGACCAATCCCGCCAGCGTACCCAGCACAACCAGGAACACGACTCTCGCCACAAGTCCCGCTCGCTTTCCGGATACGGCCCGTGCCACAAATGCTGCCGCCAAGCCGTACCAGACCAGCATCCCCCACGAGGATAGGAACGCGTGACTTCGCAGATATGGCACCCCGACTCCGGCTAAAACTAAGCACGCTAATCCCGGCAGGAACGCTCGAACTAACCGATGACCACCTTTTCCAAAGAGCAGTTGAATCGCCGCGAAAACGCCAATTAACAGGATGTAGAGCTGTGTTACGTCCCACGTTGCCGCGGCGGCGGCGACCAACACTCCCGCTCCAATCGCCGACCACCATGCCCTTTCCCTCTTCCATCCCCGCACCAAGAGCCACCAGTGCAGGAAGATAAGCGGTAGCGTGAAATTCTCCCGGCTGAACTCCAATCCCGTCGAGCGAATCACAGACGGAGCGGAGACCGCGTAGAGCGATGCCGCCATCAAGCCACCGAGTTCCCCGCCTCCCATTTCCAAAACCGCGAGAAATACCGCAAAAATCCCCAGGCAAAACCACGCGGCGTCGAACCGCCTGACAAACTCCCGAAACGGGCCCGGTCTGCCGAGCGCTTCGTACGCTCCCGCAGCCGCAAAATCCTTCCCGAGCGACAGCTTCCTCGCGACCTCAAGCCCCTCGGGAAACTGCGCCCGCTTGTCCACACCGGGGATGCGATGCCCGTCTGGGACCATCTCCGCATAATGAAAGAGCATCGCGCTTTCCAGGGTGTACGGCAGGTCGCGGTAATAATCCCGGAGGCATCCCACGACGCCCCACCGCAAAATCACCCCAAGGGCATAGACGCAACCCAAACAGGTCCAAACCACCAGAAAGGTCAGATGCCGATTCTTGATACCGTCTCTTCCTTTTGGTCACCAAACCGGGGCTTTCTTCGTCCGCAGACCGTCCGCCGGCCTCTCCGGGCCTGCCCGCTGCCAGCCCAACCGTCTGCGTCCCCGGCCTAAGCGATCATCGTGCGCGTGGCCTGCGCGCCAACAAGGACCCGTGGAAAAGGGGTCGCCCTATCGCCACCAGGGCAGCAGAACTATCATGGTGCCCGCGGCTAAGCCGTTGACGATCACTCCCGCCCATGTGAGCACGCGTACTTTTTCCATCCGGAAAAGAGCCACGATTCCCAAGGCAAGGCCTGTGAGAAAGGAGTAGAGCATGACCTCGACTGGAAGCCATAGCCCTGTAAGCCCTGCTGCCACGTAGCCCTCGGGTCCCGTCCCGTCCTGAAGGATGCCAAAGGCGGACACAGCCAATATCGTGGCGAGCCCACCGTACGGCATCAACACCGATGCGACGTTGAACGCAGGCGGCCTTCCGGAAGAACCCCTGATGTCCATCTGTTCCCTCCTGGCCGTCGGTCTGCTCTTGCCCCACCGACCTTCACAGCCCGCCGGTGCCTGCATGGCGCCGGCTCAGGCTTGGTGCGAATTCAGAACAAATTTGTCGCTTCCCCTTACCCAAATGGACAATGGCACGCTACTCTTTGAACGCCGTCGGCGTTCTCCCCGACTGCCGCTGCGTCATCAGGTCAAATCTCAGCCCAATTCGTCCCGACTTTTGTGTCGGCTTTCAGGGGCACGCTCAACTTGATGACGGACTCCATTTCCTCGGCAACCATCGTTCGCAGCGGCTCAACTTCATCCTGGGGCGATTCAAAGACCAACTCGTCGTGAATCTGGATAATCATCTTCGCCTTCAGCCCCATTTCCCTCAGCCGTCGGTCAATATGTACCATCGCCACCTTGATGATGTCCGCTGCGGAGCCCTGAATAGGCGTGTTGATGGCCATCCGCCTGCCGTTTTGCCGCTGATTCGCGCTGCTGCTTTTAAGCTGAGGGATTTCTCTTCTTCGATTAAACAGGGTGGTAACGAAGCCGGTTTCCTCTGCGCGGGCTACAGTCTCGTCCATGTACCGCTTCACAGAGGGATACCGCGCGTAATACTGCTGAAGAAACGACTCTGCCTCGGAAACGGAGATGTTCAACTGGTTAGATAGCCCATAGGCTTGCTGACCATAAATTATGCCAAAATTCACTGCCTTTGCCCGATACCTCATCTCGTCGGTTACTTCGGCGACGGGTATCCCGAAAATCAGCGATGCCGTGTAGGCGTGGATGTCCTCCCCCTGATGAAAAGCCTCCATCATCGCCTCTTCCCGCGCCAGGTGAGCAAAAATCCGCAGCTCAATCTGCGAGTAATCCGCTGAGAGAAGTAGCCACCCCTCCTTCTCCGGCACGAAAGCCCCCCGGATGCGCCGCCCCAACTCCGTGCGAACTGGTATGTTTTGCAGATTCGGATTGGAACTCGAAAGCCGCCCTGTCGCGGCAGCGGCTTGATTGAAAGAAGTGTGAATCCTTCCTGTCTTCGGATTGATCAGGCAGGGAAGCGCATCAGCGTACGTTGATGTTAACTTAGCCATCTGCCGATAGTCAAGAAGAGTTTTGGGCAGATCGTGCAGCCGTGCGAGCTTCTCCAGAACGGACACATCCGTTGAGGCTCCCGTCTTCGTCCTCTTCTGTACCGGCAACTTGAGCTTCTGGAACAGGACCTTTGACAATTGCTTCGGCGAGTCCAGATTGAACCTCTCTCCTGCCATCCCGTAGATTTGCTCGCTCAGTTTATCCATCCGTTCCCGAAACTCCCCCGACATCTCGTCGAGAACACGCCGGTCAACGAATACGCCATTTGTCTCCATCCGCGCCAGAACGGGTATGAGAGGGACTTCGATCTCATAGAAAAGCTCGTCGAGCCCTTTTGCCTGCAATTCCTTCTCGAGAATCTTCTTCAGCCGCAGCGTTACGTCGGCATCCTCACAGGAGTAATCGCGGACTCTCTCAATCGGAACCTCTCTCATCGTTATCTTGCGGGGACCCGTCCCAATGAGGTCGGAAATCGGGACCATTTTATGCTTGAGGTACTCCATGGAGAGGCTATCCAGGCTGAAGCTCGGCTTCTCCGGATTCACAACGTACGCCGCCACCATCGTGTCGAAAGCGGGCGATTCAATCCGTATCCCGCTCTCCGCGAGAACCTCCATGTCGTATTTGATGTTCTGCCCGACGATTTTTATGTCCTTTCCCTCGAGGTGCGGCTTGAGAGCCCGGAGGACGGCGCCCTTCCCTAACCTGCCGTTGCAGGGCAGGTAGTACGCACGACCTTCCTCCAACGAAACCGATATTCCCACAAGCTCCGCACGGAATGGGTCCGTGCTGGTTGTTTCGACGTCAACGACAACCTCCCGGGCGCTCTTTAGCCGGTCAACAAGCGCCGCCAAATCCTCTTCGCTCGCAATCAGGCTGTAGTCCGCCTGCCAATCCTCTCGCTCTTCGGCGACTTCCTCCAAAAGCCTCCGGAATTCCAGCCGCTGATAGAGGTTTCTCAGCTCCGCCCGATCCGGACCCTCGAACTTCGCGGACTCAAGGTCAAGCCTCACGGGCGCCTGCGTGTCAAGTATCACCAACTCCCGGCAAGCCCTCGCCTGGTCGGCATAATTCCTCAAGTTTTCCTTCCGCTTCTCTCCGGGGACCCTGTCAATCTTGCTCAGGACGCTTTCGAGGTCCCCGAACTCTCTCACGAGGTCGAGAGCCGTCTTCAAGCCTACGCCTGGCACGCCGGGGAGGTTGTCGGAGGTGTCCCCTCCCAGAGCCAAAACATCCACAAACAGACGCGGCTCAATCCCGAACTCTTCCCTGACCTCTTTCTCGCCGTAAATCTTGTTGTCCTTATGCGTGTGCAGAATCCTCACGTCAGCACCCACAAGCTGGAACATGTCCTTGTCGCTGGTAACGAGGTAAATCTCCAACCCGGCGTCTTTCCCCTGGACGGCGAGCGTCCCCATAATGTCGTCCGCCTCGTACCCCTCCTTTTGGACAATCGGAATCCGGAACGCTTCAATCAGCTCCTCAATAAGCGGAATTTGGATTCTCAGGTCGTCCGGCATGGGCTGCCGCTGGCTCTTGTACTCGCTGTACCTCTCGTGCCGGAAAGTCGGGCCGGGAGCGTCGAAGGCAACCACGAGATAATCCGGCGAAAAGTCCGCGATGAGTTTTCGCAGCGTGTTGGCGAACCCAAAAACCGCGTTGGTCGGCGTGCCCTGAGAGTTCGACAGACCCCGGATGGCATAGTACGACCGGTACGCGTACGATGGCCCATCAATTAGGAAGAGCCTTTTCTTCTGTTCCATGGCGATTTCAGCGGCGATGAACAGCAAAGGCAATGTGCCGGCGGTGCAACATCCGTAACCGGTAGGCAAAAGCCCCTGTGGGAATAGTAACGGGACCCAACGGCTCACGCCGGAGGCTAAAGGAACGGTTCGCTTGACCCCGCCTCGCAAAGCGCGAGGCGTTCTTTTGACCCAAATCTGTGGCGGCGCCCGGAACCCACCTACCCTCTCGGGAAGAATCGCAGAGACTCAACGGGCGGAAGAGGGCCCGGGCGGTAACTGGCGGGAAGCGAAGCCCGCCCCTCGGGGTTGCCTGTGCCCGAATGGAAGAATCGAAATCACCCGCCGATTCTGGCGGGAATAGTGCTTTGCTACTCGATGATGCCGGTCGTCCCTACTCCCGGCGCCACTTCGCCGATTTCCTCTTTGCTCTCCCGGATTCCTCGCTCGAGGCGCTTTTTCTCCGCCTCCGTGATGGCTCTCTCCTCGGCAAGCTCGGTGCCTCTGGACGTTATCAGTCTCGCCGTAACGAATATCACGAGGTTTGCCTTGGAAGTGGTCTCCGCGTTCGTCCGGAAGAACCGCCCCACAAACGGAATGCTTCCCAGGATGGGGACCTTGTCCTGGTAGGTCGTGGTCTTATCCGTGATCAACCCGCCCAGAACGATGGTCTCGCCATCATTCACGTACACCGTGGTAGTGACGTTCCGTGTCTCGAACACCGGCTGTTGAATCGGGTAAAGCTCGTTACCGTAGTTGATCCACCGGACGAGGTCGGTCACTTCCGGCATCAGAACGAGGGTTATCATCCTGCCGTCGGCGCTCACCGAGGGTGTAACGTTGAGGATGATCCCCACGTCTCTCTTCTCCCAGTTGCCCGGGGTAACCATGAACACTTCGCCGGAGATCAGGTTGGTCTGTCCTCCAAACCCGCCGCCGATGTTGATGGTCTCCGTGTCGTACTCCGTCGGGTAGGTAATCTCCTGAACCACTTCAATCTGAGCCTGCTGCCCGCTGATAGTGGCTATTCTCGGAGCAGATAGCAGGTCAGACCAATCCTTCTGGTCTATGGCACGCCAGATGAACTGGAACTCCGGCTCCGTCATGAAGCCGCGTAACGAAAGGATCTGGTCGGCGTCCGGCGTCGGGAATTCCGTCGGGAGAAGTTGCGGGAAGAACCTCGTGCCTCTCTCCGGGCGAACGTCCACCTCCACTCTTCGCCTGACTCCCGGAGGAACGGGTCCCCCTTTTGCTTTTTGGGTCAGAACTAAAGGCGAAAGCAACCCCGCCTGAAAGGAGTTCTCAAACCACCGCGTGTGAAGGATCTCCACGAAGCGCGCTTCGATCTCTACCTGGAGCGCCGGCTGGTCCCACAGGTGCACCAACTCCCGAACGAGGATCATGTTCGTGGGGGTGTTGCTCACAATCAAGGTGCCGGTCCGGCTGTTGAAGATGATGTTGCTTCCCCTCGGCCACGGAACGCCGCTCTGGAAGAGGAACTCCTTGACTGTCTGAGTGGTCGTCGGCCCCGCTGGCTCGCCCAGCGTTGACGTGTCACCGCCACTGACCTCCATCGGACCGCCAAGTTGGCTGGGTCGTCCCGTCCCCGGTTCGTAGGGTCCCGTTCCCGGCCCCGTCAGGCTCGGGCGATCCACAATCCCGATGCCGGTCGTCGCCAGCCGGAAGATTTCGGTTTCCAGCGATTCCGGCGGCACATAGTCCACCGGGACGATGAGGATGGCGAAGTCCTCAACCACGTATTTCAGTCTCTTATACTGGAGGACGTACTTGAGCACGTCCCTCAAAGGAACGTTCACCAGCCGGATGCTGATTCCGGTGTCCGAGACAGGCGGCATCCACGTTGGCGTCGTGCCAGGCGTCTCCGGAACTCCCGGCGTCACTCCCGGCATCACCGAACTGGGAGTCGGGAAACCCGGTGTCGTAACCCCCGGCGTAAAAAAGTCCGTGCCCGGGGTGATTGTTGGTCCTCCCGGCATCATGGAGGTGCCGGGTGTCGGCGTTACTCCCGGCATCCCCGTGGTGGGCCCGAACATCATCGAGGTCGGCGCGTAGCCCGTGAACACGGACGGGTCTATCACGATGTTCACGTCCGCTTCTTGCGAGAGGTACTCGACCACTTCCCTTAGCTTGGCATCCTCGAACCGCACCTCTGGGATCACTTGATCCAACTTCCGGAGCATCTCCTCTCTCGCGGGGCTTTTCTTTTCGATGGGCAGGGCCTCAATTTCTTCCGGTCTGACCGCGCGGCGGGGACGCTTCGTCCAGGCCGCGTAAATCTGCGTCATCAATTCTTCTCGCATCGCCTCGTAATAGGCGCGTTCGTAGCGGCTCAACTGCTCCTGAACCTGCTTAATCCTCTTATCAATCTTGACCTCATAGGGACTCAGCTTCTGGGCATCCAGGAGCTTATCCTTCGCCTTCTGGTAGTCCTTCCTGAGAATATAGTCTTCCGCTTCCGCCAAAAGCTGATCGGCGGTCTTCGCCGCGGGTGGGGCGATTACGGCTTCCTCTTGGGTCTCGCCGGTCGCGGGCTTCTCAAGCTCGGCGACGGCTTGCTCACGGAATCGAGTAACCCGATCATCTCCCGGATAATCCGCGAGGTACGCGTCGCAAAACGCCTTAGCTGCCGCGAACTTCTTCTGGGAAAGCGCAGCATTTATCTGGCTGATTCGGGCAGCCTGGAGCTTCTCCTTATGGGCTTCATTCTCCGGGTCCGCGGCGACGGCCGCGTTCAACTCCTCAATCGCCACATCATATTTCCCCTCTTTCAGAGCAGCGTCCGCCGCGTCGGAATGCTTTTTTCCTTGGATCTCGGCTTCCTGCTGCTTGAGGGCTTTCTCCTGCTCGACTTCCACCGCAATCTCCTCGGCGGTCTTGGTCTCTTCGGGCTTAACCTGCCCTTCGGAAGGAGGGGCGACTTCCGCGCCTTCGCCGAACAATCCTCCGCATATGCCGAACGCCATGACGGCTGAAGCAACAATCACCACCCACCCTGGAGTACCTTTCATGACTCTTTGCTCCTTTCGATTGTTCTCCGCGGCCGCTATCCGCCACGATCAAGCTTATTTCTTGCCTTCAGGCGAGGGCGAGTCCGCCCCTGCCCTTAAAGTCGTTGACTCGGTTCCATGGAAGGGGAAATTCAGAACGGCCGCTCCGCCCCTCCACGGCTCGGCCTCATCGTGTCCAAGCTCCCGGTGCGAAGCCGGAAGACTTCCGTTCGCAGCTCCTCACTTGGGGTGCTTCCTATGGGGACAATAACAATAGCATAGTCGTCAACAATATACCTCAAATTCTTATACCTCAAAACGTATTTCAAGACAACCCTCAAAGGCACGTTTTTCAGGCGAAGGCTGATGCCCCCAACTTCCTCGAGCGGCCTTTCGGGCGCTTTCCGCTCGGCGGGCGCCGTCGGCGGAGCACCCTGAAATGCCTCCTTCGCCGTCGCAGGCGGCGCCCCGGTCATTGTTCCTTCGCCGGCCGAGGCGTATATCGCCGGGTCCACGATAATGTTCACGCCGCTTTCCACCGAGAGGAAATCCATGACCTCAGAAAACTTCGCGTTCTCGAATCGGATTTCGGGAAAAACGAACCCGAGTTTCTGAATCGTGCGCTGTCGGGGCGTTCGCGGAGGCGAAGCCCCGTACGCCGCCATAGCGCCGAGGACGCAAAGCACAACCACTATCTGCAACCCTTTTGCTCTCTTCATGCTCCGCGAGCCAACCTCTTATCCAGTTCGGAGCGTGTGCTTCTTGCCGGCCTTGTCCTGGAGGATGACTTCTTTTTGCCTCACATCCACGATGGTGAATTTCCTGCCTTGACCTCCCATCTCCTCCAGTTCGTACTGGGCATACACGTCGAAGGTCGTTGCGGGGGACTTTATCGGCAAACCGCGGTGCCTGATCTTCCATTTGCTCTCGTCGCGAACCTCAAAACTGGCGACAGGCTCGTCTTCCGTGACGGTTTTCCTTTCCGCGACGATAAGCGGCCTCCCGCCCGGCTTCTTGATAGTCAGGTAATAGACCGACCTTTTCTGAGTGAGGCCGCCCGGCAGCTCAATGGTCTCCTCCTTTATCTCCAGAGGAAAGAGCGCGTAGCCGTGGAACCAACCGCCCAGCGGAACGAACGCCGTCCTTGTATTCAGTCCCCAGTTAATTTGCAACTCGTATTCACCCTTGCGGATGGGGTTGCTTGGCTTATCCACTCTCTTCGCCAAACCGCTGAAGAGAATGTCAACGGCTTTGTAGCTTATGTCCCTAACCACAAAGGGAATTCCCTCGACCTGCGGCAGATCGTCCTTCTTCTTCTTAGTGTTGTCCGGCGGGGGGGCTATGCCCGCCCATCGGTACCCGCAATGCGCGCAGAATGCCGCGCCTTTGGGAACAATCCATCCGCAGGACGGGCACTGTTTCTCCAGGGGGCCGGGCTGCACTTTTTCTGGGTCGCTGGTGAAATCGTCCGTTACGCTGGGCTCCGGGGGCTTCTGAAACCTGTTCAGGACGAAGCGCTGTTTGTGCACAACCGGAACCGGACGATTCGGCGGCTTCGGCATCGGCGGGACGCCCGTCCCCTCCTCGGGTCCCGACATCACCACCTTGAAAGCCACATAAAGGAACAGGACCAAGAAGGCGACGAATATCACCTTGTCCACGTATCGAATCAGTAACTTTTTATAGTCAGCGGCCATGGGGCCTGCGTCCCTCCCGCTTACCTGCTTACAGTGGAAACAGTCGCTGTCGGTTTCGCTTTCTCGCCCTCCGGCTGAAGCTCCGCGAGCATCTTGTCGTTGAACTGAACGAGGTCAAGGATTATCGTCACATCGAGGGTATTGTATTCCGGGGGTTTCGCCTGGTCCTTCAGTTTCTCCCTCTCGTCCCTTTCTCGGACCATCCGGTTGAATTCGCCCTGGAGGCGTTCGCGCTCTTCCGTGGAAATCTGCTCTTTCAGCCTCTGGTCGAGGAGGTAAATCTTTTTCTGCTCCGGCCCCCAGCTCCGCCATACCTGGAAAAACCGTAGCGCCCACTGTCTATCTCTCGACAGCATGGATACCGCCTCCGGCAGGTCCTCGGGGATGATTCCCCACGCCGCCAGTCGGGCTCTCTCGCTCATTCCCCCCGGCCTCCTCTGGTCTATGGCTTCCTCCTCCAATCCCTTGACTTTGTACCAGAAGTCATTCACCACGAGGAAATTCTGCGGGCGGAGAGCCAACTGCTTGTTCTCCACGAGCGGCACCTTCTTGGGGGCTACCAAGCTGCTGAGGAACTTGGCAAGCGCGGGGTACGTGCACGCGAACCGGACGCGGAACGCCACCGTGTCGTACGCGTCAAACTTCGGCCTCTTTTTCGTACGCGTCTTGGCGCTCTCCAGGTCTATCCTCGCCCCGACCGTGGTCTGCCCTTCCTCCATGAGGGCATTGACGCCCCGAGTCACCGAGTCAATGGACATGACATCGCTGTACACGAGGAGCTGGGCTATATCCGCCGCCGCCGAAAGCTCTCGTTGCAGTTGCAGCGTATCCTCGTCCGGACGAGGCGGCGCCGCGGCGTATTCATCGAAGCCCAGGTTTTTGGCTTTCGGGCCAACGATGATTTTCCTGGTCTCGGCGGCCTCGACGACCATCACGCTGGTCTCCCAAATCTTCGACTGAAATTTCGCAGGGGACAACTCCTCTGTGGGGACGTAATTCCACTGAAGCGCCGCCGTAACGATGTCCCTGTACTTCGCCTTAATCTCCTCGGCTTGCTTTTGGAGAAACTGCTTATTGTCGTCGGTCGGGACCTTATTTCGGACGCCGCCAAGGTCCGTCTGCAAGGTCTCGACGTCGTTCTTGAGAACCTTGGCTTTGGCCGCCTCCTTCCGGTACAGGAACGCGGAGCCCACTATGGCTGCTCCCAGGACGGCGAGCGAGATGTAGAACGCTTGCTTTCCCTTTAACCTTTTCATAGTTGCTGACTCTTCTTTGCGTAGTCAAACTCCTGTGCCAGTCGCCCGACTATTTTGAAGGACGCAACCCTCTCCCCAGGGAGGGGAAACACCAACTTGGCGAAAGAAACGTCCTCCAGATACCCCGGCATCGCATTGCAGGGCGCCTTTTTGTCGCCCCCGGAGTAGAAAAGCTCCACCGGACAATCGAACTTCTCGCTGACAAACCCTCTTTCGTCAAGCCAAATCGGCTTCTTGCTGGCTCTGTACGTGACGAGGACCTGCCATTTTTCTATTGTGGGCGTAGGCTCCGGCGCCTTGGGAGGCTCCGGCGCTTTGGGAGGTTCCGCAGCCTCGGGGGCTTCCCCGGCTTTGGGTGGCTCGACGGCCTTGCCCCCCTCCTCTGGTTTCAGAGGAACTGCCGCGTCTGTCGGAGTCTCTCCGACGACTTTGGGGGCTTCGACCGTGGCTTTTGCAGCCTCGCCCGGCTTCGGCGCCTGTTCCGGCTTCGCGGTCCCGGCGGGCGGCTCTGTCTTCGGGGCCTCTGCCGCCCTGGCAGCCTCTTCGGCTTTCACGGGCGGGGCGGGCACCTCTGTCTTCGTGGCCTCCGTCGGCTTTCCAGCGGCTTCCGGCTTGGGCGCCTCTTCGGGTTTCGGCGCCTCTGCCGCAGGCGCTGGCTCCTCAATCAGCCCCTCCAGGACGACTTTCTGGGTGCCCTCCTCCCATCGGTATCGGTAGGCTTTCGCGGGACCCGTGTCCGGAGATAGCGGATAAAGAAAGCCGGTGGCTCTGTCCTGGCGGTAGCGGTGCTCTTTCGAGCAGGCAAAGCTCTTCCCCATATCTTCCAGCGCTCTTCGGAAGGCTTCCGCTCTATCGCCAGCGAGGCGAGCCGCCTCATCCACGCTCGCCTCCGCGGGAATCTTGACGTAACCAGTGACAATCACCCACGGACGAGTGTCGGCGAGGCCGGTCGTGGTTTTCTTCTTGGTGGGCTTTTTCGTTCGCGGAGACGTGCTGATCGTCCCCGGAATACCTATCCCCTCCATCATGCCCTTCTGTACATCGCGGAGTTCGGGGATATAATCCGCCACCACCATCTGATTGGTGGTCATCCGCAACTGCGTCAGCCAGATGTAGTTGTTCTGCCCCAGACCGGCTGCTTCGGCTTTTGTCCTCTTCAATTCCTCGATGAACTCCGCCCACTGCAGCCTCGCCTGCTGGAACTGCGCGATGGAGTCCACTTTCTCTTCGATCTTCTGTATCTCTTCCTCGATCCGGGTGATCTCGCTGACCTTTCTGCTATCGCGGTCGTAGATGGTCTGCAACTCCTCCTTCTGTTCCTTCAAGGTCCGCTCGCTGGGGACAACGCCGGGGACGGTCTTGCCGATAGTCTTGAGCAGGCTGTTGAACGCGCTGGAGTTCTCGCCATGGCTCACCTTCTCCCCGAACGCCATGATCAAGAACGTGGCCACAAGCAGCCACCCCGACGCCACGAGCAACCTCTTCTTCCTCGACAGTTCCTTCTGAATCGCTAAGGCTTTCGGGAGGAGATTGATCCGGATTCTTCCGATCTCAGCGCCTCGCAGAGCGAGTCCCACGACGCCGGCCAGGAAATCGGAGGCCCGGTTGAGTTCCGCCCGGTCCACACCGGGGGCGATGCCAACCCTGTTCATCGGGGAAAGCCACGCCACATCCACCTTGAACCGGTCGGACAGGAAGTCCTTGAAGTTCTTCAGCCGAGAACTTCCCCCCGACAGGAGAATCCTTCGGATCGCGGAATGCCCCGGCTGGCTGCGATAGAAACCGACGGAACGCGACAGCTCGGCGAACATGCGGTTTATCAATGACCCGACCACTCCGGAGGCTTTTCGCTGGGATTCGGTGGCGTCCGGAGGCTCCCCCGCGGAAGTGCCCGGCACCCACGAGGCGAGCTTGAGGGTTTCCGCGTCCTTCTCCTCGAGGTTGAGTTCTTTGGCAATCGCCGCCGTGATGCTATCTCCGCCGATCGGGACGGTACGCGCCCAGAGATCGTCCCCTTCGCTGATAATCAGATTTGCCGCTTTGGCGCCGAAGTCGAGAACCGCGGTGCATTCCGCAAACTCTTGCTCGGCGTGCCGGAGGCAGTTGTAGATGCACAGCGGCGCCACATCCAACACGCTGACCTCGAGTCCCGCCTTCTTGCACTCGGCGAGGAATGACGAGATTACGTCTCTTTTCGCCGCCACGAGAACGATGTCTATTTCGCCGGTGGGCATCTTCCCGATGATGTTATGGTCCCACTCCACGTCCTCGATCGGGAAGGGAACCTGCTGCTGAGCCTCGTACCGGATGATTTGAGCGACCTTCGCCTCTTCCACCGCCGGGAGCTTCACGAACCGCGTGAAAACCGATTGGCCCGAAATGGATACGAGGACCGTGGCGCCTTTAACCTTTTTCAGGGAAAGAACCGACTTCATCTGCCGGGCGAGGATGCGATTTCGTTCTTCGAGGGAGGCTTCAGCGGGTATCGAGAGAGGGGAAACGTCGAAGTTCGTCAACTGAATGCGATTTCGCTCCGCGGAAAAGACCGCCGTTTTCAGTGACGCGGAACCCGCATCGAACGCAACAATTGACTTCGCCATTTTCTCTTCCTCTTACAGGCCCTGGCCTCCGACCTTCACCTGCTCGTATCTGCTGATTCCGTCCCTCAGGAACGGCGTATAAAACCACGTGACCATCGCGCCCGGAACGCCGGTGTAATCCTGCCACCATTTCCGCGCCGTGCGGGGGAAGGTGTAATCGCTGACCAGGCTATTCTGATAATAAGACTCGATCGCGATGGCGCCGAACCTACCTCCATATCGTTCCACAGCGTTCGGAGGGACGAAGAGACAGACATAGTGCTGCCTTCCCGCCTGGACGTATTCGCAGGTGACGGAGCCCGTCAACAGCCTCTCCTGGTTGCTGTCCCGCAGGAGCACATAGCAATCGAACCGTATTTCATCTGCCCATGGGGGTTGGCTGGTGAACTGGACCATGATCCGCATCCAGCTCCCACGCCGGTAGGTCGAAGAGCCGGGGTCGGAGAGGCGGACGTCTGCCCGATTCGGAAGGTAACTGATCATCACCCCATCAATCTGAACCGCTCGCTCGCGGGCTGCCGCGGGGGCAACCGGGGGCCTCATTCCCTCCTGAGCCGGGCACGTGGAGACAAGGACTGACACACCCACACATGCCGTCAGCCCGAGTACAAGGAAACGTGTGCTGGCCAAAAGGTCTCCCGTCGAACTCTTGTCGCTCTTTCTTTTCATCGGGGTCACCAGTGATAAACCATCCTGGCAAGAAACCAGGTTTGACGATTTCGGTATGCTATTATTGCGGTGAGAAGCTTATCAGACTGGTATCCCTCAGACGACTTCTTTCTCTGTCCTCCGGCTCGGGCGATTGCCGACGCATCCGCCAGGAAACCTTTCGTGCTTTGAGACCTGCTGTCATAGCGAGCCGGGCAAGGGGAACTCCGCGCAACGGCTCACCGTCGCCGTGACCGCCACTTGTTCGATTGATGAATAACTACAAGGATGAGTCCGTGGAAGGCAACTGTGTACTCAGCTCACTCCGTCGTCTTCGGTTGGTCTCACTCGGCTACGGATACCGCTGAGAAGTAGTGGCGCTCTAACCTTCCCCATGATTCAAATGAAAAACCTACCAGCAATAGTATAACGTGTCAATCCCTTTTTTCCGACGCACGCCACGTCGCCCACGAAGGTTCCGCGCCATCTCCAGCATCAGTCCTCCGTGATCCAGCGGAAGTAGAGCGTCCGGGGGGTTTCGGCCTTAACGATGTCCTCCGCTTTCTCTCCCGGCCTGCCGAGCCTTCCCGGAGTGAAGCCCCGGTCCACGACCGCCTCCAGCTTTCGCTGAGCGGCAAGGTGACCCTTTCCGTCGAAGACTTCTGCGAGAACCGTGATTTTGAAGACGTTTGACCGGGTGGTAATGAGGTTGGAGTTATATCGCATGAAAGACTCGACCGCCGCTTCCGGGGCGCCGGACCAGGCGGACTGACTCTCCATGAACTCCGCCACGTCCCGGGCGACATCCGCGAGGTTCTTGTACGGACCCCTCTTGTCCGAAGGGGGCTCTTTCCTCCGCTCCAGAATGCGTCGGATAAAGAGGTTTCTCGCAGCCGGGCTTCCCCGAAGCCCGTAGGAGGACAGGTCCTCAAGAAACCGGTCCCAATTCAGACCGAGGAGAACTTCCGGAGAAGCTGTGTTGATATTGATTCGTCCCGGCACGACACGGCGAGCAGGGACCTCGTCTGTCTGCGCGACCGGTCCCTCGTATTCGTACTGGTAGGGAAAGGTCAAAATGTCGAGCAGTCTGCCGTCGTCCTCGTCGTCGGGTTCCAGGAGGTTTTCGCCGGTGAAGTTGAGCGACTGCCACGGCTTCCCCCGATGCACCATCCCCAGTTCGCCGAGCGTGGTTAAAGCTCCCGCATGCTCGAGAATCGCCATGATGTCCCGTTGGTCCCCGGACGCGACGGCGGACAGGTACGCCCCATCCTGCGAACGAGACTTGATCCCCGGCATGTAGAAATAGGTCTGCCAGGCGTCGCGATTCGTCATATTGGCGTTGAAGGTACGGAATGTGCCCGCGAGAGACCTCCATTCACTTACACGCGGGTCATCCTTCTGCGCCGTCAGGTTGCCCCTGTCCTCGGAACCGGAATACCTCGATTTCTCGATCGGGAAATCCTCGCGACCCACTCTCAGCTCCAGAACCATATCGCCGCTCGGGGGGAGCTTCAGCGGGGCGTACGCCTGACAGCCGGGCGGATAAGGCGCAAGGGTTTGCTCCGAACGCGTTCCCTGCCCGGTGTTCACTACGTCGCCCAGTGTGTCGCCGATCACGAAGAAACCTTCGGGAGGGATAACCGTCGAGGCGGGGTTCATGCTTCGGATCGGGGTCGGGGAGCCTGTGCCGGTGGTGACGTAATAGTTGCCCACGTCTATGGGAATCGTGTACGGATTCCACAGTTCGATGTACTCCCCGTAGTCCTCGATGTAGCCCTCTATCCCAAGTTGCGTCCCGGGCACCAGCGGGGGCGACGGCTCCACTTCGTTCACATAGACCGTAACCTCAATCCCGATAACGTCGCCCGCCTCGGTCGGAAACCAGTCCGGGTCAATGAAGTCGTACAGATTGACCGCGACCTGCTTGAGCGTGTCATCGCTCATGGACCCGAACGCGATGTCTTCTGACTTGAGGAACCTCAGAAAATCATAAACCTCCGACGGCGCCTCAAGCCAGCGCCGGCCGATATTCTCCCGCACGTACCACTCGATTCCCCCTCTTCCTGCCCGGCTCTGAATATCCTTGCTGCTAAACCGGTTCACGTCCTGGGAATAGACCGTGATGTAAGGGAGAAGGGAACGATAAATTCTGTCCAGCGGGTACGGGTCCTTCTTTTGCAGCATGTCTTTGACAGCGAAATTCGGCGGGCGGGAGACGCTCTTGGCCATTTTGACGTTCGCCACGGTCAGCAAAGGCATGTCGTTTCCAAAAACGGTGGGCGTTCCGCTCGCATTATTGGGGGCCAGGAGAAGATCGGCCGGCTCCCTCGTTTCCATAGGCTCGTAGGGGTCGAACTCCCCCGGCTCATCCTTCTCTTCCTCTTCCTCGTCAATGAGGAGGTCTCCGTCATCGTCTATGCCGTTCCGGTCCTGACGAAGGGCCCGGTTCGTCTGGGAGGTCGAGTTGTCGTCGTAGCTTTCTCTTCCAGGGGTCGGCGTCTTGCCCCAGGGGGTGTCGTCGTAGCCGTGCCTGTAGGCGACGATGTCCAACGCGGTATCGGCGCTGACGTTGTACGGATAATCGTTCATGCCCAGGTTAGGAAAGAGGTCGGAGAACAGCCTTCTCAGTCCGAGGTTGGGATCGCCGAAGACGGCGCCAAGATTGATCTCGGCGGTCGTGAAGCCCATGTTCTGGCGGTGGGTCCACCTTCGAGTCGTGCTGAGGGGGTCGGGATTACCAGCGGTGTTGATGTTGACCTTGGCGTTCTCGTCCTCGATGCAGACCGCGAACCTCCAGACCAGGTACTCCTTCCCGGTGATGGCGTTCCTTGCCTTGTCGCCGATCCAGCGGGAGTCGAGCTTTTCATCCAACCTGGTTTCATCCCAGGGGTCTATTCTTTCATTGAATATATCCGCGTCTTCGTCCACGCCGTATTCGAGTTCGTCGTAATCGGAAAGGTCCGTCGCCTTGTCCGGATCCAGATCATATGCGGCGAAGCCATCGTCGTCCTCGTAGCAAATCCCCCATCGCTCGAAATGATGATCGGAGCAGGACCGCGAATCGTACGGATTGAACTTGGAATCCTCCCTGAGAACGGCAATCGCTGTCTCGAGTCCGCCCAGCGCGATTTCCTCCGCCCGCGTGCCGTGGTAGAAATTCCGGGCCGCTTGATTTTCCGTCAACTGGCTGGAGGAAAACGATAGCGCCAGAAGCGTCAGAAGAAGGAGAATCCCCAACGTCAGAAGGAGCGCAATCCCGCGGCGATTTGCGTGCCGCTGTCGCTCGGCTCTGCGATGTTTCCTCATCCAGGTCATGTCCTACCTCCGCGCTGCGTTCTCGAGATAGACAATCGTGGACAACCGGACACCTTTGATAATGTCGTCCTTATCCCCGACCGTAATTGTTATCCGGACGGCGACCGGCAGCTTGTCATCGTCGTCCTTGTACTTGGTCGTTCCCTTTTGCTCAAGCGGCCCAGGGCAATCGTCAGGGCGCGAATCCCAGGCATCATAAGGTCTCAAGCCGCCAGTCGCGTCGTAATCGAAGTACTTGATGTCGAGTTGTCGGATACTCAGGGCCACCTCGTGGTTCGCGGTACTGCCCGCGCCCCCCGGCTCGCTGAAATCGAACCATCTCTGGCCAAGCGGCGCCACGCCCTGCTCAAAGACGCAATAACGCTCAAACACGTCGTCTTTCGAATTGCGCGGCACGCCGTTGGTGATGGTTGGGGCGGCTGTGTCGCCCTCTTCATCCTCTATCCAGTAGCCGATCATAACCAGTTGCTGCTTCCAGTCGCCTCGCGGGGTCACAAAATATATCTGATCGCTGAGGGCTTGTTCTCTTCCGGCTGAGGTACGGCTCTTCCGCCAACCCGGGAGGAATACCCTGTTCGAGGGGGAGCCCGGCTCACCGGGGTTATCGCCATTAAACCCACGGAAGTCCGCCCGACTTGGGGCCTGGCACGCGTCGGGCCCACAGGGAGTCGTTATCACGACTGCACCTTTGATTTCTCTCGCCATCATTTCGAGAATCTGGCGGGCTTTCAGGTAGGCTTCGGTGCGGGCACCGGAAAGGCGCCAGGTTTCCGTTCCCTGACCGAACATCGTGAATAGGGAAACGATAATCAGCGAGAGAATCGCCATGACCGCCAGGATTTCCGTCAAGGTGAACCCGCGGAAGCGCCTCCCTGACACAAGCGCCTTCCTCAGACCGCCCTTCCTGTGTGCCTTGGCGCCCATTTCTGACTCCCTTATCGGCCCTTCGCAAATCGCACGAACGTTACTAAGTTAATCCGGTTGCGGTACTCGACCTCTTCCTCATTGGCGGGCCAGGAAACCGTAACCGTAACCTTCTGCAATCCCACCCGGTTGAGATCATTGAGCTTTTCATCCTCCGGTGGGTCCTCGAAGCGGACCTGGTATTGATACAAAGTCCCTTCCCCCGCCACCGTGGCGACCTTCGGAATGTAGGCGTCCTCGATTCGGACCACCTTGTTGGAGAGGTTCGCGACGAAATTCTTCGGAAGCCCTCCTTCAAACAGCCTTTTCGCCTCGGCGAGGCTCAAATCTCCTTTCTTTGCGGCCGTGCGGACCTGGTTCAGGACCGACTGCCCTAGAACCGTCGCGTTCGTGAGGTCGCCCGCCCTTCGGCTCGCGTCAATTCCGACCGGGAAGAGAGATAGAATTCCAATCAGGCCCAGCCCGATTATGGCGAGGGACGCTATGATCTCGATAAGCGTGAACCCCTTTCGGTTCTTCCGTCGCTGCCTGTTGTCCATGCGTACCACCTCAGGTTGGCGCCCGATTGGACGGGCGCTTCGTCAATCCACCTCGCTGGTCTTGTCGCCGGCGTCCGCCTTTGATCTCCCCGTGAAGCCGTCCACTTTCACGGTCATCATCTTCAGGTTACCCTTCGTCCCCTCGTGGACCACGATGAAACTTCGCGGCCAACTGCCGCTGGGCAGTTCGCGAGCACCCCCGGTGGGATCGAAGATGATCTCATCCGGCGGCGCCTTTTTCTCGTCGAACTCCACGAACTTGGGCAGAAGCCGCCAGCCCCGGACAATGACCTCCTTGTTCTTGGCGTCGAGATAATAGACCCGGTACGAATTGTCCTTCACCTCTCGGGCCGCCTGCTGCGCGGTGGCCATCCTTACGAGCTGGGCATGGCACCGGACCCGGTTCACGATGGCAAACTGCCGCGCGAGGGCCAGGGTATTGGTCAAGGATGTTGCGGCAGTGTTCAGGGCAGTCCCTTTCATGATCGCGTTGAAAGACGGCACGGTGATCGCTGCTAAAAGCCCGGCGATCAACATCACAGCCAGCAACTCGATCAGCGTAACACCCGTCGCACGGCTCAACTTTTCACGTTCTGCCCGAATCATGCTTCATTTCCAATTCGTAATATCGTCGCCCTTGCCGCTTTCATCTTTTTCATTCGGACCCCAGGAGTAGATTTCAAAAGAATCCGGTTTGTAGTTCATGCGGTCGTCGTAATTGCCCCTCTTAATGCGAATCATGAGGGGATTGCGCCATGCGTCCACAACCTGCCCCGGCTTAAACCTATAGCGGTCCGTTTTCGGGACAAGCTCGGTAATCTTCCAATCCCCATAGGGGCCATTCCACCTCTGGTCGTCCCTTACTTGACGATCAATGACGAACTTGGCCGAGTCGCCAGTCCCCTGTACCCCCATGCCCGTCAGGAGTCGGATGATTTTTATCCTGCTTGCATCACCGCTCTCGCTGCCGACAATGACGCCCGTCGGCATCTGGTCGTTGGCGATTTTCGCCTCGAAGCTCCCCATATCCCGCTCGTAACTTTGCAGCGCAATGCCGAGGTCCGCGATGGTTCCCTTGGCCCTCGTGATTTTCGCTCTTTCGATGGATTTGGTCACCGCCGCAAAGATGAAGCCCGCCAGTATCCCGATGATGGCGATAACCGCCAAAAGCTCTATCAGCGTGAAAGCCTTCTTTTTTCGAGCCATTTTTTCAACCTCCGTGCGTTCGTCAGCCAGCGCGAAGCCCGCGCTGGCGTTCTTCGCCTTTTTATTGCTCCTTTGCCTTATAGACCCTCCACGGGTCGGCGGCAGCCGTCGTGTCTTCCCACGTGCCTGTTGTACTCCCCTCAAGAGTTATTGTACCACCAATAATCCATTGCGTAAAGTCAGAAACCGTCGCATCGGTGTTATATCGCAATTCATACGACTTGCCCTGCGTCCCCGTCAGGTTCAGCATCATATTGCCGCTTTGAAGCTTCTCGATTGCCAGCGTCGGCTTCTGCGGCGGCGCCCCTCCCGGACCGAACACCAATCCGAGCGGATCGGGGACCTTCCCCGCCGTCTCGCCGAAAATCCCTCTCGCGGCGCCCGGATTCGGCTTGAGAGGCCCATTGAATACTCTCACGGAGCCGTCCTGTTCCTCTGTTACGTACAGGTCTCCGTCCGGAGAAAAAGTGCAGTATCGCGGCCGCGAAAGGTTCTGGGTCGCTCCGGTCTGCCCAAAGACGCCCTTCGAGGCCCCGGTCTTTCCGTCGTAACGATGTACGCCGAAATGGGTTGTGTCGTCGTCAACGACATAGAGGTCGCCGTCGGGACCGAACGCCATTCCCCACGCGCTTATCAAATTCCCCGTCTGCCCGAAAAGCGTCCAACCATCTCCGGTGAACTTGAATACGCCGGGGGTCTCATCCCCTGCGAAGAGCCACTGGACGACATAGATGTTCCCGCTTGTGTCGCAGTCTATGTCCTCTATGGACAGGAGCACGGGGCTGACAGGGTCGTCCGGCAGAACGCGAACCTGCTTCCCGGTCTCGTCAAACTCGACGACCTCCGTGCCCTCAAAAAGCATGTCCGCCACGAACAAATGCCCATCCGGTCCAAAGGCAAGCCCTTTGGGCCCACCAAGTACCGTTGTTTCCCCGTACGCATCTGCGTCCGCCTGACCGGTGGCGGGGTCGAAACGGCGGACGTTCGCCGCTCCGGGGCCTTCGTCGGTCACGAAGACAAAATCGTTGGGTCCCACTTCCACGTCCACGGGCTCATCTGCGCCCGAAAGGTCGGCGACCCAGGCGCCAGTCTGTGAGTCGAATTTGACCAATTTCATACCGGTATTCGAGCAGACGTAAAGGGCAAAATTGTCCTGAAGCGGGCGGGGGACCTGTCGGCCAACTGCCGCCTCACCGAACGCAAGAGCGTGAGTCAACAAGCATGCAAGAAGTATTCCTGTCCGTCGCATTATCTCCCTCATTGTTCATCTCGGTTATCGCCACGGGCGGAAAACGGTGCCCGGCGTCCTTCCAGCGGATCAATCCTCCCTTTCCCAATTCGTAACGTTGTCCCTGTTTGCCAGATCGGAGGCATTCGGGGCGCCCCCGTAGGCGGCTTTAATCCGATTTCTCATCTCCGCCTGGTCACCCGAGTCGGTCTTCTTATTGAAATCGAGGTCTCCGACCGGATAATCCTGCTCGTTGCGGCGTTTTCCGCGGTAATAGCCAACCCTGTCCGCCCCGAAGGAATAGAGACTGAAGCTCTCGGGATTCTTTCCCTCGTGCGGCTCCATGTTGGCCCTGTCCCCCGCCTGCTTATCCGCGGCTACGTAAAGAAACGGCACTCCCCACCCGTCCACAATTTCGGGAAGCTCATCGCCGTCCGTGTCCTTCAATTCGTTCCGCTTGAACTTGATGTAGGCCTGCTTTCTGGGGAGATCCGCGAGGAGAGGTTTGTGGGCCCGGCGAGTATTGGCGCTGTAATTCATGACGTCGTACATCTCCTCAAGGAAGAAGAACAGAATCTCGGAAGCCTTGTCATAGTCGCTGAGAGAGGGTTTTGACCGAGCGTTCCCGAAGGCGTCCTTGAATCCTCTCCACTGTAGCCGGTCCATCATCTGCTTAAGCGTCCTTCCGTTCTCGGTGTTGGGAGACTCGGGAATGTACGACCCCCAGTCCTGCTTGAAAAGCTCAGCGGCGAGCGTGAGTTTTCCGAAGGTGGCTTTGGTTTTCCCAACGCGGGCTTGCTTCATAGCGTAACGCCCGACCCCCAGCGTGGCGGCAGCCAGGATTCCTATGATGGCGAGAACGGCGATTAGTTCGACGAGAGTGTAACCTGCCAGCGTGCGGGCGCCCTTTCTGGGTGGGATTTCTCCTCGGCGTGCGCTGAACCGGACCGTCTTTTTCACGTCCATGACCCTCCGCTCATCCCTGAATGAGGTGGCACGATGAACAAACACTCCTCCACCCAAGCCACCCACGAAAGTACCCTTGAGCCGGCCGTCCCGGACGATGTCCGAGCTCCACCACGAAAGCTTTCCCGCCGGAGGGTCCACGACCCTCTTTTCTTTTCAGTCACCGGCGCCCGTCTCGCTCTGGGTGTTGACGGTGCTGATCAGCTTAATCAACGGCAGGAACAAGGCAATAACGATGAATCCAACCATGACTGCGAGGAATACGATAAGTACCGGCTCAATGACGGAAGTGATTCCCGCTACCGCGGTGTCCACGTCGTCGTCGTAGTTATCGGCGATCTTGATGAGCATGTCGGGAAGCTTTCCTGTTTCCTCCCCGACCTCGATCATGCTGATCACCATCGGCGTGAAGACCTTGGTGTCTTTCAGGGGAGCGGCAATGGATTGACCCTCGCGGATGCTGTCATGGACATCCCCCACGGCTTTAGCGATGACTTCGTTTCCGGAGGTTTCCCGCACGATGTTGAGAGCCTGCAATATCGGAACACCGCTGGTGATCAACGTCCCCAGCGTTCGTGAGAATCGGGCGATGGCGATCTTTCGCATGAGCGACCCCAAAAGCGGGAAGTTCAGCTTGGCGGTGTCAATCCCGAACCTTCCTTTATTGGTCTTCGATATCGCCTTGAACAGGAAAATCAATCCAACCGGTATCAGGATCAGCACACCGATATAGGGCGGGTGGGTGTAGTAAACGTTGCTCTTGATGAAGTGGCTGACCCCGATGAGGATCGCCGTCGGCGTCGGCAAAGTCGTGTCAAACCCGTCGAAAATCTCCTTGAACTTCGGAATCACGTACGTCATCAAGAATCCGAGCACTCCGCCAGCCACCGTGACGACCGCCATCGGGTAAATCATCGCGGACTTGACTTTCGCTTTCAGCTTTTCGCTCTTTTCGAGGAAGTCCGCCATTCGGTTGAGGACGACTTCGAGGACACCGCCTGCCTCACCAGCCTTGACCATGTTCACGAAAAGCTTGTTGAAGAGCCTCGGATGGTCGCCGAGAGCCTCCGAGAAGGTGCTTCCTCCCTCCACCGCCTGGCCGATCGCAAGGAGGGCGTTCTTCAACGGACCCGGGCTCTGCTGCATTTCGAGAACCCGCAGCGCTTTCAACAGCGGCAGACCTGCGTCAATCAGCGTCGCTAACTGCCGCGTGAATAGCGCAAGAGTCTTGCTCCCTACGCTCTTCTTGGTCAGGAACCTAATCTGAAGCTGAAATCCCTGTTTCTCCCCTTCCGCCCCTTCCCCCTTCTTTTTCCTCAGGGCTACGACGCTTGTCGGGAAGTATCCCATCTCGCGAATTTGGTTGATCGCGGAGATGGTGTTCTCGGCATTGACGCTCCCGCTGACCTCAATGCCCTTATCGTTCATTGCGACGTACGAGAACTTTGCCATCGTCCTCTCCCAGGCAAAAGGTCCATCTTCCGCCACTCGATGAGCAGCGGAAATTCCGAGAATTTGTTCCTCAAAATCCAGTCCGCGTCGCGTCCGCCACAGCGGCGCCACAGCGAGCAAAAATACCAAACCTTGCTCGCTCTCGCAATACCTAATTTTTCTCCGGCGTAATCCCTCACTTACGGGGAAAGAACCCCGCAAGAGTCCGACCTACCGGGGCGAGTCAGCGCTCGCCTGTTTCTCATCTGCGTCCATCTGCGTTCATCTGCGGTTCCATCCTTCCTGCTGACGGGCCCCCCACCGCGGGGGGCCGCCGCCCATAACTGAGGGACTACCTTCCGGCTTCGGAATTGCTGCCCAAGAAAGTGGGGAGCAAAATCCGTACCGAAAGACTGCGCCAGCGCGCACTAATGCTTCGCAGCACCACCCCAACGCAGGTAAAAGAAATACGGTTAGACCCAACTGTCGAGCGGACGACCGCCGCTCGCGCTCTCGAGTTGCCGACCGGCTCTGTGGGGATATGAATGAGTTACAAAGAATTCAAGAGCCAGCACGGCGCCCCGACTTCCCTTTCCCACAATGTCACTTTTAACATACCACGGCTCACGCCTTGTGTCAATATGGAACAACGGCAACGCGCTGGCCCTCAGTTCCCCGAAGGACTAACCGCCGAGATCGCTGAGAGCGCAAAGCCGCTAAGGACGCAGACAAAATGGACAGGATAATGGCGCCTTGGGCGCCACACAGGATGGACAGGGTCATCCCGTGCGAATTTTCTTTGGACAGGATTTACAGGATGAACAGGATATGGCGCAAGAGGAGAATCCTGTCATCCGGTCAATCCTGTCATCCTGTCAGAGCTCTTCTTGTCTGCGATCTCTGCGCTCTCCGCGGTGAAACGCTCCGCGCCTTTCCGTCCTGGTCATGAGGAAGCGCGGTGAGCTCCCTCCGAAAAACAGCCCTTCCGCTCGCAGTAGGAAATTCCTTGAGTGCGTTCGCAGCAGCCGGTATATTTCCCGTCAAGATGCGCCTGGCAAGAAGCCGCACTGCACGCCCATAGCTGACAAAGAGGAGAGGATATGCTGGAGAAATTGACCCCGGAGACAATCGAAGCGATTTTCGATGCTTTGCCCGTTGAAATCTCGTTCGTGGATAAGGACGATGCCGTCCAATTCTTCAACAAGGGAGCGAACAGGATTTTCCCCCGCCCGAAAGGCGTTCTGGGCAAAAAAGTTCAGAACTGCCACCCCAAACACAGCCTCCACGCCGTCAATCGCATTCTGGAGGAGTTCAAAAACGGCACGCGGAGTGCGGCAGCGTTCTGGATTGACTTGCAGGGGCGGAAGATTTACATCCGCTACTTCCCGGTGCGGGGCAAAAACGGCGAGTACCTCGGCTGCCTCGAAGCCACCCAGGACATCACCGACATCCAGAAAATCGAGGGCGAAAAACGGTTGCTGGATGGATGATGCGACACAGGATATCCCCCCGATCCTGGCATCAGTGTGGAGCAGAGGGACTGTTTCGGGGGGGGATAATGGCGAACTCGGCCCCCCCGCCTGCACCCGATCAGGCAGTATCGCCTGCGCTTCCGTGGGCTTGCGCTGACCGACGCAGGAGGCGGCAGGCGATTGGCCGCGGCCTTGTCGGTACGACGTTACGTGCTGCTGTCCCGTGTGGTCGAAGGGACGGACGCTGCGTTTGTGGTCCCAGGGCGGAGCTTTTTCATCGTACCGCTGGCCCGCGGACCATGCGCGGCAGGGGTGCGTCCCGTCCGATCGCTCACGGTGTCCTCCTCGTGTGCGGACTGACTGGTAAGAGACTCTCTTGGAATACCGCTCAGAGATTGACATGATGCGGCGTCGGCCACATCGGGTGTACCGCTGGCGTCTCGCCGGCTGTCGCGTCGGGATTTCGGCTGCACCAATGTCGGACTTCCGGGCGCCAGCCTTGAAAGGGGGCAATACACCCCCTCCTGAAACGCAGCCGGACCCCGCCCGTTCGCCGCGCGTTGACAGGCATGAAGGGAGTGGGTTATCATCCAACCTGACAAGTGCGCATTTCTGCATCTCTTGTACTCTGGAGCGATGCGCCATGCGAGACGCCCCCAAAAACACCGAAATCTTCTGCCCGGTTTGCGGAAAGGTTACCATCGTGGTTCGCCGTCCTAAATTCGAGGGGCTGAAGAAAGTCGGCGAGCAGTTGAACTGCTTGGTCTGCGGAACAGAATTCCCGGACGAGTCGCAAGTTGAATTCGTCGAAAGAGCCAGGGTCACGGTCTTCTCGCAAGACGATGGCGTGCGCCTTTGTCTGAACTGCCAGCGCTACGTCGTCAATCCCTTTGTCCAGCGATGCATGCTGACCATGAAGGAGGTCGAAGCCACCGACACGTGCAAGGATTTCGTTCGCCGTCGAGAACGCAAGGAGGATAAGGAAGAGGAAAAAAAAGGGGCAGACGAATTGAAGAAGCTTTTTGGCGAAGCGGAAGCCGACAAAACGACAAAAGAGGAGTGAGCGCCCGGTTGCTTCGGATGGAGCTTCGCCGTTCTCGTCGCCAGCGGGTGTTGAAGTAGGAACATAAAAAGTCTTCGTCAGACACGGGAGGCACGTCATGAAAACGTTTTCAGCACTTGTTCTCGGAGCCGCAGTCGTTGTGATTTCCAACCTTTCGTTCGCGGGAGAAACCCACATGATCTCCATTGACTTCTCGAAAGAAGAGGGAACGGTCTCGAAGTACATTTACGGGCAGTTCATTGAGGAGATGGGACGCTGCATCTACGGCGGCATTTGGGCGGAAATGCTTGAAGACCGAAAATTCTTCCACGAGATTGGAAAAGAGGAATCGCCGTGGAAGGTCTTCGGGCAAGCCGACTCATTCGAGGTCGCCATGGATACCGCCAATCCCTATGTCGGCAAGTGGACTCCCGTTCTGACCGTGAAGGAAAGGGACGGGCAGTGGCACGGCGTCGTTCACGGGAACCTCGCGCTCATCCAGGGGAAAGAGTACGTCGGGAGAATCGTCTTCAAAGTGGAAGGCGACGTTACGAACGTCGGCGTCGCCCTCCGATGGGGCGAGGGGCAAGACAATCGCCAAACCATGAGAATTGGAGAAGTGTCTGCTCAGTTTACCAAGTCCTCCTTCCGCTTCACCGCCGGAACGACGACCGACAATGCGGAATTGCTCATCGGTCTGCGGGAGAAGGGCAAAGTATGGGTAGCGGCGGTTTCGTTCATGCCCGCCGACAACGTCCACGGCATGCGCGCCGATACGTTAGCGCTGATTAAGCAATTGAACGCCCCCATTTACCGCTGGCCCGGCGGCAATTTCGTCAGCGGCTACAACTGGAAAGACGGTATCGGCGACCCCGACAAGCGCCCACCTCGAAAGAATCCAGCCTGGAAGGGAATCGAGCACAACGATTTCGGAATTGACGAGTTTGTGACCTTCTGCCGCTTGGTCAATACCGAGCCTTATCTCGTCGTGAATTCCGGTCTCGGCAACGTCGAGCTTGCCGTCGAGGAGCTTGAGTACTGCAACGGTGCCCCCGATTCCAAGTGGGGAAAGGTTCGCGCGGAAAACGGCCATCCAAGCCCGTACGCCGTCAAGTGGTGGGGCGTCGGCAACGAAATGTACGGCAACTGGCAGCTCGGCTACATGCCCGTCGCGCAGTACGTCAAGAAGCATAACGAGTTTGCCGAGAAGATGCGCGCCTTCGACCCGTCCATCAAGCTGATCGCCGTCGGAAATGCCGGTCCCTGGGACGAGGCGATGCTCAGCAATTGCGCCGACCACATGGACTATATCAGCGAACATTTTTACGTCGGTCGCAAACCGAATCTCGCGGAGGACATCCTCCAGGCTCGTAACGAAGTTGTGAGAATCCTCGGCGCCGTCCGGAAATATCACGAGACCATTCCCGCCCTCAAGGGGAAGAAGATTCCGATTGCTATGGATGAGTACAACTACTGGCACGGCGCCCAAATCTACGGCGAGGCTGGCGTTCGTTATCAACTCAGGGACGCCATTGGAATCGCCCTCGCCCTCCACGAGATGTTCCGCAACAGCGACATGCTCGTCATGGCGAACATGGCACAGACCGTCAACGTCCTCGGCGCCATCAAGACCACTCGAACCCACGCCGCCTTCGACACGGTCGCCTTGCCCCTCGTCATGTACCGCAACAATTTTGGCCTGAGGAGGGTAAAAGTCGAAACCGCCGGTGGTATTCTCGACGCTGTCGCCACCCTCAGCGAGGACCACAAAACCGCCTACATCGGCGTCGTCAACGGGAGCACCGCTCCAGTTACCGCAACGATAAAGACCGAAGGTTTGAAGAAAGTCGGCGCCGTGAAGCGCCTCGTCATGACGGGTCCCGACGAGAATTCCTTTAACGAGCCGGGCAAGCCCCCCGCCGTCACCATCCGCGAAGACAAGTTGCCCGAATGGACAGGCAGCCTCTTGCTCGACAAATTCAGTCTTACCATTCTCGTCCTGAGCCAGTGATGATTCTGTCTTCGTTACCCAAGGGAGGCACCGCAATGCCTGACAAGGAAGACGATAAGGGGTTTGCCAAGCTCAAGCACGTGCAAAACCTGGAGAGTATGCGCCATGTGCAGAAGCTGGAGGCGACGGAGATGGGGTTCGTGGTGGCTGCGTATGGCGTTCTGATCGCCAGTCTGTTAAACGTCGCGGGGAAAGACGCAGCTGGGTTCTCAGGACGCTGGGGGACTCTGGTGCCCGTAGGCGCACTGGTCCTTGTGATGGCGGTGGTGCTCACGTGTCATTTCGAGAAGCGCAAACGGAGCTTCTACGAGCACAGGTGCCGGCTGAACAAGGCTCTGAAGGTCTTGGGGGAACCTTGTAGCACAAAGGTGGAAAAGGCGGGATTCCGGATGCGTCTCATCTTGATCTGGGCTCTGACGCTCACGGTGATATCCCTCGCCGTCTTTCTCACGGCTTGAGCTGCTCGCGGCACCGGGTTTCGATGCTGGCGTAGATTTGGTGGGTTTTGCGGTAGATGGAAAGGGCGGTTTGGCGGTCTTGCTCGTTCTTGAAGAGTTTTGACCTGGCGGTGAACGCAATCGCTTTCTCGATGTTTGATTTGTGGTACGCTGCCGCCTTCGACGAGAGAACGGTTTTGCCCGCGACTTCGACATAAACGGGGCTTGTGTGGGCGAAGCGGCCGGTCTCCAGATTTCTCTCGAATGCCCTGGCGACGACCGAAGTGGACCCCCATAAACTGTGTGGGATCGTTGACGATGACCGGCAGGTGTGGAGAGCGTGGAGATGAAAGCTGCGGACTGCATCAAATTCTTGGGTACCGCGGGGGCGCGGTACGTGGTTCTCAAACAACTGCGCTCGTCGGCGGGAACCTATCTCTGCATCAACGGTCGGGGAATCATTCTTGACCCCGGCCCCGGCACTCTCGTCCGCTGCGCTGCCAGCCGCCCAAGAATTGAGGGGAAGGACATTGACGCCATCATCCTCACCCACACCCACATTGACCATTCCACCGACATCAACGTCATGATTGAGCTTATGACCGACGGCGGATTCGCCAGGCGCGGCGCGTTATTCGTCCCCGAAGAAGCCTTGTCCGGCGACGACCCCGTCGTGCTGAAATACGTCAGGCAGTTCGTCCAGAAAATCGAGGTTCTCAAACCGCAGTCCGAGTACGCCATCAGCCAAGCGGCGCCGCCCGCCGCCGATGGGAAGAAACGAGCGCGGAAAGCGAAGACACCGGACGCCGATGCCGCGTCCGCCCAGGCAGACGGCCCCGAGACAGTCTGTCGCTTCCGCACCCACGGCAGGCATCGGCACTCGACGGAGACTTATGGTCTCACGTTCTCTTCTGACGAGGGCCCCGTTTCCTTCGTCGTGGACACCCTCTTTTTCCCGGAGCTTTGCGAATGGTACGCTGGCTCGGCAGTCCTCGTCGTCAACCTCGTCCGATTAGTGCCGCACGAGAACGAAAAGGTCATGCATCTGTGCTACGACGACGCCAGAGCCCTCATTTCGAGCATTCGCCCCCGGCTCGCAATCATAACGCATTTCGGAATGACGCTGATTAAAGCCAAGCCCTGGGAGGTTGCAAAAAAGCTCAGCGACGAGACCGGCGTCGAGGTAATCGCCGCCAGCGACGGGAAGAGCGTCGAGCTTGCGAAACGCGAACCGCAGAATCACCAGCAGGACCTCTTTCCATAGTGGGGGCAGCCCCTCGTCGCTGACCGCCGCGGACTCGCCGTGATCCGCGTGCATCGGCGTTCACCGGCGGTTCCAGATGGAAAGCATCTTCAAGAAGTCCGCTCTTACGAAAGGAAGCCATGAACTCCCGTGAAAGAATTCTCAAGGCCCTTCGACACGAAGAGCCTGACCGAGTCCCCATTCACGACAGCCCCTGGCCCTCCACCGTCAATCGCTGGCGAAACGAAGGTCTCCCCCCGGAAATCCCCGTCGAGGAGTTCTTCGGTTACGAGATGGTCCTTCTGAATGCGGACCTCTCCCCGCGATTCCCCATCGAAGTCATCGAGAAGACCGACGAATTCATCGTCGAGACAACATCCTACGGCGGAGTTCGCAGGAATTTTCGCGATTACTCGACCACCCCGGAAGTCGTCGAATGGCCCATCAGGTCCCGGCAGGATTGGCATCGGATCAAAGAGCGGCTTGTCCCCGACTATACGCGCGTGGACTGGGTGACTTCTCGCGCGACATTCCAACGAGCTTTCTCTGAGGGCAAATTCATCGCCTTCTCCGCCGGCGTCGGCTACGACCATTTCCAGAATTTCGTGAAGAGCGAGCAGCTTCTCATGCTCCTGATTTCGGAACCGGATTGGGCGCGCGACATGTTCACCGCCCACTCTCAGCTTGCCATCAAGGTCGCACAGATGATGATGTCCGAGGGATTCGCTTTCGATGGCGCCTTCCTGTACGACGACATGGGCTACCGCAACTCGTCCCTTTTCTCGCCGAGTACCTACAGGGAAGTCCTGTTCGACAGCCACAAGATGCTCACGGATTTCTTCCACTCCCGCGGCATGCCCGTCATCCTTCACAGTTGCGGTTGCGTCAAGGGGCTGCTCCCTCACCTCATTGACGCTGGCTTCGATTGCCTTCAGCCCCTCGAAGTCAAGGCGGGCATGGACCTCCTCGAGTTGAAACCGAAGTACGGAGACAGAATTGTATTCATGGGTGGCATTGATGTGCGAGCGATGGCCAATCCCGATCCGAGCGTCATCGAGGACGAGATTCGTCGGAAACTTGAGGTCGCCAAAGTCCGCGGTGGATACATCTACCACTCCGACCATTCCGTCCCCAAAAACGTCAGCTTCGCTCAATACAAACGCACCATTGCCCTCGTCCGAAACTACGGCGAGTATTGAACTCCGTCAGGGCGGTGCCGCTCCCACAGACTCCTGGACAGCCCCGACCATTCAAAGACTGTTTCCGGTTGTGAGTGTACTTCAGCGGCTGATTCCGGTTGTGTCCGCCACGTATTGCATCCGCACTCCCTAACCGGGCGCTCTGTGAGCGAGGACACTCGGGCGAAAGGGAATGCAGGGTCTTTGCGCGCTTTACCCGGCAGGCGCTTTACTACCCCTTTTCGCCAATGCCGTCAGGAACAGATCGGGCGGTCTTCAGTGAGCAGGGACACCCTGTGCGCTGGCCCTGTGTGCCAGGCTTCAGTGGCGCCACAGGCGCCATTAGCTACCGTCTTCAGGCGGTGGTGGTAGGCGCCCGATCCCCTCCGGAGGAGCCGGCTTCAGTCCCGCCTTGGCGGGACTTCTCGACCAGAGGATTCATCCATCCGCCCCACAAATACGGCCCCACCCTGCTTCCTCTCCTCCTTTTTCGGCCTGCCCCTTCTGGCGCCACTCCGACCATGCGCTCTGAATCGCCCGAGATTCAACCTCCGGCTACTTCGCCTGCTGCACTTGAACGCCAGACTGCTCCTGCGCGTAGAATGCATCGAGCTGTTTCACGTTCAAGTCCTGGATCGCCGCGTTGGATATCATCAGGTTGCCAACCCAGGCAGCCTGTCCGGTGAGGCCCAATTCTCCGGTTCCCAGAGTAGCTCGACGTCTCTTCTCCTCCTCAGCTCCCAGGAAGGAGGAGCCGCGGTGGAAGGCGTAGCGGCGGTTGGGGTCACGAGCAA
>CAZFAP010000008.1:0-51308 GCA_964516325.1 uncultured Verrucomicrobiota bacterium
ACAGGCGAGCGCTGACTCGCCCCGGTGGGTCGGACTCTTGTGGGGTTGTCCCCCCCTAACTGAGGGGTTACACTTCCTTGAAGAAAAATGTTGACAGAAGAGCGCAGGGGGCATAAAGGTATAGGCAAAATCAGGTGACACAGGTGATCCTGCCTTGCAGGATTGAAAAGGGAAGACGGTTCAAGCCGTCACGGTCCCGCCGCTGTGATCGGGGACGAAGCCCGCAAAACGCCACTGGCTAAGGCTGGGAAGGCGCGGGCAGAGGATGATCCGACAGTCAGAAAACCTGCCTGTGTCGCAGTAGTTCACTTTTCTTCGAGCGAAAAGAAGGGTGAAGAAGACGGGTGCAACCCTTGAGTCCCGCAGTGGGATTCAAGGGTTTTTCGTTCAGCAACCCGGGGATCGGAGCCCCCTCAGTACCAGCCGTCGTAGCAGCCTGTTCGGGCGTTGTCGTGGTGGAACGTGGGCCAGGGTGTGGCCCCCGCCGGGCACCAGGCGCTTTCCTCCGAGTTGAGCAGGAGCAGCCGCCCGTCATCGAAGCCGACAACGAACTCGAGGCCCGGGCTGCTGCTGTTCATGTCGGCTACGACAGGCGAACCGGTCACGTTGGCGAAGAGGCGGAAAACACGCATGACCGCGCCGTAATAGCCGTTGATAAAGTAAAGCCTGCTATTGCCGGACCCTATGATGACGGAGGAATAGCCCCAGACGGGGGCGATAGCCGGGGACGAACGTATGGGCCCTCCGCCTGTGTCGAACTGCCAGCAGACGGAGCCGTCTCTGTTGAGGCAGTAGACCTTGCCGTTGTCTGCCGGGAAGACGACTTGGGGCGTCAGCCCGTTATTACAAAGGGACGCGATGGCAGGCGAGGTGTGAATCGGGGCCCCCGCGTTGAACTCCCACCAGGGCAAGCCCTCGCCGTGGAAGCAGTAGAGCTTTCCATTGGCCGCCCCGAATACTATCTCGTACATGCCGTACCCGTCCAGTTGGCCCACCGCTGCGCAGGAGTATTGCACCCAGCTCCCCGGATCGGGCAAGGTCTGGCTCCAGTACACGCTGCCGTCGGCGTTGAGTACAGCGATGAACCCATCAGGCCCGGAGGTGAAGTCCATGGCCACGACGATGACCTTTTTGCCTTGCCCACCGAGATCAGAGATTGTGGGAGCAGAATCGAACGTGAGGTCCTGCCCGGGGGATCCGTCCCAGTCCCAGAGGAGCTCGCCGTAACTGTCGAGCACATACAGTCGCTCGCCGGAGACGACGGCCGTTTCGAGTCCGTAGGAGTTCGGGTCTATATCGGCGACCGCGGGGGAGGTCCAGAAGTACTCCGGCCGCAGGAACCTCCAGCGCTCGCCGCCCGATGCGTCGTAGCAGAACACGCCACTCTCTCCTGAGGGGTTGTAGAAGCAGGCCACCACTATCTGGGGGGGGCCACCGGTGTATCCGTCAATGTTGACGATTGCAGGGGATGACCCGCCCACGCTCATCTCCGCGAACTGATTGAAGGAGGGGGGATCAGGGGTGACGACGCCGAACGTGCCCTGGCTGGTGGACGAGAAGTTCCACGTTCCGACCGCTATGTTCGGCGGGCCCGGATTGTAGGGGTCCATATCGGCGACCGCCGGCGCGGCGTCCAGGTGCTGAAGCGGGAACACAAAATTGCCGCCATGCCATCCATCGAGCTCCATCACGGAGCTCCTGTGCTCAAAGCTTCTGCCGCGGGTGTCCTTAACCGTCAGGCGAAAAATGTACTCAGCGTCTGGAAGCCCGTTGTCGTAGAACCGTCCCAGCGTCTCTCCCTCCTGCTTGGGCGTCGTTCCCTGAGAGATCAGATTCCAGGTGCGGCCAAGGTTGTTCGTCCACTCGAGCTTCCAGCTCGAAAACTCGGCCCCTTTCGCGGCCCCGGTGATGTCAATGTAGCCGTAGTAGGACCAGGGGTTCACCAGATCCGGGATGGGGTTCAGGATCCAGCCCTCACAGCGGACCGGGGCAACTATGTAGGGATCCAGAGCATTGGACGCGTCTATCCTGCCGAACCCGTGAGCGTCGTCTCGGCCCGTCAGACCCAGGTCCTTCGCTGTCATCGCGATCATCCCCCTTACCTCCTGAGCCGAGAGGTCGGGGTAGGCAGAGCGGACAAGTGCCGCAAACCCCGAAACGTGAGGGCAGGCCATGCTCGTACCATTCATCCGGTAGTACCCCGGAGACACGACACAGGTTCCCTGCCCGTACTGGGCTGAGAGGGGATCTAAATTCCAAGCCTGCAGGGACAGGATGTCAACCCTGGGATATCCGGGCGGATCGTTGGGCCACGGGTGGTCGCCGCCCGGGGCGCAAACATCCAGCATCGGCCCGAGCCGGGAGAACGACGAGCGCCTCTCGTTCTGCGCCCCCTCATACCCGTAGTTCGTCGCGCCCACGGCGATAGTCTTGGGGTGGCGGGCCGGAAACTGATAATAGCTCCCCCTCGGTTCCTCAGGCGTCGGGTTCCCCGCGGCGCAAACCACCAGGACACCCTGCGCGCCCGCCCCCGCATAGTCAATCGCGTTCGAGATGGTCCAGCTCCACGAGGGTCCGCCCCAACTGCAATTAATGACCTTGGCGCCGTTGTCGCGGGCGTAGGTGATCGCCCGCGCGAGCTTGTCCGGGCTGCCCTGCAGGCTGGCGTCGAGGGCCTTGAGGATCATAAGCCTCGCGTCGAAGGCCACCCCGATAACGCCAACTTCGTTGTAGCCGGTTGCGGCTATGGTCCCCGCCACGTGTGTGCCGTGACCGTTATCGTCCGCTACCCACCCGACATACTGGCCGCGCGTGACAAAGTTGTATCCGACCACGTCGTCCCTGTAGCCATTGAGGGGCCAATCATCGTCTATCAGATCCAGGTCCGACCAGTCCAGGCGTCCATTTCGGTTCAGGTCTTCATCCTCGTTTATCCAGAGGTTCTCGACGATGTCTTCGTGCGTAAAGTCAACGCCCGTATCAAGCACGGCCACGACAACCCCCGCCCCCGTGCAGTGGGACCAGGCGCTCATGCAGCCTATCCTTTTGAGCCCCCACAAGTCGTCGTATGTTTGATGCCAGGTGTCCTGCGTCCCCCAGTAGGGGTCGCTCGGCGGATCGGGAGGCCCGGACGCATGGTATATCCACGCTGGCTCGGCGTATTCGACCCCGTCGCAGCGCGAGAACTCTGCGACCGCGCTCATCACGTCGGCATCGTCCGGGAGCTTTAAAGCGTATACGGTCGTGAGGTCCGGAACCTCCAGGGCGTCCTCCTCACTGGGCCGGGGTTCGCCCAGCCGCCCGGCCACCCGCACCATGTGCTCGTGCATCGTCTCGATCTTAGTGACCTTCCCCGAGAAGTCCCTCACCTCGAAGTCGCCGAAGACCGGCGTTATTTCCTGGACCTTGTACCGGTTGGCGACCTTGTCGAACTCCGCGGAAAGGGAAACCCGGGCCAGCGCGACCTTCTCAACTCGTGCGGCGCTCAGCGCCTGCGCGGGACCCGAGGCCGTCCTGAACTTCACGACGACCTCGCCGGGGAGGTACTCGCCCCGCGCCACCGTGGCCTCCGGCGGAGTCGGCGCCCCCTCCGGGACACCGCCACCCGGGTCGGCCGTCACGAAACGCAGGAAGGCCCAGGCGCAAATCCACACGAGAGTCCCTGCTGCACGATTGAACATCGGCTCTCTCATGGTTCCACCCTCCCCTCGCGGTTGTTCGGCCCGCCGCCGCCCCCGGCTACGCCGGGGCTACGCCGGCGCGCCTTGCCCTATTGCAGGTGATAAATGTAAGACGGTTCAGCGTAGTTTATCATCGGGTGTCGCTCCAGAACGAGAATCCAGGCGAATTCGTGGCCTTCCGGAACGTAAACGAGTCCAATTTTCTCGGCTTGGAGGAAGGTAGCCCAGTCAGCCTCCAGCCCTTCTATGGATGAGATGAGCTCGTCCATTTCCTCGATGCTGGTGTTGGCACCCGAGACCACCGCTATTCTTTGCGGGCTCGACCACGGCATCGGTTCCGCTCGCAGGACTATGCCGCTCTCCTTGAGCCTCCGGACGTGGTCCGAAATGTCTCCGGAAATGACGACGCATTCGACGTGAAAAATCGTGGGAAAGGACAGCTCGAAGCCCAACCCACCCGCCTCGAAAAAGGCCGCTGCTTCCTGGTTCGTGACGTATGGGCGAAATCCAAGCACGACCTGCCCCAGCCGGAAGTGGATTCCGGGAATCAGACCCCCGAACCGCCAGGTCTGGCTGAACTCCCGGTTCCCAACCTGGTTCGCGTAGGAGACGTCTACGGCAAAAAGGGCGCCGCTCGCGGGCCGAAGCTCCACCTGGAGAGCCGTCACGGGTGAGACCTGATCGCCCCCCTCCCGCTTCACCCGGAACGTCCCCCACCGAGCGTCCGGCATCTCGACTGTGGCCTCGTAGCGCAAACCATCCTGTGAAAGCGAAATATTGGCGGGAACGGAGGACCATATTGCATCGGGAGCGTCGCTGGTCCTGGCCTGAACGCTGTGAATTGCAGGGGGGCCCTGATCCTCGAAGCCGATGACGAGGTGGCGTGAGGCTGTTTCCTGGCAGGGAACGCGATGCGTGCAAATTACGGCTGAGAAGACCCCAATAGTGAGAAGACCCCTCTTCATCGAAGTATCTGCTTATGAGCGGAGTTAGACCCACCCACTCCCGTGCCGAATTTTCTTAGTCGTAACTTACCACCCACAGCGCACAATGTCAAGACCTTTTTTTGCGAAAATTTTCGTTGACGCCAACGGCAGAACATTCCATCCAGCGCCGGGCAGTAGCCGCGGGAACCCCTCGCGGCTTGGACCGGCCCACGGGCGCCGCGCGCTCGTTCTGGCCGGTTGCTCCGCCGCAAACCGTTGCGAAAGTTCCAGCAAAAAAACCGTTGACAGACGCAGGCAAAGGTGGTAAAAAACCCTCGACAATCAGGTGACACAGGTGATCCTGCCTTGCAGGATTGAAAAGGGAAGACGGTTCAAGCCGTCACGGTCCCGCCGCTGTGATCGGGGACGAAGCCCGCAAAACGCCACTGGCTTACGCTGGGAAGGCGCGGGCGGAGGATGATCCGACAGTCAGAAAACCTGCCTGTGTCCTTGCGGCTCACTTTTCTTCGAGCGAAAAGAAGGGTGAAGAAGACGGGTGCAACCCTTGAACTGGTAGAAGTTCAAGGGTTTCTTGTTCTTGGCGCCCGAAGGTTTTCACCCTCCGCAGCCCGAAGCACGTGGACAGGGCAATCGCGCCCCCGAAAATCGGGCGGGCGCGGGAAAGGAGGGACAAATGAGGTACTCTCACCATCTCGCCGGGATTGTCGCGGCATTGTCGGTAGCGCTTGCCCAGAGCAAGGGCGTTGCCTCCGTGCCGCGAGGGTATGCAGCCTCCCAAACCGATCTCACTATTTCCGTCTGGTTCGGCGGATTCGACTACCTTCCCGATGGGCGGCTTATTCTTTCCGATAGCGAAGAGGTCTTTATCCTCGAGGGCGACGGGACACGCACGGTTGTGGCGAGCTTTGAGGCTGCGGGACTCTATGGCTCGTTTGTCAAAGTCGGGCCAGATGGGAGTGCGGTTTATGTCGGGGAATCGTCGCTGGGCACGATATCGAGGTTCTCCCCGGACCCGGCAACGGTCCAATCCATCGGTCCCGAGACCGAATCGGTTGTCGCGGAGATCGCCATGAACTACGAATTGGCATTTGACCCCCAAGGGAGGGCTTTCGTTTCGGCGGCGATTCCAGAGTCCGATCCGGCGAAGAATTGCTTGCTTCTGCTCGATACGGAAAGCGGACAGGCTGACGTTATCGCGGAGGCCTTGGGGTGGTCGGGGCCGCTCGTTTTCGACAAGAAGGGAAATCTCTATTACTGCACGTCCACTTCTTATCCTCCGCAGCCCGTGGAATCGGTCATTTTCTTCACCGCTGATCAGGTGAACGGGGCAGTCGGCGAGGGCAACCTGGCCGATGCCGATGCTCAGACCTACGTGTCAGGGATTTATGGTTTCTCGGGCATGGTTTTCGATGACGACGGCGACCTCTTTGGCACGACGACTTCAGGAACTATGGTGGAGATTTTCGAGGAAGGAGGCAATGTCACGAGTCGGCCATTCGCAACGGTATCCCCCGGGGTGATCGGCTGCACCGTCGTTCGCTTCCGCAAAGGACTCCGCGAGTTCGAGCCGTACCACCAGGGCGGCGGGACCCTGACGTACCTGGAATCGGATTTCTGGTCAGTGTACAGGCTGGTTCAGGTGACCACTTTCCCCGAGTTCCGGGTGATATCGTTGGACCGCGGGTTGGAGGGCACGGCAGTCCGTTTCGCAACCGAAGAAGGAAAAGAGTATCAAGTCTATTGCACGGACGATCTGACGAACGGCGGATGGCAAGTTCTGGGGCCGAGAATGAGTGGCGCGGGGAAGCCAGTCAGCATTGTTGATTCAGGGGGGACGCCGGGAGGAACGCCGTCAGGAGAGGGCGGCTCCGCGAGAAGCAGATTTTACAGGGTCGCAACCGTCGAGTAAGCGGAGGAAAGCCATGCGGGTTTCTCTGGACGGCAAGTCAAAAGCTCGCGGTGGGCGTGATGCCCCGGCTTTTACGCTCCTCGAGCTTCTGGTGGTCATCGCGATAATCGGCGCGCTGTCCGCGATGATTCTCCCCGCGATTCACAGGTCGAGGCAAAGGGCGAAAGGAGCGCTTTGCGCCTCCAACCTGCGTCAAATCCAACTCGCCACGACGATGTACCTGACGGAGAACGACTGGAGGATGTTCCCGTTTGCGGAGCAGGTTGCGGAGGGCAGGTTGTGGTATTTCGGGTTGGAAAGCGGTTACGCGATGGGAAGAGAAGAAGGAACACGGCCCCTTGATAAGACCCGCGCGCGGCTCTATCCGTACATCGGTTCGGTGGGAGGGATCGAGCTTTGCCCGTCCCTGAACCACAGGTCAGGGCATTTGAAGCTGAAGTTTCAGGGGGCCAGTTACGGATATGGGATCAATTTCTACCTGCTGAATAAGCCCTTCCCCCGGCAGGACGATTCGCAGGTCGTTTTATTCGCCGATTCCGCCCAGGTCAACACGTTTCAGCCGCCAGCTTCGCCTTCGAACCCCATGTTGGAAGAGTTTTATTATGTCAACGCTTACGAAAAGACCGCCCATTTTCGGCATGCCAAGCATGCGAACGTCGTGTTCTGCGATGGGCACGTCAAGGCAGTCAGTCCTTCGCCGGGCTCCCTGAACCCCCGCTGCGACGGCCTGACGGGAACCTTGCCCCGGGGATCGTTTGGCTTCTGATTCCCGGCATTTCTTCAGGACTAAGCTTTGGCTCGACCGCCCTCTCAAAGACCCTCTGGAGCCTTCCAGAACAATACTACTGCAAGAAGGATGGCCAGCCCGCGGGGCGGAATGTGCGTCCTGTCGCCGCGTTACGGTAGGAGCCTGATTGACGTCAGGACAAACTCTGTCCACCCGTATGGCCTTATTGACATAATGTTGGTTTCGTGGAGAAAGCCCCTGTCCCGGAGGCTGTTGAGGTATTCGCTGTCCCCGCCGTAGCAGCTCTCAAACTCCAGGCTACAGACGGCGCGAAATTCGGTTCCAACCGTCCTTTCGAGTCTTATTACAGCATGTGAAACATGTGGCAGAACGTCCTCCCACAGACCCTTCCACAACCTGCGTGCCGAACCGAACTCCTTCCAGCCCCCGGCCGTCTTGTCGCTCTCATACTGCGAGAAAGTCGTCCTGCGGACCTTGTACCCGCCAAGGACCGCCCGCATCTGCTGTTCCTGCTGTCGGCCCGCCTCTTCTATCTTCCGAATTTGCTCTTGGACCCCCATTTCCTGTGCCTTGCCTTGCTGTTCCGGCAGAGAAACACACCCCCCCAGTGACAAAGCCACCACAATCGCAAGACCGCTTCCTGTGACTGATTTCATTCGTCGTGTTCCTTTCCTGTTTGTGCTGCAAAGCGGGGTCGCGCCGGCGCCGCCCAGCGTGCCAACCCCAGCCGCACGCGGCCCGAAGGGTCAGTTCGCAGAGCGCATCCCGGGGAGGCGTGCGGCCTGCTCCGGGGGCCAGCGGCGGCTGATGACCCACCATTCTTCGGGATAGGTTCTGATTGAGTATTCGAGCGTCCTGACCACGCGGGCGAGGTTCACCTCCACGTCTTTTTGCCGGTCGCCCGTGCGGATGATCTCTATTGGGGGACCTATCTCAATTGTGTGTCTCATTCGTCCTTGCCTGTGAATCGTTACCGGAAGAAGCGGCGATCCCATTTTCAGGGCCATGCTGACGGCGCCGGGGAACATTTCCGTGGGGATTCCGAAGAAGGGCACGACGCATCCCATTCCCCGGGACGGCTTTTGGTCAATCAGGACGTGAAGAATATCGTTGGACTGCAAGTGGGCGAGGCAATCCCGCACACACTGCGCGCGGGGACGATCGGCAATCCAATTGATGCCGAGGCGCGCCATCATCTCGAGGTAAAGGCGAGCCACTCGCGGGTCGTGGGCGAAACGGAGAATGACCCAGCTCGAATAGCCTTCGCGGCTCAACCGAACGGCGACGAGACTGAATGTGCCGACATGCCCTCCCGCGAGGACGACGCCCCGTCCCGCCGCTTTTGCCGTGGCGAGATGTTGGAGGCCGCGGACGCTGACGTTCTTGACGAGCGATTCCGGCGGTTCAAAGCAGTAGCGGAAGGTTTCCAGTCCCATCGTTGCGACGTAGGCGGCTGCTCTTCGGAAAATCTGCCGTTTTCGGCGGGGGCAGAGGCGGTCCCCGAAGGCAACGTCCAGGTTAAAGAGGGCGACCGATTTTCGCAGGCTCAACAAGTGAGACAAGACCCAACCGAGGCATCGTCCCATTCGGATGACGCCAACGAGGTTGAGCCGTCGGATCGGTGCGAGGAACAACCGAATGAGGGCCCATGCCGCGTCGCTCTTAAGCTGGCGGAAACCTCCCATGGGCCGCCTCTCGGTCATGGGTTGCCCGCCTCTTCGGAGGGGAGAATGGGCTTGCCTGTGGAAGTCCTCTGGATACTCTCGACGGTCGTTATGAAGTGGGGAATCTGGTAATCGCCGAGTCTTGAGCGGCAGAAGTGGACGACGCTTTGACGGTCCACGGTTCGCCCGGGCTTGGGCGCCACGAGGGCGCCGACCTCATATCCACGGGGGCCCCCCGGTTTCCCGTAAACGACCACATCGCGTATATTCGGATGCTCGCGGAGGACCGCCTCCACCTCCGGCGGATAGACTTTCAGCCCGCCGACGTTGAACGCGCTGTCTTTCCGTCCGAGGTGATAGTAGAAGCCGTCGCCGTCAATGCGCGCGATATCGCCCGTCTTGAACCAGCCGTCCTGAACGACCTCTCGGGTGAGGTCATCCCTGCCAAGGTAGCCTTTCATCACGTGGGGTCCGCGGACCAAAAGCTCTCCGGCTTCGCCTGGCGGAACCTCATTTCCGTCGTCGTCCAGAAGCGTTATGTGCGCCTTTGGAACGGCCTTGCCCATGCTGCCTCGCTTGCGGTCAGCCCAGCCCAGGGGCATGAGCGTTATGACGGGAGAGGTCTCCGTCAAGCCATATCCCTGGATAATCTTGGCGCCGGGGAAGCGCTGAGCGAGGGCATGGATCAATGCAACCGGAACCGCCATGCCCATCAAAGCGATGAAGCGGAGGCTGGAGGTATCGAAAGGCCAGGGATACGGCATCTGAAGCAATGGGGTGCAAATGGGGGGCACAGAATGAAACCAGTTCACCCGGTGTCTCTGTATGTCTGACAGGAGGTCCGCGGGAGCAAGGCTCTTGAAAATGACCAGCGTCGAGCCGTGGGCGGCGACCAGGTTGCACAGAATGGGGCCCGAAATATGCGACATCGGAAGAACCATTCCGCCGATGTCGTCCGGGGTGCACTCGACGATTTCGGCCATCTGCTCTGGGAATAGGTCATGGTGCGAGTTCACCAGCACAACCCCTTTCGGTCTGGCGGTCGTGCCGGAGGTAAAGAGATAGATCGCGTCTGCCGTCTCGTCGTCCGCGGGGAGTTCCTCTACCGGCTTTGCCGCACGCAGCTCCCGGTTGTAGGGGTCCATCGGCTCCGATTGAGAAACCACGATGATGTTGTCCCGGAGTCGCGTTCCACGGGTGGCTTCCTTGACGAATTCGGCGACCGAGGAGTCCACGACGGCCACGTGGCTGCCGGAATCCGCGAGAATGGCTGCGAGGGAAGGTCCTCGCAGTCGAACATCAATCGGCACCGACACTCCCCCCAGCATCATCGTGCCGAAATAGACCTCCACGAACTCCGTGGAGTTTGGGAGGATAACCGCGATGGGCGTTCCTTTTCCCGCTCCCCGCGCGCGAAAGGCCCCCGCCGCCATCTGGCTGCGGGATAGCAGTTCCGAGAAGGTCCGGCGTCTTTCCCCCCAGATCAATGCGACTTTCTGGGGGAATCTGTTGGCAGTGTTTACAAGGCATTTTGCTACGTTCATGGTCCCCCTCCTTATGGGTCAGAGAGAAATGGGTCGTTATAGGATTATCGGGCAAATTCTCTCCGCCATACGGGAAACCGCATGTTCGGCAGTGGGCTATTCTATTTGTTCAGTCTTCGGCGTTCCACAACGTTTTACTCCGGGATTGACCTTTCACGCGGAGGCAGAGATCGCGTGAGCACACCCGGGAGACCCCGTCTCGTGGGGTTCGTGGCAGAAGGCGATTTCTTCTTGGGCGCCCGGGGCTTGTCGGTCGTGTATCAGATGCTTCGCCCGGCGCGGGAGGAGCATATAGGGGCAGTCATACCACAGCAGGGCAGTTCACCAAGCCCTGCCCAGCCCGTACCTCTCGGCCTTTTCCCTGACCGTCTCTTCGGGGAGATCGAGCTTTTTGGCTGCCTGGGAAATGTCCCCGTTCGAGGCCGCAATGGCCTTTCGAATGGCATCCTTGATGATCTGATTGAGTGGCAGGACTGTATTGTTCTGAGCAGCGGACGATTCCGCCGCCTCCCGCGAGGGGCCTAACGGCTGCGTGTGGTGAACCACATTGGAGGGGAGGTGGGCGAGGGTGACTGTGGGGCCGTCGTGAAGGACGACGATTCGCTCAATGACGTTCTCCAGCTCTCGGACATTGCCGGTCCAGGGGTAATTGAGAATGGCGGTCATCGCCTCCCGGGAGAATCCTGTGAAGACTTTCTTATGCTGGGCGGCAAACTTCTCGAGGAAGTGCGTGGCGAGAAGAGGGAGGTCCCCGGCTCTTTTTCTGACCGGAGGGAGTTCCAGGGGCACGACCATCAACCGGTAGTAGAAATCCTCTCTGAAATTCCCTTTTTCCACCTCCTTGTGCGGCTCCTTGTTCGTGGCAGCGATCAGGCGCGCGTCCGCCGTGAGGGTCTCGGTGCCGCCAACTCTCTGGAAGGTTCGATCCTGAAGGAAGCGGAGCAGCTTGACCTGAAGGTCGGGGCTCATATCACAGATTTCGTCCAGGAAGAGCGTTCCCCCGTTGGCGGCTTCACAGCAGCCAATGTGACGGCTGATGGCGCCCGTGAAGGCGCCTTTCTCGTGTCCAAAAAGCTCGCTCTCCAGGAGTTCCCGCGGGATCGCCGCGCAGTTGACGGCGAGAAAAGGGCCTCTCGCCCTTTTGCTCCGGTTGTGGATCGAACGGGCGACAAGTTCCTTGCCGGTCCCGCTCTCGCCCGTGATGAAGACCGTCGCATCCGTCCTCGCTACGTTCGAGATGATCCTGTACACCGACTGCATCTGGGGGCTGATTCCGATCATCTCGTCGAACCTGTAGCTCTCGGGCGAGGGACGGCGGTCGGCTTCTTCGATCCGTCTGTGAAGCTCAATGGCGTTGCGGACAACGAATTCGAGGCGAGTGTGGTCGAGGGGCTTACTGAAGAACTCAAAAGCCCCGTACTTCATGCATTCTACGGCGTTGTCAACTGTTCCGTACCCGGTAATGACGATGACTGGAACCGATTCGTACGCCCTTTTCATCTCCTTGAGCAGAGCGACGCCGTCCGAATCGGGAAGCATTATGTCCAGCAAGACCGCACCCGGGCGATGGCGGGCGATGGCGGGCATGACCTCCGAGCCGGTGGCACACGTCACCACCCGGTAGCGCATCCGCTTCAGGGATGCCACCAGCGTCCCCGCGGTGAGTTGATCGTCTTCCACGACGAGAATTGTAGGCGACTTCATGATCTCCCTTACCCCGCTGTTTTTTCAGGGGAGAAAAACGGCGCACGCGACGACGGTCGTGTATCCGGTGTTCCGGATCACGGCGGACTGGGTGATATTCATGGTCCGAACGATTTTCTTGCTGATGCGAAAGACCTCCTCTTTCTCGTCCCAGTTCTTGTTCTCATCGAATTCGATCCCCAGGGTGGAGGCGAGCATGGCGGCAGCGAGGTCCTCGGCGTAATCCCCGGCGACCTTCTCGGTCTGCCCGAAGGCTGTGTGCTCGCTGAGATAGCCGTAGAGGTTTTTGTCCGCAGGGATGGCGCAGCCAACGGAGGCGGCGAGGAGACGCCGGGGCTCCTCGCTGCTCAAGCGGCTCATCACAGTGTAGGTGATCTGACCGGGCACCAATTCCTGCAAACCCAGACACCTCGAGATGATCCTGCATCGGGGCGGCAAGATGCTGCTGACATTCACGAGGTTGCATTTTTCGATACCCGCGGCGCGAAGAGCCAACTCGTACGACCTCAATTCAGCGCGGTGCGCGCCAACTCCTTTCGTGAAGAACATTCTCGTCGGAACCATGGTGGCGCCCCTCCCCAAGCTTAGTTCAGACCGTCGAAATGACGCCTCTTCTCCCATATCCCTCCCTAAAGTATCAATGGCACAAAAGATGGATCACTTCTCGACCTTCCCGGGGTTACTCATTCTTTTACCGCCTATCCTCCTTTTTGAAATACATCCTTCGCGCCCGAAACCCTCGACCGGGGACCCTGCGGAACGCCGAATGCCCTGGCGGCATTGGCGCTCATCCGCATCAACACTCCCGCAGCGAGCAAAGCCCATCACCCCGTACAACCCGCTCGCCGCCTGCAATCACTTCGCCGCCCGCGAACGCGCCGTCGCCACGGCTTCGACGAATTCTCTGGCCCTCTTGCTTATCTCATCAAACATGCCAGCGGCGATTTCCTTTGGGGGCGCCAGGTTTCCTCCCACGGCGATCATTTCCGCGCCGGCCTTGATGAAGTCGCCCGCGTTTTCGAGTGTTACTCCGCCCGTCGGGACAAGTTTGACCTGGGGGAGGGGTCCCTTGATCGCCTTCAAATACTCCGGTCCTCCGACACTCGCTGGAAAGATTTTCACCGCGTCGGCGCCAGCCTCCCACGCATTGAGGATTTCCGTTGGGGTGAACGCGCCGGGAATGACGACTTTCCCATAGCGGTTGACGAGAAGAATCATATCGGGGTCGAGGATGGGGCTGACCACGAATTCGGCGCCCGCGAGGATGGCCGCGCGGGCAGTCTGTGTATCAAGCACAGAACCAACACCGATAATCGCCTTCCCCTTGAATTCCCTCACCGATTCCCTCACGACGTCGAGGGCGCCCGGGGTCGTCATCGTGACCTCGACAGACCTGACGCCGCCGTCTGCCAGAGCGATCGCCGTCGAGACAAGCTGTGAAGGCGAATCCGCCCTCAGCACGGCAATCACGCCGCAGTCAACCATCGCGTCAAATGTCGAGCGGAACTGTCCCATCCTCTCTCTGCTCGTCGTGAACCGCCGTGATACGGCACTGTTTGAACAAGACCCACTGGCTCGCCCGACTCGCCGACAAGCAATCCCAATAAATCATAATACAGACGGCTTCATCGCAAAACTACAAAAATCATAGGAACAAAATCAAGCCGATTCTTCAAACGGGCGGGAGCCCTCGCTTTCGGGGGGACTCACCGCGGAGAGGCAGAGAGCGCAGAGGATAGATGGTTGTGGCATCCCCCGCCTCCGGCGGGACGGGTGTCCCGGGGGCACACCTTTGACCGCATCGGGCGATGGAACCCACCGTCGTTTCAATCCCGTCCATCCGGTTCATCCTGTCGAACTCTCCCCCTTCCCGGGGTTCCTCGGGACCCCTGTGGGTCAACGGCAACGCCCCGACCACCTGTAAGTGAGGCGTTACGCGGTGGCCGAAATTCGGCTTGACACTCGGCGTACCTCCAAGCAATATCTTTCTGGACGGCTGATGGTGATTCCGTTGAACCCACGGACGGAGGAAACAATGAAAGGCGATCGGATGGACGGGCGGATGCCCGATGAGCTTCGCCCGGTGAAAATCACCCCGAATTATCTCGAAAACCCGCTGGCGAGCGTGTGCGTGGAGTTCGGCAAAACGAAACTCGTGTGCGCTGCGTCGGTGGAGGATGCCGTGCCGAGATGGCTGCAAGAGGAGGCGAGAGAGGCGCACGCTGGCTGGGTAACATCCGAATATTCCATGCTTCCGTTCGCGTCGGGTTTGAAGCGGATGCAGCGTGAGTCCTCGCGCGGAAGAATCAGCGGGCGAACGCAGGAAATCCAGCGCCTCATTGGGCGGAGTTTCCGCTCGGTGGTTGATTTGCAGGGGCTGGGAGAGAGGACGGTCTGGGTTGACTGCGATGTGCTTCAGGCGGACGGCGGCACGCGAACCGCGGCCATTTCCGGGGGCTTTGTTGCTCTGGTTATCGCCCTCGGAAAGCTGAAAAAGGCTGTCTCGATTGACTCGCCTCTCTGGCGGGAGCACGTGGCGGCGGTCAGCGTTGGGATCGTGGAGGGGAGAATTCTCCTCGACCTGTGTTACGAAGAAGACAGCCGTGCGGAAGTGGACATGAATGTCGTGGCCACGGAGAGTGGAAAATTGGTCGAGGTGCAGGCGACCGCCGAGCGGCGCCCGTTCAGCAACCGGTCTCTTCAGCAGATGCTCTCGCTTGCCAAAAAGGGAATCCGTGATATAATGGAAGTGCAAAAACGAGCGATTTCGGAGGCGATTCCCGACATCAAATAGGAGTTCTTCTGGATGCTTGATGAACTGGAAAAAAAACTTGCCGACCTGCAATCCCGCCTTTTGAAGATGAAGGAGTATCTTTGACTTCGACGAGAAGTCAAAAGAACTCGCATCCCTCCAGGAAACGATGTCCCAGCCCCAGTTTTGGGACCAACCCGAAGCCGCTCAGAGCCAGATTGCCCGGGCGAACGAGCTTCGGGAATGGGTGGACCCGTTGCGGGAGCTTACTCACAAACTGGATGACGTGAAGGTTCTCACGGAGCTCGCCGAGGAGGACGAAAGTTCAGGCGGTATGCTTCAAGAATTGTCTGCCGAGTTGGAAGGGGTCTCGGGAGAGATGAATCGCCTGGAACTCAGAAAGATGCTCGGCGGAGCGAACGATAAGAAAAACGCGATCCTGAGCATCAACGCCGGCGCCGGGGGAACGGAGGCGTGCGACTGGGCGGAAATGCTCTTGAGAATGTACAGGCGGTGGGCGGAGGACCAGGGCTTCCGAACGGAGGTTTTTGACATTCTGCCAGGGGAAACCGCCGGACTGAGAAACGCTTCGGCGATTGTGGAGGGGGAGTATGCGTATGGTTATCTGAAGGCGGAACGAGGGGTTCACCGGCTTGTCAGAATCTCCCCATTCGACGCGAACAAGCGGCGTCACACTTCCTTCGCCTCGGTTGACGTCTCGCCCGAGGTCGAGGATGACGTTCGCATCGAGATTGACGAGAAGGATCTGCGGATTGATACCTTCCGGGCAGGCGGTCACGGTGGGCAGCACGTCAACGTGACGGACTCGGCGGTTCGCATAGTCCATATCCCGACCGGAATCATGGCGACTTGCCAGAACGAGCGGTCGCAGCACAAGAACAAGGCGACGGCAATGAAAGTCCTGCGGTCGCGCCTCTATGAATATGAGATAAGAAAGAGAGAGGAAGAGCTTAAGAAAGAGTACGGTCCGAAAATGGAAATCGCCTGGGGCAGCCAGATTCGGTCCTATGTTTTTCAGCCCTATACACTGGTCAAGGACCATCGAACGAAGGTCGAGACATCGAACGTGCAGGCGGTGATGGACGGGGACCTCGACCTGTTCATCGAGTCATATTTGAAGCAGTTCGGTTAGGAGGGAATTGCCGACAATTATCGGACCTGGAGGAACATCGAAAGCGGATCCGTCGGGTGGTCAGCTTCTTCGTTGGGGGACCTCAGAGCGGGCTGATTTTCCAGGGGGTTGCTCAGTGACCTACTCATGACTGCGGACTTCCCGTCCCTTCGCGGGAGATTGGTCATCGCTCTCCCCCGGTTCCAAATCCTGTGCCGGAGATGACGCGTGGACATGCGGCGCAGGCGGTGTATGAAGTTCCCTGCGAAGGAGATGCCTGGCGAATTGGTTCTTGACAAACCGAACGACGCCCCTTGAAAACTCCCTTCCGAAAACGCCCGTCAGATCAGAGAGATCTTGCTCGACAATCGCCTTCTCGCAGCCGATCCCCTCGAAGTATCCCGCAAGCTCGCGGCTGCACTCCTCGCGGCATATCCGTTTATCCAGTCTGTACAACATGACCGCCTTTAGCAGCCCGAGTCGCTCGTCGGGATTCCTCTGCTGCTCCTCGTCCAAGAAGTCCAGAACCTTCTCGACCCGTCGGGCCTCGTAGTTGCACTTGGACCAGATCAGTGCCTCGACGAACTCAGCAAAAGAGGGACCGAAGTCATCGGGTTTGTCTGGATGGAGGTCAACGATCCGCTGGAACAACCGCGCGGCAGCCCGGTTTTTGCCCCGCCGGAGATACAGTTGAGCAAGGGCGTGCATACCCCTGATTGACGAGGGATAATTTGTCAGAAGAGACCGTAGCCCTTTCTCGTAGTGGTCCCGGCCGTTGAGCTTCCCCTGGATTTCAGCAAGAGCGAGATAAGCCTCTTCAGACGGCTGGATTCCATTAGCTTTTCGCAAAGTTGCCGCCGCTTTTTGATACTCCCCCACGGCGGAGAATCCGCGGGCAAGTCGGTGAAGAGCTTCAACGCTGTCGGGGAGAAGGCTGACCGCCCTCTGAAACCACTCAATGGTAGCCTCCGGCCGTCCGTCCTCCAATGCGATCTCCCCCAGTAAGAGGCTCAACCGAGAGGCAAAAGCCCGATGTCCCTCTTTCTCTCCGAACTCCAGGAGTTGCCCCAGGCGGCGGACGACCTTTTCCCTTTCCTCCGCTTTGCAGAGGTCCTTGGCCTTGTCCTCGATCCACCAGATGATGTCATTCGCTTCATCGGCCGTGTGATAGGCGAAGTCCTCCGTCGCCATCTCGCAGAGTTGCCAGAAGGTGTAGGCGGAATACTTCAGCTTTCCGTTGGTTATGTCGTAAATCTCGATCACGGCTTCGTCCCAACTGCTCGCATAATACCAAATCCGGCGCCCGCTGTCTATCGTGCGAAGCAACGGCAGTCCGACCGGGGCGCTGGTGTCAGCGCCATTGAAAATACCACCCGCCTTTTTGGCATCGGTGGCTCTTTTGTGTCCATTTCCCCTTGGAGAGTGCGCTGCCGTTGCCGCCAAGGGAAGACCCCTGGCCGGCGGGCAGCAACTTGCGTTGTGGGCTCAGGTCTGTGAAGGGATTGAGAGGAAGGGCCCGGACAGGGACCGACCATGAGCTCCTCGGAAGCGGGTAAGAAAGCGCCTTTCGGCTCGCGAATAGACAAATTTGTGCAACTGAAGGGTGCCGTGTCATTGCTGGTTGAGAGCTGACTGGATGACGACTCGAAGGAGCGGTACGAGCGTCCATGCCACTTCAGCCACGAGGTTGGCCCTTTTTGGCGAAGCGGCATGGGATTTGGTGCTCTGCTCAGGTCATTTTCTCGGAAGTTGTCCCCACCGTCTCCAATTGCGAACTTTCACCCAGCCGCGCGCCGCGCTTGGCAGTGTTTTTGCGCAGTCCCCCATCGCCTTAATTTGAGCGCACGAGGTGCCACAGTCTTGCGCCCGAAGGACTGTGACAAGAGAAATGTCGGGGGGACGCGCCGTTGTACGTGGTTTGAAGCGCTGACCCACCGGGGCACAACTCCAAACTCTACTTGATCCAGGCTTCGTTTTGTCGCCGGGGGAGAACTATGTCTTGGCTGGCCATGTTCTTGGCTGCTCTGTGTATTGCGCTGTTCTGGGTGGGGAATGTCGCCTATGGTGACCCTTTGACGTACCGAGACGACTTTGAGAGTTACTCAAACAACTCAGAGCTGAGGGACGTGTGGGACCCCGATAGCAGGGTTACGCTGGGTCAGCAGAACGGCAATCAATATCTGCGTCGGCGGGTAGCCCCTTCTGCCGGGGATAGAGCCGAGGTATGGGTTTGCTCCAGTCTGGGGCTGGAAGGAGGGGACCTTGACTCCGAGGTCCGGTGCACAGAAGTCAACTCGGGATACGCCTATTTCTACGTCAGGGAAGGGGGTTTTGATTATCGGTCCGTCATTGGGTATCCGCTTAGCACCGGGATGAACTGGGCGACATTCAGGCTATCCGACATCGCCCCGGAAGACTTCATAGAGTTTGACGGAGGTAGTGACAAGCCTGACCTCACAGCCCCGGAGCGCCTTGGGCTGACCTTTTGGGTGCACACCGACAAACTTGGCGCCCAGTATATGGAGGTGGATAACTTTGCTGTAGCGCCGGAACCGTCTGTGCTTCTGACGCTGGGGCTTCCGTGCGTGTTTTTAGGCAGGACTATCTTCCGCAACCGGCGCCGAGAAGCGCGGCCGGAGATGAAAAGAGGCGCACTCTCTCGGCGACATTGAGGCTGGACCTCGGAACCGTCGAATAGCCCCCTTGCTCCCCTTTGCGACCCTGCCCCGACTTTGCGCTGCATCATACGGTCAAAAGGACTCCTTCACGACCCTCGACACAGCGCCACCGCGCCTCGTCGGGCGCCAGCCGCGGCCCATTCAATCTTCTGTGCGGAACCACAGCCTTTATTGTATCATTATTGTAGAGGGAGCGAGTTCCGAGCGCGCGGGGGCTACGGTTTGAAACTGTTCATGGAATCGCTGCCCCATGCAGTGAAAGGTCGGGCATGACGCAAAACAATTCTGGCGTGAAAGCGGTTGCGCTCTTGTCAGGCGGTTTGGATAGCCGCCTTGCGGTGAAACTCGTGCAAGAGCAAGGGATTGAGGTGCACGCGGTGAACTACATCACTTGTTTTTGCACGTGCACACCAAGAGGTAGCTGCAAGTCGGAAGCCCGAAAGGCTTGCAAGGAAGCGGATGTTCCGCTGAAAGTCGTGCCCACGAGCAAGGAATTCCTCGAGGTCGTGAAGAACCCGAAGCACGGCTACGGCAGAAACATGAATCCGTGCATTGATTGCCGGATTCTCATGTTCCGCATGGCAAAGGAGTACATGAAGGAAATCGGGGCCTCATTTCTTGTCACCGGGGAAGTCCTGGGGCAAAGGCCGATGTCGCAGAGGCGGGACGCCATGCGGTTGATTGACAGGGAGGCTGGTGTCGAAGGGCTTGTGCTCCGTCCGCTCAGCGCGAAACATCTTCCCATGACCGTTGCGGAGCGGGAGGGATGGGTTGACCGAGAGAAACTGTTGTCCATCAAAGGAAGGTCAAGGAAGGACCAGATGGTTCTCGCAGAATCGTATGACATTCGGGATTATCCGTGTGCAGCGGGGGGGTGTTTGCTGACGTACGAGGGATTTGCCAACAAGGTGCGAGACCTCCTTTCACATAAGGATGCGGACCTGAACGATGTTGCGCTCTTGAAGGTCGGGCGACATTTCCGGCTTCCTCATGGCGGCAAGGCGGTTGTGGGGAAGAATAAGGAGGAGAACCTTCGGATACTTAACCTTTCAAGAAAGGGGGACGTGATTTTCCGCCCGCAGGGCAGCCTCCCTGTGCCGACTGCCCTTCTGAGGGATTCGAACTCAGAAGAGGAAATAGGAATGACTGCCGATCTTTGCATTTCGCACTCAAAGCTGCGGACGGAGCCCTACGTTGAAATTGAATGGCACAGATACGAGACGCCCTCAGAGAAGAAAATCGTAAACGCGCGGGCAATGCCCCGGGAAAAAGTGGACTCGCTGAGAATTTGACGGTATGCCAGCGGAACCGAAAAGGGAAGCACCCACTACACAGCATGGACAGGACAATCCGGAGCCGAAGCGGCCGATTCGCAGAACCGTCGTCTGGAGGATCAGCCGCCGCAAGCTCATGGCAAGGGCGGCGCTTCTTGGAGGCGCCGTCCTGGCTCTTGTCCTCGCGGTATTTCTCGTCAAGACCCTCTCGCCAAAGCGAACGGCGTTCAGGGACGGTCCGCGATATGTTCCAAGCATCCTTCCAGTTTCTCTAAAAACGGGATGGGTTTCGTCAGAATTCGGTATGCGAATTGACCCCATCACAGGTCAAAAGAGGATGCATCGCGGAATAGACCTGGCGGTGGACGAAGGTGTGCCGGTGAGAGCTGCCGCGGACGGAAGGGTTGTCTTTGCGGGGCAGGGAGGCGACTACGGGAAGCTGGTGAGACTTGACCACGGCAATGGAATTGAGACGAGATACGCTCATAACTCGGCGCTGAAGGTTGAAGACGGAGACCTTGTGAGAAGGGGGAGAGTCATCGCGCTCGCCGGTCATACCGGACGTGTCAAAGGAAACCCGGGCGACCATCTGCACTACGAGGTCTGGGTGAAGGGCCAACCCGTGAGCCCCCGGAAGTACCTCCCTCACAAAATCGTAGAGGGCAAAAAGCCGCCGCGTCCGGGGACAAAGTAGGTGTCGCGAGGTTCGGGACGGGTTGTGGGCCGCAGACCTGACGGCCAGCGCAGCTGAAGGAAGCGCGCCAAGCCCTCGTGATAAAAAAATGCGTGCTCTCTGCTCTCTCCGCGTTCTCTGCGGCAGGGGCTTTGCGGAGCAACTCAATGATGAACCAATCCACGCAAAATGTGATCGCAATTGTCGGACGCCCGAATGTCGGCAAGTCGTCCCTGTTCAACCGCATTCTGCGCAAGAGGGTTGCCATAGTGGAGAAGCACGCAGGCACGACGCGAGACCGCCTCGGACAAAAAGGGGACTGGGGCGGCGTCCCTTTCGAGCTTGTGGACACGGGCGGCATTGTAACCGACCCCGAGGAAGAACTGGGGAAGATGGTCAAGCTCCAGGCGGAGGTGGCCATATCGGAGGCGTCAGTGGTTCTTTTTGTTGTGGACGTCTCCGAAGGGCTGACTCCTCTGGATATGGAAATAGCGGCGATTCTACGAAAGGCGGGGGCGAGCTCTGGCGGGGGGCGGTCGCGCGGCGACGAGAAGCTGCTTGATGTTGATCGCGAGAGGAGCGGTGAAGTCGCCGCCGCAGGGAAAAAAGTCATCGTCGTCGTCAATAAATGCGACAATCCGCAGCGGCTACAGTTGGCGGCGGAGTTCTATGCTCTGGGATTTGAAAAGGTGTTCGGGGTGTCGGCGTTGCACGGTCTTGGGATTGCCGACATGCTCGAAGAAGCGGTGTCAAACCTCCCAGGGGAAGCCCCGTCAGAAACCGGCGCTGCCCTGCGGGCTGCGATTGTCGGACAGCCAAACGTGGGGAAGTCCACTTTCATCAATTTCCTGCTCGGAGAGGAGCGGCTGATTGTGCACGATGCCCCGGGGACGACCCGGGACTCGATAGACGTGCCGTACGAGACGGAAGACGGGGAAAAAATCCTTTTCATTGACACTGCCGGTATCCGCAGGCGAAGAGACATGTCCCGGCCCATCGAGAAGCTCAGCTCGCTTCGGGCAGAGAGGTCGGTGGGCAGGTGTGATGTGGCTATGCTCTTGATTGACGCACCCAAAGGGCCTACCACGGGAGATTCGCGGATTGCCCATATCATCCAGGAGAGCCATAAGGGATGCGTTTTAGTCGTCAACAAGTGGGACCTCGTGCAGGAAGTCAGCAAGGATGAGTTTGAGGCGGCTGTCTATCAGAAGCTGCCATTTCTGGCTTATTGCCCGGTGGTTTTCAGTGTCGCCACGAGCGGCAAGGGGGTAATGAAAGCGCTGGACGCGGCGAGAGAAGTCCACCGGGAGTCCATGAAGCGAGTTCCCACGCCCGTCCTGAATGACATCTTGCACAAGGCTGTCGAGCACCGTCCTGCGCCCCTGATGAGGTTCGGGGGAGGCCGGGCGCGCGGCAACAGGTTGAAAGTCTATTACGCGACGCAAACAGGCGTCTCCCCGCCGAGATTCCGATTGTTTGCCAACAAAGCCCGCCTCGCCAAGCCGGATTATCTCGCCTACCTGACGAACCGGATTCGCTCCCGCTTTGCTTTCCCGGGCAGCCCGATCTTGCTCGAACTGCGAGATCGCGGATAGACGCCCGTACTGAAGCAGGGCGGCAATCCTTCCCGAAGACGTAACGAAGCGTGGATATGCACGTTTTTGAACGCCCGCCCGCATGCCTCACCTGAAAGCGCCGCGAAAACGACTTGGACTTGCCGAGGTTGCGGGCACGCCCCGGTCTGTCATTTTCGGAGAGAGGACTGCAAGGCTCGGCGGAAGCGGGACGGTGGAAACGCCGAGTTGCGCTCGGAGAATGCTGCTTCCCTGAGACCAGCGGGGTGGCAACAGGCCTCCTTGGGGGCTTTATCCTCTTAGGCACGCGGCTTGCTAATCCCTCCTGTAAGGCTTCTACCACGAAGAACAAATCCAGCCGAGGCAACCGCAAAATGGAGTTCTCCGAATACAGAAATCGAACGGAAGCGACCAAAGGCATCATCCATGCGGCAGGTTTTGGGGAACGGCTGCACCCAATGACGCAGGTTGTTGCAAAGGAGTTGATCCCCGTTCACGACAAGCCGATGGTCTATTATCCGCTCTCGACGCTGATGTTGGCGGGGATTCGAGAGATTCTGATCGTGGCTCGTCCGCGGCATCTCCGTGGCTTCATGGAGCTCCTCGGAAATGGCTCTCACCTGGGGATCAGCATTTCTTACGCGGAGCAAATCCGCGGTGAGGGGATAGTGGAAACCCTTCTCGTCGCCGAGCGTTTCATCGGCGGCGATTCGGTCTGCCTTCTTTTCGGGGACAGTATCTTCCACGGAAGCTTGACCCCCCTGATGGATGCCCTGCGATTTGACCAGGGAGCGACCATTTTCGCCTGGGGCCGCGGACGCCACCACCGCGATAAGCCCGCTTACGCCAGAGCGGCTCTAAGCGAATACGGTCTCACCGGGGGGCACGGTTTCGGCCATGCGGACAATTGTCTCGCAACATGGGATGAGGGCCATCTCCCCGACGAGGAATCCGTGGTGGTCGCATTTGATGAGGATGGGAAAGCGGTCTCGATAGAGGACAGAATACCCGGCGTCAGAGCGGAATATGCGGTTCCGAGCGTCTGCGTCTTTGACAGAAAAATTGCCGAGATCGTGAGGTCGCTGGGCCAGCCCGCGACGTGTGATTTCGGGCTTGTGGAGATATGCAGAGAGTACCTCCGTCGGGGAGAGTTGCGAGTGCGGAGACTTGGCCTTGGGGATGTTTGGTTTGACGCGAGCACTCCATCCGCCCTGTCCGAGGCAGCGGATTTCATTGCCAGCTTCGAGGAGAAGCGAGGGGCCAAGATCGGGTGCATCGAGGAAGCGGCGTTCCGCATGGGGTTCATTGATGCGAGCAGGCTCGAGCGCCTTACGGCGGAGCTCCCGATGGGCGCATACCGCGAATATCTGATGCGGTTACTTGCCGCGTTTTCCCACAAGCCTGGGAAAGGGCAGAGAAGAACCCTCTCCGATCCGCTTACACACCCAGCGCAAAGCGTCGAACCCGTCCACTCGTCGCTGACCGGCCGTCCCCGTGGTCTTTCCCGCTAAAAGCGTTTTCAATCCCGCCAGTCTCCTGAGAAGCAATCCCTTCCGACTCGTCGGAGAAACGCCAATGGTGTGGCTCCACTTCTGGTGTGGCACGATTGCGACCTAAGGACTTATCGTACCGCCAGCGTCTCGCCGGCTGTCCCGTGGGCATCTCGCCCGCGCGGGCGGGACATCCCCCGCGCCGCCATGCGCTTGGTGCTGGGTTACGTCCCCGCCGCCAAAATGGAGGCACACCTGCCCGCAAATGGCGTTTGCTCCTGCCCGTCGCAAGACTTATCATAAGGATAAGGCACATGTTCCGCGACACCGCATGCGGTGCGCGAGATGCTTTTCTAACAGAGCGGGCGGGCTGAGCTGTTCATCGGCGGTGCGAAGCCGGTCAAAAGCTAATAGGTCGCCTGGAAAATTCATCGAGCGCGATCGCCGAGGTCGGCGGCTTGGTCTTTCGAGATAATGAAAAACAAGGAGGTGGGTCATGGCTGCCAGGAAAATCCTTATGCTTGTTGGGGATTTCGTCGAGGATTATGAGGCGATGGTCCCGTTTCAGATGTTGAGCATGGTGGGGCACACGGTCCACGCGGTCTGCCCGGGAAAAAAGGCGGGGGAGAAGGTGAGGACCGCCGTCCACGATTTCGAGGGAGATCAGACCTACAGCGAGAAACCGGGGCACAATTTCGCGCTGACCGCCACGTTCGATGAGATAAAGCCCGAGGACTATGATGCCCTCGTCATCCCCGGCGGACGCGCGCCGGAGTACCTGCGGCTCGACGACAGGGTGCTCTCGGTCGTGCGCCACTTTGCGAAAGCGAAGAAGCCCATCGCATCCATCTGCCACGGGCAGCAGTTGCTGGCGGCGGCGGGAGTCCTGGAAGGAAGACTCTGCACGGCTTATCCAGCGGTCAAACCGGAGGTTCTCCGTGCGGGAGCGAAATGGGGGGAAGTCAACGAGACATTCTCGAACGCGTACGTGGACGGAAACCTTGTGACGGCGCCCGCATGGCCCGCGCATCCGGAGTGGATGCGGAAATTCCTCGATCTCCTCGGGACAAAGATAGAACCTTGAAGAGGCGCGGAGGGACCGGGCTGCGCACCAATCGGCAAGGATGATTTCACGGGGGGGAAGGACATGGCCCAACGATTGTGCACTCGCATCATCTGTCTGTTTGCCCTGGCAGCACTCGCTGGTGCGGTGGCTGCTGAGGAAGCGCCGGCTTTCGTTCAGCAAGCCGTCAATGGGCCTCCTCCCGACGAGAGAGTCGGGGAACGGCCGTACGAGATGGCAGGGAGAAAAGAAGAGCGGACGCCGCTGGTGGATTTTGAGGACCTATCCGGATGGAAGGTCGCGGGATTCGACGGCGGCAAGGCAACGCTCCAGCGGTCGCGCGAGCAGCAGATGTGGGGAGATTCTGTCGCCAAGGTTACGTATTCGGGGGAGACGAAGAGTGGCCGCATCGAAATTTCGCCTCCGAACCCGATTGAAGTCCCGCACGAGTTTAACGCGGTCAACCTCTGGCTCTACGGAGACAACTGGGGCTGGGTCCATTATCCGGCATTGACGCGAGCGAGCCTTTTCATCCGAATCCTCGATTCCCAGGGTGAGACGCACGAGATTAACATGGGCGTGATGGACGCTCAGTATTGGTTTCTCGTGCATCGGACTCTCGCGGGGAAAGGCTCCTGGTCGCCGAATTACACCAGCTCCGGCGATGGGAAAATTGATTTTCCGGTGAAGTTCGTCTCTATCGTGCTTTCGCCGTGCGCGGACAAAGAGTCGAGGTCAATCTATCTTGATTCCCTGAGCTTCTGCAAGGAGGAGCTCAAGCCGCTCACTTTCAAGGAAAGGACCGAGAGACTTCCCTTCCCGACGACAGAAGACACAATCCTTCCCTCCGTGAATCACGAGTCCTCCAATGAGGTGGTCGAGACGTCGGGCAAATACGTCTTTCGATATAACGGGCGCGACGGCAATATAGAATACGTATATTGTCCGGTGAGCGGGACGTTGAGCGATGTGGAGGTACTCTATGACGGCAAGCTGAAATTCAGACCTGCGGTCGGGGGGGGTGTCAAGTTTGATGTCGCGGGACGAACTCTCGCTCCCGACGACAAAGATACTCGCATCGAGCTTGTCTCAAAAGAGTTCCGTGACGGCGTTGTTAGGACGGAGTGGCTGAAAAAAACGGAATCCGCGGATTTGCCCTTCTCGTTGTCGTTCCGCATAAAGGGAAAATCTCTGATTGTTGATGCGGCTGCCAAAAGAGGCAATGCCACGGAGTTCGTCATCGGGAGAGCCGAAGGGCTGTCAAACCCGAAACTCATCAAAGTCCCGTATTTGACGTTCGGATATCGAGAGCCGCGCGTGTTGTACAGCAGCGGGCTTTTCGTGTTCGGTCTCCTCGACTGGTACAATTCCGATGCGTCGTGGCTTTACGACCGCGCGCAGGTTCTATCGGACGACTCGGCCTGCTACAACGGCGGTGCTCAGTACATCGCAAGGACCGACGGGAAGAGGAACGACTTGCGGGAACGACTCTTTCTGACCGTCTCATCCGATTTCCACGAGGTTCTTCCGAACATTCCCAATCCTGCTTCGCCCATGCGGGAGACCGCCAGCCATTACCTCTGGCGGAACATTGGTCAAATCCAGCCGGAGCTGTGCAAGAGATACAAAGCGTACGGAATTGACTGGTTCATGGCGAATCACCACGAGGTCGTGTGGCGGGACGGCGGAGAGAGTTTCACTCTGCGGCTCAATAGCGCCCCGAAAAATGTCGGCGACGAGAGACTGAAAGAATATTCCGCGCTGCTGAAAAGCCTGGGATTTCGTTTCGGCCTTTATACAAATTATTCCGACTACGCTCCGGTCAATGAGAATTGGGACGAGGATAAGGTGAGCCGCTTACCGAACGGCGACTGGCAGAGAGCCTGGCCGCGGAACTACGCCCTTAAGCCCGCTTACGCGAGAGAATTTGAGGAATGGTTTGCGCCGCGAATCCACGAGAAATTCGGCACTTCGGCGGGCTACTGCGATGTTCACACGGCGCTAATCCCATGGGACCGGACGGACTACGACGCGAGAGCGCCGGGGGCGGGGATGTTCCGCTCGGTCTTTGAATCGTTCGGGGAGCTTCTTGGGAAAGAGAGGACGTTTCACGACGGCCCCGTCTTCAGCGAGGGGAGGATGCACTGGCTCTACGCGGGGCTTACCGACGGCAACTACGCGCAGATCGTGTCTCGTGCCCCGTTCAAAGAACCGCTGCTTGTTGACTTTGACCTTCTGAAGATTCATCCGCTGGAGACGGATTTCGGGATGGGAATGCCCGCGATGTTTTACGAGGGGAACGATGAATGGGCGAAGAGCAGAGATTTCCATTCGCCTTTCTTCGATCAGTTCATCGCCGCGACGATTGCCTACGGGCACATCGGCTATCTCACCGAGGAATGGGGATTGCCGGGAACGCTCAAATCGTACTTTCTGCTCCAGCAATTGCAGAGAAGGTACGCGACGGACAGCGCTGTGGAAATAAAGTACGAGCGGGACGGGAAGCTTGTCTCGACGAGCGAAGCGCTGGCTTCGGACGCTTACAGAAATGGGCGCGTCTTTGTCCGCTATTCTCAAGGACTCAAGCTGTTCGTGAACTATAACGAGAAAGCGGATTGGGCGATCAAGGCAGACGACGGGTCGCATATCCTTCCGCCGTTCGGCTTCTACGCTAACGGCGGAAAGGGATTCGTCCAATACTCAAAAATGGTCGGCAAAACGCGAGTCGAATTCGTCAATTCCCCGGAGTACCTGTACGTGGACGCCCGGGACGCCTTTGTCCGCCTGCCGGAAATTGCGGCGAGGGGTGCGCTCGTTCTCAAGAAGGAGAACGAACGCTTGTGGTGGTTGATTCCGGCGACGGCATGCAGCGACTTCTGCATTTACACGGCGAGGCTCATGCCCAGGCTCGTTGTTTCCGAAGTCAGGATCACTGCCGTCGCCGAAAGCGGAGAAGATTTGGAGAAGATCGAGCCTCGAATGTCGAGGGGCGGATTGAGCTTCGTTCCCAAAGCGGGCGCCATCAAGTATCGAATTGAATTCCTTGAGGAACCCGAGAAATCGCCGCCGAGCTTCCAGCTCTCCCTCAAAAGCGACGAATGGGAGATCGGCGCCGGAGAGAAGTTTCCGGTCCAGGCGACCGTTTGGAACTTCGCGCGGTCGAGCCTGTCTGACGTTCGCGTCAGGCTGACACTTGAGGGAGAAACCGCGATTTCCGTCGAGAAAAACATCGCGGCGCCCATCGGGCAGCATTCTGGACTCAGCAGCGACTTTCTCTTTGAGATGCCCGTGAATGCGACGAAATTCGATAGGGTCTGGGTACGAGGTGAAGCGAGAAGAATGGTCGGAGGGAAGGAAGCGACGGCTTCCGCCTGGCTCGATTTTCGACCGGCGCCCGCGATGGAGATAAATCTCCTGCCAGGGGAGATGGAGGCTCGTCCCGGCGAAGAACTGACGTTTCGGGTGGAGGTGGTCAGCCATCTCCGCTGGGATTTTACCTCGACGGTGGAAGTAGCTTCCGACTCACTGCCGGGGCAAACTCTCGTGAGGCGGGAGGTTCTTCTGAAGCGAGGACGAGTGAGTGAACTGCCGTTCAGCGTCCGCGTTCCGGATCGAGAAGAAGTCGCTGAATTGACGGTTACGGTCAGTGCTGGAAGCGCTCCGTACAAGAAAAAGGTCTGGATGAAAACAACGCCCGCTCCAGAAACCACACAGCGTCTTTCTGATCTCGTGCCAGAGCCGGTGTGGGGATGCTGCTCCCGCGGGGGAAAAGAAACTGTCGGCAACGAGAATTCCGGCGCGAGTTTCGATGTTGGAGAGAATTCCTGCGGCGGACTTCGGAAACAGGGCTACTTCGCTCACCCGCCGTACGTCGGAGGAGTCGGCTATGCGTACGGGCGATTTGATGTTGACCTGCCGAAAGGAGCCGCTGTTCTGAAAGTCGCCATCGGCCTGCGAGATGGCTCGACCTCTCAAGATGGCGTGGTTTTTAAAGTTGCCGCCAATCGCGTCGGGGAAGAGGAGACAATCCTCTTCGAGAAGCATTGGCAGAAAACGGAGTGGAGCGAAGAGGTCGCGGATTTGTCGGACTTCGCGGGTCAGAGGATTACCCTGAAGCTAATCACCGACGTCGGTGGGGCGGACAACTCGTATTCCGACTGGGCGTGCTGGGGCGACCCGCGAATTGTGCTCATTGGAAAGCGGATGAAGATGGAGTTGGGACACGAGGCGGCACGATAGGAAGTCGTGCCATCATTCCGCAGCGGGCTTCGCCGGGGATTTCATTGTCAGGCTGGCAAGGAAGATTAGAAAGCCAAGCAAGCTGAATCCCGCCGAGGTCAGGAACGCCCATTTGCTCCCAAAGGCGTCCCACACCGCCCCAAAAATGAGCGATGCTGGCAGAAGCGCCAGCCCGATTCCCGTATTGAACCATCCGTACGCGCTGGCCCTCCTCTCCGGCTCAATCAGGTCGGCAATGTACGCCCGGAATATCCCTTCCGACAATCCGTAGTAAATGCCGTATGCTGCGAACAGCGCCCAGACTACCCACAGGCTCCGCGCGAAGGCGAATGCACAGTACACAACTGAGTAATAGACGAACGAGACGACGATGATCGGCTTCCTGCCGACTCGATCCGACAGCGAACCGAATATGGGCGAAGAGAGGGTGTAGAGGACGTTGAACACTATCCAAATTACCGGAATCAGCGACACCTCGAGTCCTGCCTCACGGGCTTTGAGAATCAGGAATGCGTTCGAGGAATTCCCCAGCGTGAAAACAATGTTAGCGACCACGAACATGGTGAACGGGAGGCTTCTCAAGCCCCTCTCTGCCCGACGGGACGGCGCGGCAGGGTCCAGTCCCGCCGCACTCTCTCTGGCAAAGGCGATGAACGACAACGCCGCAAGCCCCGGGACTACCGACAGCAAAAAGACCAACCGAAGACGATTGTCCGACACGAAGAGAATCAGCATCGCCAGGAGTGGTCCCACGATGGCTCCGAAGCTGTCCATGGCTCTGTGAAGACCGAACGCTTTCCCCTTTTTGGAAGCCTCCACCGATGTCGAAATGAGGGCATCTCTCGCAGGCGTCCGGATGGCCTTCCCCACCCGGTCCGAAAACCTCACCGCCAGAACGGCCGTCCAGGCTTGCGCGATATACAGAAACGGCTTCGAAATCGCCGACAGCCCGTACCCGACGTAAATGAACAGCTTGCGCTTCTTCCACCGGTCCGAAAGCCGCCCGAAAAAAGCCCGCAGAACGGTGGCGGTCGTCTCCGCTATGCCCTCGATCATTCCGATGACGGTCTTGTTCGCGCCCATGCTGACAAGGAACTGCGGCACAAGGGGGTAAATCATCTCGCTTGACACGTCCGTGAATAGCGAGACGAACCCGAGGAACAAAATGTTCTTCTTGGGTATTCCAGAGACCGGCCTCGGTGCGTTCGGTGTTGCGGGGTTCGGTGTCAAAACTCGGTCTTCCTCTTGAGGCGCCGACAACCGGCTGTCCGGCCAAAAGGCGGTCGCACTTCGGACGCTGCCTCCCTCCCGGGAGCGCCCGCTTTGGCTCAGGTCCCGGCGAAACGGTGTCATTCTATCCGCAGCATGGAAGACCGTCAATGAACCCGATGGAATGCGTGTGGCTGTGTGTCAGTCGGTTGAAAGCAGATAGGTAGTGCATCGTGTGTCGGTGGACAGCCAAGAGCGCACAAACAAGCCCGGGTCCTACCTGCTCCCTGTGCTGGCTCAAGGCTGGCAAGAGCTGTCCGTATGCCCCCTGGGCTCGATCAGAAAATCACCCACTGAACCACAGCCGCACCCCAGGGCTGTTTGGGGACGGGCGCCGGGCTTTTCACGTCTTTGCCGCGTTTATGGCGAGGTGGCGATCTGGAGGATGCGCATTTCCTCACTCAGGTCCGGCGACTTCTGCCGAATGAGATCGGAGTGGCGTTGGCGGTGGCACGTCAGGACGATGACCTGATGCCTTTTTCGGAACTCCCGGCAAATGAACGCCATCCCGGAAAGGAAACGCTCGTCGTCGCTGGTCGCAAACGGGTCGTCAAGAATCACCGGCAGCGAAACGGCTCTCTGGCTGCTCGGCGGTGCCTTTTCCCTCTCGCGGTAGGTGTCAACCGCAGAGACCCCGGGGGTCGCTGAGGAAAGGTAGTCGGTCAGGGCAAGGCGCACCGCAAGGTAAATCTGGTGTCTCGCCCCAACGCTCTGCTGAGCGTTTATGTGCCTTTGGTCCTTCGGCTCTCCTCCTTCTGCCGGAACGACGGTGAAGCTCAGGTCGCGGTCGAATTTCAGTTCCCGACAGCGTGGATTGAGGCGCCGGAGAATTTCGTTCGCCCTCTCGTTCAGGACGGTCGCCCACCGCGCATGGCTTGCCGAAGAGATTTCCCCGAGGGTTTCGATTGCCATCGAGATGGACTTTTGAAACCGTTCCGTGCTGTCGAGGATTTGGCTCAATTCCGCCAGCTCGTTGGCCAGCCGCGGATATTCCTCGCGATACTTTTCTTCGACCCTCTCCACCTCCCTGAGGAGTTGCCTTTTCTCCTCCTTCTTGTTCTCGATGTCTTTGGCGGTCTTCCGGGACTCCTCCTGGTATTCCGAATGCGTTCGCAACGGCAGAAGCTTCGAGAACTCCGGCTGCTCCGAAAGCATCTCTCCGGTTTCCCGCTTGAGGGACTCCAGCCTCTGCCCCATTGCGGACACCTTCTCCGGCGGAAAAATCGTTCGCTGTCGCTCCGGTATGTCTCGCGAATTGAGGCGATGAAACTCCTCGCATTTCTGCCTCGCTTCCTCGACCTTCGGTCCGGCTTCTTCGATTGGCAACTCCGGTGGGAGCTTTGCCGCCACAAGAATCCCGCTGATGGATTCGCGTAGAGCTCGTGCTTCCCGGTCAACCTCCCCTATCTGCGACTCAAGCTTTCCTCGCGTCTCTTCTAACTGGCGCACCGATGAGACGGCGTCGAGATATTCGCCGACCCGCTTTTCCGCATTTTCCAGGACGGCGACGTCCACCTCCGCCGGAGGGACATTGAGACCAATCTTTCGGAGTTCGCCCGAGGCTGCCTCGTTGGCGGAAGAAAGCTGCGTCTCCGCCTGCCCCAGGTCCTTTCGCATCGACTCGAGCCGCTGATACCGCCCCTCCAGTCTTCCCCAGCGCTTGAAAGCCTGGGACAGCTCGTCGGTTGTTCCAAAGCCCGCCCTGTACCTCATCTCCTCGAGCATTCGGTTGAGCGCGGCACGCTCTGATAGGAGGGAGCTCCGCTTGTCACCGACCTGTTCGCAATTCCTAAGAATTTCGTTCACTTCCCTCCGGCGCATGAGGAACAAAGCGAAGACAAATCCTCCAATTCCCAAGGCCCCGACTACGGCGCCTGTCTTCAGCGCCCCTGCCACCATTGCAGCGGCTCCCGCGACACAAAGCAGAAGCCCAAAAGCGAGAAGCACCTGGCCGGGCCTCCGGACCGCCCGCAGCTTCTCACGACACGAGGCTTCGGTCTTGTCCAGCTCCAGGAGGTCGGCTCGGGTCCTCTCGGTCTCCTTCTCCGAGTCCCTCAAGAAGTCATTGTCCTGGACGCTCAAACTCAGAAACTTGCTCGACAAGTCCTGAATCTCAGAGAGCGCATATCCCTCCCCCTTCAAACGGCTTTCAAAGTCAGCGATGAGGCGGCGCTTTTCGGTGACGTCCTGGTCGAGCCTGCTCATGTCCGCGCGAACGCCGTGCAGACGCGTCCTAAAATTCTCGTCGGCAACCTCAAATCCCTCGAACTTCTTCAGGGCCGAATGCTTAGCTTCGAGGTCCCTTTTGAGGTCGTCAAGCTCGCTTGCCACCTGCTTCCTTTGCTTTCGCAGCGCTTCGAGGCGCCCGACGAGGCGCGCGAATTCAGCCGCTTTTTCCTTCGGGAAATCGCTGTACTCCCTCAGGGATTCTCTCTGCTTGATGAGGTTATCGAGCGCCGAACGGTTTTCCGCATCGTCCTTCAGAGCTCCCTCAAGCTCCTTAATCTCCGCCAAGGGGGCGAGATATTCGAGTTCACCGCGACGAGCCTCAAGTTTCTCGATCTCGTCGCGGAGGTCGTGCAGCTTTACCATCGTCGGCGCCGCTTTCTGCCTCTCCTCGACCAAAACGCGCATCCATCTCTCACAATCCGCGGTCTTCTCCTTCAGCCCGATGATCTCGTTCTCCACCTTCCCCTCTTTCACCACCTTGCCGCGATACTTTTCGACGGCGCGCTTCAGGACACTAATAGCCGCTGCGGCAGTGCCCCTGCCGCCGGAGGTATCAAATATCTGCTGCACCTTGCTGACAAGCTCGCTGGGCTTCTCCGCCACGGTCTCGATCTCAAGCTGCTTGACAAGGCAAGTTTTCAGGAAGACCTCTCTTGAGATGCCGAGAAGCCGGTCCCCGACGGCAAACTCGCTTTTGCCGACGCGGAATTCCTGCGTGACATCCTTGTTCGTCGAGAGGTCCGTAACCTTCAGCTTCCCTTCGGCGAAGTCTCGGTCTATCCGCATGGGTCGCCCCTTATCGTCTTCCACCTCGAGCTGGACTCGGTATGGGCCGCCCTTCCACGGCTGGTATGTCTCTCTTTCGCTCAACTTCTCTCTCGGGCGACTCGGAGGAAGCCCGTATAGCCCCGCAAGGACCGCCGCGACGAGCGTGGACTTTCCGCTCTCGTTCTCCTCCACGACGACGTTGGCGCGATCGTCGAAGAAGTCGTAGCTGCCCGAGAGACAACCGAAATTGGATGCGACGACCCTTTTAATCTTCATACCGTCGGATAATTTTCTCGTGGTGGAAGGCGTCCAATCCGTAATGCACGGCAGCGCGGATGAGCCGTTTTTCGTTCTCGTCGGGAGTCTGCGCCTCTTTGTTCTTCAGAGCCTTCACAAACTCCCCCTCGACGCTCCTCATCAACTGCGGCTCGCGAAGGTACTTCTCTAAGTCGTAATCAGGTATCAACCCGCTGTCATCAACCTTGACGTGAAAATATCTGTCTTGCAGGAGGTCTGGTGGCAAATTCAACGCCGACCCAGGAGGAAAGCGACCCGCCAGTTCTATGAACAGAATATCGTCGCTGTTCTGCGAAGCCTTCCGTGCCTCTTCCTCGATCTTCCTGATGACTGCCTCGCTATGCGTGAGTCCCGAGCAATCAACCTCGACGATGTGGAGCGTCCGCCGGTCGAGCTTCACCCTCTCGAGCGTTACCGTCTTGTCCTCGGAAATTTCGCCAACGAGCACGTATTTCTCGCCCGCCTCATTGAGCCTCTGCGAAGCTGGCGTCCCCGAATAGGCGCCGCGGATGCGCCCGTCTCGATCTCTGATTTCCGAGTGGGCGTGATAGTGCCCGATGGCGGCGTAGTCGAAGCCCTGCGACAAAAGCTCCTCGTCGGAAAAGGGCACGGTTGGCTCTTTGCCCGGCGGGAAAGGCTCGCGCGAGCCGTGAAACAGAAGGATGCTATAGCGCGCCCCAGGTGAGGCGATCTTCTCGCCAAGAATGCGCCGTTGCTCTGTCCCTCGCCCAATATCGCCGATTCCGGTTACTACTACTTCCTCCCTCTGGGGCAAGCAAACCGGCTCAAAAGCATCCGCCGAAAGAATACGTACGTTCTCAGGCCAACCTGGCATCCCCTTCTCGACGAGGAAATCCGAGTTATACGGAGACTGCGGGACGTACGGATCGTGGTTGCCGGGCGTGATGAATATGGGCAGCGGCGCAACCGATCCGAATGTGTCTATCAGAAAATGAATCGTGTCGAATTCCGCCGACTCGTCGTCGAAAAGGTCGCCGGGAGTTAAAATCAGGTCGCAGCTTCTCTCTCGCGCCAGCGAGCACGCTTCCGCGACAAGCTGCCGTATCTCACGCTGCCTCTGCTGTCGCTTCTCCTCTGGCAGCAAAAGCTTCGACTCACGCAGGCTGGCATCCAGATGCACATCGGAGAATTGAAGAAACTTCAGTCCACTTCTCATTTCACTCTCACAACAGAGACCGTCGAGACCGCAGAGATTATTGGGTACGACCTGCCAGCAGATCGAGGTGATCATCCACCTCGGCGTTCTCTGCGCCCTCTGCGGGCAGTCCCTTTACGGTCTCTCCAGCTCACGATCACGACAACACCGCGCCTTGCTCGACCAACCTCCCTTGGACGAGCTTCACGTCAACGTTGCGGAACACTCCATCCACCTTCGCCGCAAGAGCTGCCGCCGCGCCGCAAGCATGACCTGTCGCGCAGGAAATCGGCATCACCCGGCTCGACGAATGCGCCTCGTGCGTCGTCGAAATCGGTCTTCCTCCCACAATGAGATTCGAGATTTTCTTCGGCGTCAGGCAGCGATAAGGGATGCTGTAGAACTCGCCCGGCTTGAGATGCTTCAGCACCGTCCCCGTTCCCGCGGGGTTGTGAATGTCCACGGGGTAGTTGTTCAAGGCGATTCCGTCGTCGAACTTCTTTGCTCCGAGGACGTCCTCCTCCGTCAAAACATAATCACCGACGATGCGCCTCGTCTCACGGACGCCGACCTGAGGGCCAATGCTAATGATGTACGAGTTCTCGAAACCGGGAACCTCGCTTTTCAGGAAATGGAACGTCTCCCAGACCTGCCTTCGCCCCTCCAGCTCCGCCTTTGTGAAATCGAGGACGTTCGTGGCGTCTATGTGGGTGATGCGGGTTGTGTTGAAGTGAATCTCCCCCTTTCGCGTCGTGCGAAAGAGAAGCACGTCTTCTCGTGGATTCTCGATTCTTCCCTCGGCTTTCGCCTTGATGTACAGCGCAGTGACCTCTTTTCCGGGCGGCATCCTGCTCTCGTCCACCCCCGCGACGTTGAAATTGGTCGTCAAGGGCTGAACCAGTCCATCTTTTTCTCGCCCGAACACCCATGGCGCCCCGCTCAGCGCAGCGAGGTCCGCATCGCCTGTCGCATCAACAAAAACCTTCGCCTTCACCGAAAGCGGCCCCGATTTGCCGACTACGACGACCTGCTCGATTTTGTCCTGCTTCACTTCCGCACCGCAAACGAACGAATGGAAGAGCATCCGCACGCCGTGGTCCAGCAGGATTTGGTCGGCGGCAATCTTAAACAGCTCGTGGTCGAACGCGCGAGTCGCCATCCCCGGCAGTCCGTATCCCCCCATCTTCTGCATGCGATCGAGCAGTTCCTGAAAGACGCCCTTAATCAACTGCTTTTCCCCGGCATGGAAGTTCATGAACGGATTCACCATCCCTGCCGTCGCCATCCCGCCGAGAAAGCCGTACTGCTCGATCAGAAGGACCGACGCCCCCGCCTTCGCTGCTCCAACTGCCGCGCCTATACCCGACGGGCCTCCCCCCACGACTAATACAGCGCACGAAATACCGAGCGGCTTCGCCTCTGGAATTCTCGTTCCTGTCCGCCTCGCGCCCGGCGCCTCAGCCCAGATTGTGCTGTCGCCTGCCGCGGCGGCGCCCACCGTCGCGCCGCAAATCGCGCGCCGCAAAAACACTCGCCTTGAAACCCTTCTGCTGGACATAATCTCCTCCTTAAAGAAGCGTGAGCCTCAGCATTTCAGAGAAAAGCCCGAAGAGAACAATTCGGTTAATTCCTCAAATCCATCTTCGCACAGCGAGACATATTGTCAAGACGAAAGAAGCCCACAGCGCAATGCCTCAGTCTCGGGAGGGACTCACCGCGGAGAGCACAGAGGACGCGGAGGATAGAAGTTTGTGGCATCCCCCGTCCTCGGCGGGGCAGGACCCGTGAGGCGACATGGGCGGACTCCCCGTGCCGCGCTTCTCCCACGGGCGGTGCTGTCTCCGGGATATCTGCGGTTCCATCCTCACGCGGCGGATGCCCGGATTGCCAATGACCTCCCGCACCCATGAGTGAGGGATTGCCCCGAACCTCACAAGGAAAACAGGCTTGGCCGGGGACCATCGCCGCCGGGGCCGAAAGGTAAGTTTCTCGTCGGAGGAGGATGACCAGGTGGGTGTTTCAGGGGCGGCACTTCACCGCCAGAGGTCGCGGGGCGGGGGTCATTTCACGATCGTCACTGGCGGTCAAGGTAGGCGAAATCCTGCCCCCCGGCCTCCTGTGCCATCGCATGCTGCTCCGGTTTGTTCTCCAGGATGGGAAGGTACACCATGAAAGTCGCCCCCTTGCCGACCTCGCTCTCGACCTTAATCTCTCCGCCGTGCCCCTCGATGATGGCATGCGACACGCTCAGCCCCAAGCCGGTCCCGTGCACTTTTCCGTCGTACACCTCCCCGCCAGCGAGGGCGCCTTTCGTGGTGAAGAACGGGTCAAAGATCCTGGAGAGATCCTCTTCGGGTATCCCGCACCCCGTGTCCTCCACTTTTATGAAAGCCTTTTCATTCTCGATGCCTGTCTCAACGGTCAAGCACTTGGCGGCCGACCTGAGCATGGCATGCCGGGCATTGATGGCCAGGTTCATCACTACCGACTCCAACATATAGGTATTGGCCATGATCGAGGGCACGCCAGGGGAATGCTTCACGGTTAGCTGTATCCCCTCCCGGATAAACTGCTTCTCTATCACTCTCAGGGCCTCGTTCACGACGTCTTTCAACTCGACGGGCTTCCTATCCCCAATATCCCTCCGGGAGAACGCAAGAAGGCTCTTGGTCAAGTCCGCCCCGGCCACGGCCGAAAAGCGAATGGTCTCCAGGTTTCGCCTTGCCGCCGCCGGAAGGTCTTCCATTTCGAGGGTCAGATCAATGAAGGCGATGATCTCCCCGTTGATGTTGTTGAATTCATGGGCAATGCCGCCCGCGAGAGTTCCGATCGCTTCAATCTTCTGGGCGTGGACTAATTGCTCCTGGAGCTGCCGCCTTTCCTCCTCTGCCCGTTTCCGCTCGATGGCATATCGAGCGGCCCGGACCAGGAGATTCGCGTCCACCTGACCCTTGATGAGATAATCCTGCGCTCCCTCCCTTACAGCCCGTACCGCAAGGGCCTCGTCGTTCAGCCCGGTCAACACAATGATCGGGAACTGGGGCGCTTGAGCCTGGATGCTGGCGAGCGTGTCGAGACCATTACTGTCGGGCAAAGAAAGGTCAAGAAGAACAATGTCAATTCCTCCTTCCGCCAGACGCTCCAGACCAGCGGAAAGACGGTCCGCCCACACGAGACTGAATTGCCCGCCTTTGACCTCCCGCAACATCTCTTTCAGGAGGCGTGCGTCTCCCGGATTATCTTCAACCAACAAGACGCTTATTTTGTCCCAGTTCATTTCGTTGACTCCGGATCCCGGACTCATCGTCCACCCCCTTCGCGGTGGAAGCTGCAAAGGCGCCTTTGGCAGTGGCTCATTCCTCCTCACACAGTTGCAGCGAACACGCCAACCCGATGGACAGGTCGAAACGAAACACTCCTCCTATACCGAACGCGCCATGACGGCCGGCTCGGTGAAGAGCGGTATACTCCGCTGCCGAAGCACCGGCCCAATCCCCCCTGATCCGAACCATCCATCCTGCTCCACAATCATTGAAGGACGGGGGACACCATATAAGCATGGTGTCCCCTTCAAAAGAAACTGCACGGGGAGCCGTTCTCGCACCAAGAAGTTTCCTGTCAGGATATTCCGCCGTCCCCCGCTCAGTGGCGTTCCCCTCTCGTACTCGGTCCGAGCGGTCCGATAGCACCGAGAGGACAATCACTCCCGCGGAAGCTTGACGATGGTCAACCAGAAATTCTCAATGGATTTCACCACCACCACGAACTGCTCGAAGCCAACCGGCTTGGTGACGTAGCAGTTGGCGTGGAGATTGTAGCTGCGTAGGATGTCCTCCTCCGCCTTCGAGGTCGTCAGGATCACCACGGGGATACGCTTGAGGTCCGCGTCGCACTTGATTTCCGCGAGCACCTCTCGACCGTCCTTCCTGGGGAGATTCAAATCCAGCAGGATGATGTCCGGGCGAGGCGCGCTGGCGTAGCTGCCCTGTCGTCGCAGAAAGGCCATCGCTTCGGCCCCATCCTCGACCACGTTCAGTCGGTTGCCGACTTTATTCTCCCTGAGGGCTTCCCTGGTCAAGCGAACATCTCCTTCGTTGTCCTCGACCAACAGGATTTCCACGGGTCTGCCGAAACGCTCCATGTCCACGTCATTCACCTCCCTTCTCCGGAATTGTGAAGTAGAATGTCGAGCCTTTCCCCGGCTCCGACTCGACCCAGATTCGCCCTCCGTGCCGCTCGACGATTTTCTTGCAGATCGCCAACCCGATCCCCGTGCCCGCGTACTCCCCGCGGTTGTGCAACCGCTGGAAGATGATAAAGATTCGCTCAAAATAAGCCGGGTCAATCCCGATCCCGTTGTCCCGAACGGAGAAAAGCCAGTCGTTCCCCTCCTTCTTCGCTGAGACGTGCACCCAGGGCGGCTGCTCCCCATGAAACTTGATGGCGTTCCCGATTACATTTTGGAGGAGCTGACAGAGTTGCATCTCGTCGGCCATCACCGTCGGCAGATTGTCATGGGTCACCGCTGCTCCCGTCTCCTCAATAGCAATCTGCAAGTTCGCGAGAGCGCGCCGGAGCATAGTCTCACAGTCGGCAGGCTCAAAGGCTTTGCCCCGGGTCCCAACCCGGGAGTACGTCAGAAGGTCGTTGATGAGGGTCTGCATCCTCGTCGCCCCGTCCACCACAAAGGCAACGAAATCGTCCCCGTCGGGGTCGAGCTTCCCCTGGTAGCGTTTCGCCAGAAGTTGCGTGTAGCTGGCGACCATTCGCAGCGGTTCCTGGAGGTCGTGCGACGCCACGTACGCGAACTGCTCCAGTTCCGCATTGGAACGAGCCAGCTCCGCCGCCGTTCGTTTCAGTTCGTCCTCTGCCAGCTTCCGGTCCGTAACATCTCTTGAAACGCCGAACGTGCCAATTGTTTTTCCGTCCTTATCGCGGAGAGGCATCTTGGTCGTTGACGCCCACCTCACAGTTCCGTCAAGCCGGGTCTCCTTCTCCTCCTTTGCGACCAGCGGTTGGTCCGACCTCATGATCTGCTGCTCGTCCTCGAACGCGGGACGAGCATGTTCCTCCGTGAAAAAGTCAAAATCCGTCTTGCCCAGGGCGTGCGATGGATCACCCAGCCCAAAGCTTTGGGCCAGGGCTTTGTTGATTTTTGTGAAGCGGCTTTGAGCATCCTTGAAGTAGATGCTATCGGGAAGGTTATCCATGAGGCTGTCCATGAGATACCGCTCCTGGACCAGCTCCTCCTGTGCACGCTTCCGGTCCGTGACATCCCAGAAAATCCCCTGTGTTCCCATAATTTCGCCGTCGAAGTTACGTACCGGCGTCTTGAACACCTGAACATATATCCTTTCCCCATCCGGCTTCTGATGCTCCTCGATGTCCTCAAATATGCGCCCCGTCTCTCCCACCTCCTGGTCGTCGTGCCGGTATTTCTCTGCCAGCTCCTTCGGGAAGAAGTCAAAGTCGGTCCTGCCGACGATTTCCTCGAACGGTCTGCCGAGCGCCTTGCAGAACAGGGTGTTGCCGAAAATGAACCTCCCCTCCAAGTCCTTACGGAAAACGCTCATGGGGATGCTCTCGACCAGGGAATGGTAAAGAGCCTCGGACGCTCGCAAGGATTCCTCTGCCCGCCGGAGCTCTCCGATGTCGCGGCTGACTACTACAAGCCCAATGATCCTGCCGCCAGCATCGCGAAGAGGAACCCGCGTGGTCAGCGTCCACACCCTCGTCCCCTGTCGGTTCAATCCAACTTCTTCGCTGTTGAGCACGGCTTTTCCCGACCGAATCACCTCCTGGTCGCTGGACCGGTAGTGAGCAGCAACCTCCATCGGGAAGAACTCAAAGTCCGTTTTGCCGATGACCTCCTCCGGAGCCGTTGCGCCGACATGGCGGGCAAACGCCGGGTTGGCAAGGATGAACCTCCCCTCTCTGTCCTTCACGCAAATTGGGTCAAGAAAATTGTCTATCAGAGTTCGCAGAAGGTTGCGTTCTTCTCCCAGCGCCTCCTCTGCACGCTTTTGTTCGGTGATGTCGCGGCTGGTGCCTACGATAGCTACGACATTCCCGGCGGCGCTCCGCAAAGGCACCTTCGTGGTCAGAAAGCACATTTTGTTGCCCGCCCGGTCCGTGCCGGGCTCCTCGTGGTTAATGCAAGGCGCCCCTGACTCAATAACCGCCCGCTCATCGGCACAATACTTCGCTGCCAGTTCCTCGGGATAGAAGTCAAAGTCCGTCCTTCCCACAAGCTCGGCGGGCGACTCAACCCCCATGTGCCGGGCAAGAGCAACATTGGCCAGAACAAAACGGCTCTTCGTGTCCTTGACGTAAATGTGGTCCGGTACGCTGTCTATGAGACTCCGTAACAGGTTCCGCTTTTTGAAGGTTGATCCTTCCCTCCGGTTAGCTTCGATCGGCGCAGCCTCTGGCTGCGGATTTGAGGGGGCAGCGGGCGCCTGCTCCGCTGTTGGCCCCGGTTTGACTTCGGCTTCATGTTTCATGCTCAATACCCCCCAACGTAATCAGGTGATAGACTTGACTGTTTGGCGGCCTGTACGGCCCTCAGGCGGGGAATGAAACGGAGTCGCGTGCGATTGGCAACACCCAATCGGCCAAGAATAAAAATGGGCCGACTTCCCCCGGCGGCAAAGAACCGTTGACAGTTTGGGTTTGGTGGGGTGGATACAAGATATGTGCCATACACTGCGCACCAAGCTCCTGCTATCTTAACTGCCTCTCTTCACGGTTATTAGGCCCGCACGCGGGCCGCCCTGGCAGTCCACCCCTCGCACATTTTTGTTCACAGCGATGTTCAATCTGATCCCTGCACCGCTCTCCCCGAACGCCGGGAAATCTCGTCTTGACATTAGAGAAAGGTTATGGGAATATAACCTGAGATTGAGCCAGTCATTCTTCCTCAGCGCGCTTTCCTGTCTCGTGAGGCAAGGTAAAGGCGTTCGCCCTGCCAATACTGCTTCCTGACCTTCGGGTCCGATTTCCGCAGGTTGCGGTTGCGTTCCTTCTTGAACCGTCTCCAAAAGTGGCGCGGAAACGCCGAACTCCGTCGTGGGGTGCCCGGATCGTGGTCGAGCGAGCTTCACAGGCCACAGGAGAGGAACAACGCATCAAAGGAGGCACTGATGGAACCTCAGACATCCGTGTTGGTCGTGGATGACGACGATGAGATCCGGAATCTCTGTGCGGCGATTGTCTCCAACGTTGGCTACACGCCTCTCGTGGCCTCCAGCGCAGAAGAGGCGCGCGCCATCCTCGGGCAACAAGGGGCAGACCTGATTTTGCTGGACCTTCGGCTGCCGGACGCCGACGGAGCGGACCTGCTCAAGGAGATCAAAAAGGATCACCCGGATTCGGAAGTAATCATAATAACGGCCTACGGGACTATCCGGTCAGCCGTCGCCGCCATGAAGCTGGGCGCCTGCCAGTACATCACCAAGCCCTTCAGCACGCCGGACATGATGAGGTTTCTCCGGGAGGTCGTCCGAGACAGAGCGGGGACGCAGAATGAACTGCCTGAGCAAAGCTCTCTTGAGACGGAGGGGTTTCATGGCATCATCGGGGTGTCCTCTTGCATGAGGAAGATTTACAAGTTAATTCTAAAGCTCGGCGATGTGGACAGCACGGTTCTGATCCAGGGAGAGAGCGGGACGGGGAAGGAGCTGATAGCGAGGGCGATTCACGCGTGCGGCCCGAACGCCAGGCAGCCGTTTATCCCGATTGACTGCAACATCTTGAATGAGAACGTCATTGAGAGTGAGCTGTTCGGGCACGTGAAGGGGGCTTTCACGGGCGCCTCGAGGGATAGAGAGGGGCTTTTCAAGGTTGCGGGAAGGGGCACGGTATTCCTTGACGAGATTTCGGAAATTCCGTTGGAGATTCAGACAAAGCTTCTGAGGGCAATCCAGGAGCGGGAGATGAAACCGGTCGGCAGCGCAAAGACCGTCAAGTTCGAGGCGCGGATCATCGCGGCGACGCAGCGAGACCTCGAGGCGGAGGTGAAGAAGGGGAGGTTCCGAGAGGACCTCTTCTACCGGCTCAACGTGATCCCGATAACTATCCCACCGCTGCGCTATCGAAAGGACGACATCCCGGCTCTGGTGCGGGACTTCACTCGGACTTTCAATGCGGGAAAGAAGACGCCGCGAACCGTCTCCGATAAAGCTCTTGCAGCGTTAATCGTATACGATTGGCCCGGAAATGTGCGGGAGCTTGAGAATTGCATCGAACAGGTTGTCGCGCTGAGCACGTCTTTAGCCATAGACGTTGAGGACCTCCCCGTCAGAATCACGCGAAAGGAAGTGAGCGTAACGTCCGTGCCGGAGGCGAAGTCGCTTCGGGAGCTGGAGCGGGAGGCGATTATCGCTGCGCTGCGCGAGACCAACGGAAACCGAAGGCAGGCGGCTCGTCTCCTCGGCATAGCGGAGAGCACACTCTACTTGAAGCTCAAGGAGATGAAATCGGAATCGCAAGCAGTGCCGACGCCGAGACAGCCAAAGACGAGTGACGAGCCGTAAGGATGCTCTCGTGAGCCGGGGCCATCCGGTAGCGAACCAGGGCGCGCACTTGCTCGGGCTGAAACGTCATACCCGGACTCCTTCTCGCTCGATAATCCGCAGGAGTGGATTGGCGCCGAACGGCCCGCGATCAATTTGTTGTCGCGTTGCGACGATAATCGAGACAACTCGGTCTCGCTCAAATCCAACCTCCCACATTACTTCGTCAATCTGTCCTCGGATGGCTGGCGTGAGGCTTTCAACAACGAGGTAAACATCAAGATCCGAGTCATCGATTGCGTCGCCGCGAGCCCGCGAGCCGAAGACCCGAAAGTCCTCAATCTTCACGATGGCTGAGAGTCGCCGACGTAGTTCGCGTGCGACCTCGAGGTCTTCAGGGGTCAACATTGGGTTCAATCCTTTCCTGAATCTTTCTCCGCTGCCCTTTCAGAGCGCCGCCCCGGAGCGGAGTCCAGCCCTGCGCCCGCGCCTTTCTTCGGCATCCTTTCTGTGTTGTTATCCCGTCGAAAGGGTCGTGTTACGACGATTTGAGCTCCTCGTAGAGGTTCGCCATTTCGATTGCCGCGACGGCGGCGTGGAAGCCTTTGTTGCCCGCCTTTGTGCCGGCTCGCTCTATCGCTTGCTCGATTGTGTCCGTCGTGATGACGCCGAAAATCGTCGGGACGCCGGATTGAAGGGCGACCTGCGCGACGCCCTTAGAGACCTCCGCGGCGATGTAGTTGAAGTGGGGCGTGCCGCCGCGAATCACGGCTCCAAGGCAGATCACCGCATTGTACTTGCCCGACTCCGCCATCATCTTCGCCACCCCCGGAATCTCGAACGACCCCGGCGTCCAGGCGATGTCAATGTCCTTGTCCTTCGCCCCGTGTCGGGTCAACGCGTCCATCGCCCCGGCCAGCAACTCCTTGGAGATGAAATCGTTGAACCGGCTGACGATGATTCCAAACCTTTTCCCTTCGGCAATCAGCTTTCCTTCATAAGTTTTACCCATGGCACCCTCCCAAAAAAACGTTCCTCCTTCTTGTCCACCTTTCCTTCTCACGGCAGGGGCGGCAAGAGCCTGTAGGGGACACCATGCTTATATGGTGTCCCCTTTCAGGACGATCAGGATTTTCCCATGCCGGACGAACATATTCTGTCAATCCTGTTCATCCCGTCAACAAATCTTCTCAACCCTCACAGCACGTGCCCTAACTTCTCCTTTTTCACCCTGAGATACTTCTCGTTGTACTTCGTCGGACGAACCTTGATCGGGACTCTCTCGACGATTTCCAACCCGTACCCCTGAAGCCCGACATATTTGCTCGGATTATTTGTCAATAGCTTGATCTTCCTCAACCCGAGGTCGTAGAGAACCTGTGCCCCGACGCCGTACTCTCTCATATCCGGCCGGAACCCAAGCTCCAGGTTGGCTTCCACGGTGTCGAGGCCCTTGTCCTGCAATGCGTATGCTCTTATCTTGTTCACCAACCCAATTCCACGTCCTTCATGCGGAATGTAAAGAATGACTCCTTTCCCTTCCTTTGCCACCATCCTCATCGCCATCTCCAACTGCGGCCCGCAGTCGCATCTCTCGGATCGGAACACGTCTCCCGTGAGACATTGGCAGTGCGGCCTGACGAGGACAGGCTCCTCAGCCGAAATCTCCCCCATCACCAACGCGAGATATTCCGCCTCGTCCAGCAGGCTCTCGTAAAGGTGCAGCCGGAAGAAGCCGTACTCGGTCGGGAGGTCCGCTTCTGCGACCTTCTTGACGAGCTTTTCCCTTCTCCGGCGATACTTGATGAGGTCGGCGATGGTAACGACCTTCAAGCCATGCTTTTCCGCGATTTTGAGGAGCGCTGGCATCCTTGCCATTGTTCCGTCCTCGTCCATGATTTCGCAGAGAACACCCGCCGGTAAGAGACCCGCAAGCCTCGCGAGGTCCACGGCAGCTTCCGTATGCCCTGCCCGACGCAGGACTCCGCCCTCGACCGCCTGTATCGGATTCACGTGCCCCGGTCGGGCAAAATCGTCCCGCTTGGCGCCCGGCTCCGTGAACCGCTTGATCGTCTTAGCCCTGTCGGCGGCGGAAATCCCCGTCGTTGTCCCTTCCTTCGCGTCTATCGTGACGGTGAAGGCTGTGCCATGAAGGGCGGTGACTTGGTCCACCATGACGGGCAAATCCAGCTCCTCGAGCCTCTCCCTCGCCGCCGGGAGGCATATCAAGCCGCGACCGTGCTTCGCCATGAAATTGATCGCCTCTGCCGTAACCTTCTCCGCCGCCATGATGAAATCGCCTTCGTTCTCGCGATCCTCATCATCCACGACGATCACGATCTTCCCAGCCCTGAAGTCCTCAACAACTTCCTCAACACCGCTTACTCTCATACTTCTTTTCTCTTCCTCCATCGGCAGGTACTGGGTCCCGCGCAGCCCGCCAGCGACACCACCGCGAACACCATGCTTATCAAGAGTGCCCTCCTCACCTTTCTTGTCCCTTGCCGGCCGCCTGATACCTCCTTACCGCCAGACCCCCACGCCCTCACAACACCAGGGGTCTAATCGGCTGATCCGAAATAGCAAACCAAAAACCTGCCTCTTCCGAATAAATGACGAGGGCCCAGGACCTTCCCTTCAGCTCAAATTCCCTCTCCAGTTTGGTCCCTGTTCCCGCTAACTCGATCTCAAGGTTGTGAACCCCTTCTGGCACGCGAAGCAAAACCCTGCGAGGAAACTCGCGAAAGCCCTCCCCTTCACGTCTCAATGAAAAGCGCATCGCTGGGAGTCGAATCTGCGCCACCGAAACGCCGTCAATCCTAACGTTCGCATCATGGCGGTTCCACGACATGTTCCGCACACAAAGAATGAGATTAGCGTCTCGCTCCCTCGAAACGATGCGTCGCGGAGGCTCCGACACTCGGGTACCCCTGTGGCAAGAAGCGGCCAGCATCACAGTAACGATTACGATCGACAAAGGCGCCGTTCTCATGTCCCTATCTCCTGACGCTCACGGTTGAGCAGCGATGGCGCGTTCACAAGAGCGCGCCTCACAGTGAGCAGGGTGGCTCATGCCCCCGTCAAACCTGGACTACCGACCGGCGCGGGGGCGTCCTGGGAACCAAAAGCCCCGAGATGCTAACCTTCGGGGCTTTCACAATGGCAAACTGGTTTTTGTAGATCTTCTTCCATCCAGACTTTGACTGTCGGCTCCGGACTCTCATCGGATCAGTCCCGCCTCTCGGCAGGACTCGCGGGCTGTACCGCCGGCCGGGAATTTCACCCAGCCCCGAAGATCTAATTCTACTGTAACACCCCGTCATTTCTGTGTCAACCCCTTTGACCGATGTCTCGTTATCCCTCAGTTATGGGTGGCGAAGCCCATCAAGAATCCTGGGGTCTTTCGCATGGGAATGGAACCGCAGAGCACGCAGGGATCGCACAGATGGCGCCGGGCCCGGAGTGCGGAAGCTGGGCTTCCGCATGACAAAGCAGGAGCTGTGCGCTCCCGCACTCCATATTTCGGCATCCCTCTGGAGTGCTGAAGCCAAGCTTCAGCTTTCATCCCCGGGAGCGGAGCTCCCGCGTTCGAGAATCCGATTCATCTTCTGGAAATGTTCTGCGCGAGTTCTGCCATAAAAAGGACCGATGCGCACCCTCGATTTTCATGCTCTCCGGGTGAACGAAGTTCATGAGCCACTGCGGTTGTTGTCTCTTCTCGTGTGTCAGCCGGAGCCACACCCCCGCCTGTGACTGAGGCATTACGATGTCTGTGGTTGGGCGGGGTGCGGAACGCCAAGCTAAACTGTGCAACAGCAGCATGCGTTAAACCTGCCTGTGCAAGAGCTGCCTCATTCCCCAAGGTTGTGGTGGAAACCGGCGCCTCACGTAGAAACGGGGACAAAGGCAAACAACAAAGCATTGCCCGGATGTTCGGCAGACAAGTGGATGGGGCATCCTGTCATCTGAAGGAGTGACCGGCGCATGCCTCGATGTCCTGCGGCAACCTTGCGGCGCAAGCGAAGGCGAAAGGGAGAAAAGTGTCCGGATTTCCATGGTCGGTTTTCGTATCAGCCACGGCAGCTCTGCCTGTGCAGGATTTGCATTGCGGCGGCAAGAAAGGGCGCGCAATTCGTGCACGCCATCTGCGATGCAAGTTGCTGCCATAGAATATGTTGCAGGTTTGGCTCGAACATTGCACGTTAAAAGCCCCTGAGGCAGCCCGAGGAAAGATGCGCCGGGCAAGCGGAGCCCTCAAGTTTCGCGGCGATTCATGGCAGGGTCGCCTGACGACATGGTCCGGGCGGCTGCTCTTGGCTGATTCATTCGCAGTGCAGGTAAGAGAGGAGAGAAAGATGTCGAGACTTCTATCGGTGGTGTTGGCTTTGGCCCTGGGGTGCTTGGTGTACGTGATCGTTGTTTCCTCCCCGGCCGGTCCCCAAGAGAAGAGACTCGAAGACGCAGGCAAGAAACAGGAAGAGGAATCCCCGTCGCGAGCTCCGGGTTTCTCCGACCGGGGACCCGGCAGGCGGGGTCAGGGCCCCGGGTTCGGACCTCTCCCGATCCCATTGTTGCTCGCTCTCGACGCCGACCAGGATGGCGAGGTCTCGGCCGCCGAGATCGAGAACGCTGTGGCCGCTTTGAAGACCCTCGATAAGAACAACGACGGAAAACTGAGTTCCGAGGAATTACGTCCCCAGTTCGGCTTTCCCGGAGGCCGAGTTGGCCCCGGTGGCCCTGGAGACTTCGGCCCCCCCGGTGGACCCGGAGACTTCGGTCCCCCCGGCGGTCCCGGGGGCTTTGGTCCGCCCGGGGGACCGGGGATGCCCGGGCCAGGCGGTGGTTTTCGCCTCCCGCCGATGCCCCTCATGGAAGCCCTCGACGCCGACAATGACGAGGAAATCTCGGCATCCGAAATCAAGAATGCCATCCCTGCCCTGAAGAAGCTCGATAAGAACTCTGACGGCAAATTGAGCAGCGAGGAATGGCTTCCGCAGCTCGGGGGTGCTGGCGGCTTCGGTCCCCCCGGAGGCTCTCAGCGAACGGAGCTTGTCGCCAAATTCGATGCCGATGCCGACGGCAAACTCAATGACAAAGAGAGAGCCGCCGCACGCGCCGCCGCACGCGAACAAAGACGCGGCGGCTTTGGTCCCTTCGGCCGCCAACCCGCCGCCCCCAAACCCGATACGGAAGCCCCCGCGCAGAAATTAACGCCCCCCACGACGGGCGTGATTCCGCCGAACACCGACCTGTACGACGACAACACGCTCCGTACACTGTATCTCCAATTTGCCGCCGCCGATTGGTACGATGAGCTCGGCGACTTCTACCGAACCGCCGTGGAGGTACCAGCCGACTTGATCGTGGATGGCGTCACACATCCGGGGGTCGGCATTCACTTTCGCGGGAACACCTCGTATATGATGAGCGGCCAGTCTCAGAAGAAACCCTTCAATATTTCCCTCGACTTCACCGACCAAGATGAACGCCTTTACGGTTACAGGACCCTTAACCTCCACAATTCTCATGAGGACCCCTCGTTCCTCCGCGAGGTGCTCTTTTCGCGCATCTGCCGTGAGTACACGCCAGCGCTAAACGCCAACTTCGTCAAGCTTGTCGTCAACGGCGAGAACTGGGGAGTCTATGCAAATGTACAGCAATTCAACCGCGATTTCCTCCAGGATTGGTTCGGCGCCGGGCGAGGTTTTCGGTGGAAGGTCGGCATGGGGTTCGGCAGCGCCAGCGCCCTGGACTGGCTCGGCCCCGATCCTTCCGCCTATAAACGCGCTTACGAGATAAAATCCGGGGACGAGCCAGATGCCTGGGCCGCTCTGATCAAACTGTGTGAAACGCTCAACAAAACGCCCGACGACAAGCTCGAAAGATCCCTCAACACCATCCTGAATGTGGATCAAGCCCTGTGGCTCATCGCCCTCGAGAACATCTTCATAGATGAGGGCTACGTTACACGGGGGGCTGATTATGCTCTCTATACGGATGGCCGATATGGGCGCTTTCACTTGCTGTCAATTGACAATAACGAAACACTCAGCTACGGCGGCGGACCGTTTTTTGGGCTGAGGATTTCGGGAGCAGAGCTTGACCCTCTTGCCCTCGCGGATGACAACTCCCGCCCCGTCATCCATCGCCTCTTATCCATCCCCCATCTCCGGGCGCGCTATCTGGCCCACGTGCGAACGATTGTCAATGAATCCCTCGATTGGGAGAAGCTGGCCCCGATTGTCGAGAGCTATCAGAAGCTCATCGGCGAGGAGGTGAAGGCTGACACCAAGAAACTCTACTCTTACGAAGTCTTCATCAAAGCCCATGACGAGGATTCCGCCAGAGAAGGCCCACCGGGGGGAGGTCCGTTCGGAGGCGGTCCACAGGCAGGAGGCCCGCCTGGCAACGTTCCACAAACAGGAGGCCCGCCCGGGGGAGGTTTACCCGGAGGAGGAGCCCCGGGCGAGCGGCGCTTTGATGCCGAAAGCATTCTCCGGCGATTCGACGCCAACGGTGACGGAACCATCTCCAAGGACGAGGTGCCCGAGCAGGCGCAGCAGTTCATCCAGGATTTCGACCGCAACGGCGACGGCATCATCTCCAAGGACGAACTCCCCCAGGGCGATGCCGGCATGCCCGGCGGCGGGCGTCGAGGCGGCGGTCGTCCCGGGCGAGGACCGGGCGGTGGAGGCGGCCCCGGCTTCGGAGCGACCCCCAGCCTGAAACGTTTTGTCGAGGAACGGCGGGCGTTCATCCTCAGCCGTCCCGAGATCAACAAACCCTGGCCACTGATTCAAGAGGTCTCTCACCGCGTCAAGGACCGCCCGTCGGCGGATTCTCCCGAACCACTGCCGACCGAATCCGTCCGCGTCACCGCGAAGATGAGCGGCGAGGCCAAAGCAGATTCCGTGATCCTGTACTATGCGGAAGCGCGTTGGGCGCCTTTCCAGCACGTGTTGATGTTCGATGATGGCACGCACAACAAGGGCACGGCAGGCGATGGTCTGTACGGCGGCGATATTCCCCCGTTTCCTGCCGGAACCCAGGTCCACTACTATGTGGAAGCGAGGTCGCCTGCCTCAGTGGGAACAACCGCGTTCTACCCTTCAAAAGCGGAATTTGGTGCGCTCACCTACCGCGTGGCGGTCCCCATCGCCACTGCATCACCGCTGGTCATCAACGAGCTGATGGCCGCCAACCAGACCACGATCTCCGATCCACAGGGGCGGTACGACGACTGGATCGAGTTGCTGAACGTCAGCGACCAGGAAGTGGACCTTTCGGGCATGTACCTGACCGACCAGAAGGAGAATCCTCGCAAATGGGCTTTTCCGAAAGGCACGACCCTTGCGCCCGGCGCCTACCTCGTCGTTTGGGCGGACGAAGAAGGACACGCCAACCCCGGCCTCCACGCCAATTTCAAGCTCGGCAAGGACGGCGAAACGGTGATGCTCATTGATTCGAATGCGCGGGGAAACGCGATGCTCGATTCCGTCACATTCGGCAAACAAAAAGATGACGTCGCGTTCGGCAGAATGCCCGACGGAAAAGGAGCCTTCCGGACATTACAGGCAACCCCCGGCGGAACGAACAAGGCCCAATAGGTGACGCAAGCGCTGCTGGCGCACTACCGAAAGGCCCAAGCGGCAATGGAGAATGAACTGGCGGAATCCACCATCGCGGACGTGCTGCACGATATCTTCGCGGCTGGAAGATGACCTTCTATTCTTCACTCAATTCCTAATTGTTGCACCCACAGTTAAACCACAACCATTGCTGTCCCGTTCAACAGCAGGTTTGGGCCCGACAGAGTCGGAGAGGACGTGCTGTTTTAACCGACTCAGAGGAAGAAGGAACAACCGTATTGCATGAGGAGGCGCACCCGATGGTCAGAAGAGACGGTGAACGGAAAGACAACAGGAACTCGGCGGACATTGCGGGCGCTTGTGTATCGCGCCGGCAGTTTCTGAAAGGGACAGTGGGAGCGGTCGTCGGAGCATCG